>NZ_JAAVVW010000002.1:0-300000 GCF_023910625.1 Limnohabitans sp.
GCCCGCCAGATCGAATCGACGCTCGGTCTCTCAGTCGGGTGGCTCGACATTGAGCGCGTGCACGAGACGGCGCCAACACCGCAAGAGGCCAAATTCCACAAACTCTCTGCCCGCATCTGGTCGCATGGCACAGCCAAGCAAAAAAGGGCGGCTGTAACTGCGCTGATGGAAATCCTCGAATCTGGCTGACTTTCGATGCTCTCAGCGATTTTGGATTTGACGGCGTACTTTTGAGAGGTATGAAAATTAACTGTGACTTGGCCTGGATGCTGTCATCGCATCCGATCAGGGAAACTTGCTGCCAGGTATCAGGAATCGCGTGCACCACCGTCGGACTCCAGCCCCGGTTCATCGTCCACACGAATGTGCACGCACCCCAAGTCTTTCCAACCCGCGTGAGATAGAAAATTGAAAAATTCGGAAGGCAAAATGTCTGCGGGTAGGTGCTGAACGCACGTTCCAGTAAGAGTCGCACCTTCTGGAACTTCTCTACATGGGTCGCGATCATCTCCATCGGTGCGCACGTGTCGATATACGAGATCACTTGTCCAAGGACCTGCGAGCAGAACAAGGCGTCGCCGGTGTAACCCAGTATCTCGGGGTGCTTCTCCGAAGCGAAGATCTTGCGCCCGAGATCCCATCTTCCTTGGTCACCCCATGTGAGCCGACTGTCCGACGCCACGTACACCGCCGTCGCGACGTTTTGATCGATGGCGACCCACGCAATTAGAGTTGTCATTGTTTTGGTTCCGAGCAGTTTCTAAAGTGGTGGATTCATGGATCACTTTAATGGCGCTTGCAAGGGGTCACTTGTGAAGTGAGGTAGTCAGGTGCTAGCTGCGTGCGGCTAGCATGTGGAGCGGGCGCTCACCGCTCTCGATGTCAGACTTTTACCCGCATAGACTATACTGTACAAATTTACATGCTATCGGCCATCACCTGAGAACTCAACTGATGGGAAAAGACACCCGCATTGAATGGACCCACCACACTTTCAACCCGTGGTGGGGTTGTGTCCGCGTATCCGATGCCTGTGACCATTGCTACGCTGAAACTTGGGCAAAGCGCCTTGGGGAAGACGTTTGGGGGCCGAAGTCCGAACGTCGTTTTTTCGGAGACGTACACTGGAAAGAACCTCTGAAGTGGAACCGTGAAGCAGAGCAAAGCAAAACTCGTCGGCGGGTGTTTTGCGCGTCCATGGCGGATGTCTTTGAGAACCGAGAGGACTTGATTCCGCATCGGCTTCGCTTGCTAGACCTCATTGCAGCAACACCTCATTTGGACTGGCTGCTATTGACCAAGCGTATTCACTTGGTGCGCAAGCAGTTGCCCAAGGGCTATGAATTTCCCTCTAACGTTTGGCTTGGCGCAACAGTCGAGAACCAGAGTGCAGCTGACAAGCGATTGAAGCACTTGCTCCAGTTCAAGACACCTGCCGTCCGGTTCTTGTCGTGCGAGCCACTGTTGGGACCATTGGATCTGAGCCGTTGGCTTCAAATTGGGGAACTGGGCACTCGTGTGGACTGGGTGATTGCTGGCGGCGAGTCTGGGCCTGGATCACGTCCTATGGACCCAAAATGGCCTAACGATCTGCGCAAACAATGCAACAAGACCGGGGTGGCTTTTCACTTCAAACAGTGGGGGCACTGGGCGCCGTTGGAGCAAGCGGCACAAGCCGTGACTGGCCGTACGCCGATCTTCATCGTCAGGAATGGTGGCTCGGAGGTCAAACTCGCTGCTGTTGGAAAAGGAAAAGCCGGTCGTTCCTTGGGGGGGCGTCATTGGGATCAATTCCCAAACACCGGGAGTGGGGTGTAGCGGCGTACGACTTCAGCTCTGCAGAAAGGCTTGCTCTTGGCAAAAAGTCACTACAACTGGGAGGACGGACCGGCAGAGATCGATCCGCATAGCGTCACTAAGCACGAGGTGTTGGTCGGCTACCTGATACGGTATTTCGAGCAACGAACCCTCAATGCGCGAGGGCGGGAGCGTCTTCGAATCACGCTCGTTGACGGATTCTGCGGGGGGGGGCTCTACATACTCAAAGGGCAGGCCAAGGAGATACTTGGCTCTCCGCTGCGCATGCTCAACGCAGTCGAAGAGGCCCGAACGCTCATCAATGCCAAGAGGACAAAGCCCATCGAGCTGGATGTCCAATATGTCTTCATTGACAAGGACCGTCGAGCGTTGTCCCATTTGAAGATGGTCCTGCAGAAACGGGGCTTTGGTCACCAGATCGGCAATACAATACACGTCATTCATGAAGACTTTGTTTCAGCTTCGCCTGCTGTTTTCAAGCTGATTCAGGCCCATACGCCGAGAGCACGCACAGCGATCTATTTTCTGGATCAGTATGGATACAGCGAAGTACCAGCGCCGCTGATTCAGCAGATATTCGCGAACTCACCGGGCAGCGAGGTAGTGTTGACATTTCATGTTGCTGCATTTGCCACCTACACCAATGACCAATTCACGGACCAGGTCTCCGAGAAACTAGCGGTAGATATTCGTGCAGCCTTGGGTGGCAGGACCGTCGAGCAGATCAAGGAAGAGGATGCCGCCGATTGGCGCCGCTTCATACAGGCCGCGTTGTATCAAGCGTTGGTGAAGGGATGTGGTGCCGAGTACTTCACGCCTTTTTTCATTCGTGGTGAGGGCAGCGGTCAAGGCGAATACTGGTTGGTTCATCTTTCTCAACATCCCCGTGCACAGGACGTGATGAAGCAGGTGCACTGGCAGCATCAGAACCATTCCATCCACTACGGTGGGGCAGGACTCGACATGCTGGCCTCGCACATGATGGGTTTTCGGCAGGAGTTCACCGGGGGATTCCAGTTCGACGATGTGGCTCTATGCCAATCAGTCGAGGTGTTGCCGCAGCAACTGGCGGAGCACATTTTCGAGCGGCGCCAACCCTTGCAGATCGGCGAGTTGTATGCCTCCACCTGCAACACGTCCCCAGGCACTTCCATCATGTACAAGCAGGCCTTGGAGCGGCTGTCGGGAGATCAGGACATCATTGTTCGATCCGAGGAGGGCGTGACCCGGAAGCAGGCGAAATACATGCGTGATACGGACTGGGTTGAACGCAGCCCCCAAGTGGCCCTGTTTAGCTTGCCGCGGGGAGCAGATTGATGATTTTTCGTCTCGTCAAAGATGCAGATCCCCTGCCGCATTTGCCCATAGAGCATGGTCGGAACGGTGAAGGCGTGGGTTCGTGGGTCCCCGACATGAAGCACACGTTCCTGGCCAAGTACGTGGAGGGTACGCGTCGGGCTAGGGCGAAATTTAAGCAGCGCGTGTACGTTGACCTGTTCAGTGGTCCAGGTCGCATTCAGGTCAAGGGCGAGGCGACAACTCGTCCAGGTGGCGCCCAAGTGGCCTGGGTACATTCACTGCGGGACGACGTGGCGTTTACATCGTGTTTTGTTGGTGATCTGGATGTCGAACGAGCATCCGCCTCTGCGCAACGGCTGAGGGCCATGGGCGCACCTGCAATAGCGTTTCCCGGTGCTGCTGAATCAACGGTCGACCAGGTGATTGGAAGAGTCCCCAGAGGCGCGCTGTGTCTCGCCTATCTTGATCC
The DNA here is from genome assembly GCF_023910625.1 of Limnohabitans sp. Lineage (NCBI taxonomy): Bacteria > Pseudomonadati > Pseudomonadota > Betaproteobacteria > Burkholderiales > Comamonadaceae > Limnohabitans > Limnohabitans sp. The sequence goes on from NZ_JAAVVW010000002.1 coordinate 3,587, forward strand.
ATACAACCTGCAGTACCTTTCGTTCAGCGTGATCGAAAAGCTGGCAAGGCTGAGTTTTGTTGATTTCGCCGTGCACTTCAGCACGATGGATTTGAGACGCAATGTGCTGATGGAGTACAACCCAGAGAGGGCGCGATTCGACGCAGCGGCACCAGGTTGGCGCGATCACATCGACCCCCTGGCTTTTGTACGCGGCGATGCCGACGAGGCCTTCTTTGACTACTGGTGCGGGCTGGTACGGGGTCTTGGATTCTCGATCAGTCATCGAATGCCACTCGTTCGGGACGATGGAAATCGTCCGCTGTACCACTTGGTGTTTTTCAGCCGACATGAGCTCCCGAACAGGATATGGGGGGATGTGGCACAGGGACCAAACCGGGAGTTCGATTTCTAGCCTCAGGAATTATCCTGCCGCCCCAGCTAAGCGACCGGTCGAGGGGTCGTGCGGTCGTTCAAGATCCAGCCGTTGTGAACGGCCGGTTGAGGTCTCCAGACAAGACTCAGTCTGCGTATTCGGGTGTCCGCAACCAGCCTAAAGCAGGCGGTTAAGATTGAGCTCGTCTTGAAGTCTTCGCTTTAAAAATTCATGGCAACGTGAGGGCATCAATTATGTTGCCGAATTTCGCAAAGGCGCATGGTGGTTTTAAGACACGCCATGCTTCGCAATTTTTCCATTTCATTAGACGATGACCATCAATCTAAACAAGCCGGATCGTTGGAAAGCCGACATTAAAGCGTCAGTCGATCTTTACAACACATGGTTTATGACTTTCGCTCCGCAGACCTTCAGGGACGAACGCAGCCGTTCGTCAAAGCAGGTAGAAAATGCGTTAAAGAGCACCGATAACCTGCGTAACATTACCCCGGCGCTGCTAAAAGAGCACCCGGAGGTTTTGCCTATGCTGCGAATGGCAACCTGCCCACCAATTGCGCGTGATCGACTGATCGGGCTAGCCGGGGTGTCCAAGAACCTTGTGAAGTGTATGGAGGACAAGGAAAAGCCTGCTGTACCTCCAAAAATGCCCATTAAGCGACTCAATGAGGAGCTGGGCCGCATCGGTGACATCATTGCTCGGTTGGCTGATAAGGACATCTTTGTGTGGTTGGAGTCAGGCAATGTCCCGCAGGAATCTGACCTTCATCGTGCTGCCACCATCGTGGCAGATCGTCTCTGCGGTGCGCAATCCGACCCGATCGTGCGAAACGAGCAGGAACGCCGCCAGCTGAGTGAAATTTCCAAGTGGCTTATTGCCCGTGACTATCAGGAAGTCAAATCTACAGCTTTTGACGCAATGAAACCTGGTACCTTTGCGTTCAGGGTCAACGTACCCGTGGCTTTGGCCATAGAGGAAACAGACACCCTAGAAGCGGACGACGAGGAAGCGGAAGAAGATCGCCTCGATGCCAATGGTGCGCCCCTGATATCCAACCCAGAGGAATTGGTCGAGGTCGTCACCGTTAACATTGCAGTGGATGTGGTCATCATGCCTCGCAACGCCAAGGTGGGAGATTTCCCGTTGTTGATTGAAGCCAAATCCGCAGGCGATTTCACCAACGTGAACAAGCGCAGGAAAGAAGAAGCTCAGAAAATCCGTCAATTGAAGCGTCATTACCATGACCATAAGGTCCGGTTTGGTCTCTTCCTCTGTGGTTATTTTGATAGCGGTTACTTGGGTTATGCTGCAGCGGACGGCATCGATTGGGTCTGGGAGCACCGGATCGACGACCTAGCTGGCTACGATCTCTGACGGGCATTTACCTCATGAACAGTTTAGCGACGGGCGAAGTCCAGTCTTTGACTATCTTGGATGATCTCGTCCCACAGTCTCCTGCCTCTTTGGAGGACCAACGCCTGTTGGTCCAAAAGTCATTGGACTCGCAGAAAACCGGATTGCAACGTAACCAGATGGGCCAGTTCGCCACACCGACGGCCCTGGCTCGCGAGATTTTGTCGTATGGATTGACATTGCTTCCGCCTGGCGATGCTGTCCGTTTCCTTGACCCGGCGCTAGGCACTGGATCGTTCTACTCGGCATTACTCAACACAGTAGGCGACCGCCAGGTGGACGTTGCTCAAGGGTACGAGATCGACCCTCACTATGGGCTGCCTGCTCAAGCTTTGTGGCGCGATCATGACCTGAGAATTGATATTGCAGATTTCACATCGATCAAGCCGTCTATAGACGGCTTCAATTTACTGATATGCAATCCACCATACGTGCGGCACCAACACATGGACGCCCTCACGAAGAAATATTTGCTGGCGTCTAGTAAGAAGGCCGCCGGCGTAAAACTTTCCGGATTGGCTGGGCTTTATGTACATTTCATGGCAATGTCGCATCCTTGGATGCGGGATGGCGGCATTGCAGGCTGGTTGATCCCTAGTGAGTTCATGGATGTGAATTACGGTCGTGAACTGAAACGCTATCTCTTGTCCGAGGTAACGTTGCTGCGCATCCACCGTTTCGATCCAAATGATGCACAGTTCGACGATGCCCTGGTCTCTTCCGCTGTCGTTTGGTTCAGGAAGCAGCGCCCACAATTGAATCATCATGTGAATTTCACCTATGGGGGTACTCTCGCCGCACCTGTTCTAGCGAGAGATGTGGCGGTGGCCGACCTAGCCGATGAGACCAAGTGGACACGATTTCCGCGTCAGTCCGTTCGCTTAGCCACAGTTGGTCCCGTTTTGTCCGACCTCTTTGATATCAAGCGTGGCCTCGCTACTGGCGATAATGGATTTTTCATACTTGATCGGCAACGAATTGAAGAACTCGGTTTGCCGATGAATCAGTTTCGCCCAATTTTGCCCAGTCCACGCCACTTGCAGAACGATGAGATAGTTGCGGACGAGCATGGCGTGCCGCTTATCGATCGCCCATTGTTTCTGCTTGATTGCCGGTTGTCGCCAGAGGATATTCAGACTCAATTTCCTGCTTTGTGGGCTTATCTGCAAAGCGGCCTGGAAACTGTAGCAAAAGCTTACCTGTGCAGCAATCGTCGTAATGGCTGGTATCGCCAGGAAGACCGTCAGCCAGCTCCGTTTTTGTGTAGTTACATGGGACGAAGCGACGGTAAATCAGGTAAGCCATTTCGATTCTTGCTTAACCGCTCGCAAGCGACGGCAGCCAACACGTACTTAATGCTTTACCCAAAACCGCAAGTGGCTTCAGTATTGCGGCAAAGACCAGAAGTTGCCCATCGGGTCTGGGAATGCTTGAATGCCATCCAAACTAATCACATGCTGGATGAGGGTCGGGTTTATGGCGGCGGGCTGCATAAGATGGAGCCAAAAGAGTTGGCCAGGGTATCTGCGCAAGCCATCCAAGATGTGCTTGGACTGACCAATAACGAGTAGCTGTAACCCAAGCCGCATCGTTCTACCCGTACCTTTATAGTGCAGGCCTACTTGCTTGCACCATGGTTGAGAACCTTGGCACCTTTAGAAATTAAGGAGCTTCGTTGAATTCACTGTGATTATTCAAGCCATAGCCAAGTTCAGCTTGCCAGTTCGAAGGCAGGATGCCCAATGACTGATCTCAGCCCCGTTTACACAAAATGCCGTACACCCTCCGCAAAGATGGTCCTTGGCAAAGTTTCTAATCGAGTTCACCACGCCCGCGCCCTCACCCACCCAGCTTGGCGCCTGCCCAGGTCCAGGGTTGGTAATACACGCCCATGTAACGTGAGTCGGCGTTGTCGCTGTTGCGAAACAGCCCAGCCGTTGCCGACCACGTGTTGTCGATACGGTACTCAAAGCCCAGCCCTGGGTTGGCGTTGCGCAGGCCTTTGTCGCTGTCAAAGTGCGCCGAGTAAAACCCGGCGTTGACCCAAAACCGCTCAGCCTCAACTCCCGATGCCGCTGCAATCGTGGGCACGGCGGTCTAAAGCACGACCGCTCTGACGGCCAAAGCCCCGCACAGCGCAACTCGCATTCAGCGCACTCCAATCGACGCCAGCATTCTGATCGCACCCAGCTGGTGTCTTCCCGCTTGCCAGCCAAAAATGATTCCCTGGGTGTTTTGACGCACCGTCTTAACAAGTCGTGGCGACATTTTCTTTGTACGCATTCGAATCGCAATGTCATCAGGCTTAACATCGCAACGCGCACTGACCATCGCTGTACACAAAAGTGGAGCGTACCCACGCAAGTCAAGCTTCGCAATCGCTTCCGCGTTGAGTCCGCCCTCGTGCAACACTTGCCTGAGGATCTCGGGCAAGACGACGAAACTGAGCTCGTCGTTGAGTTCCATGCTCGTCAGCTCGCCGCTTTCTTTGAGCCAGGATATGTACTGGTAGTACGCCTCGGTCTCATCCTGCGTGAGCTTCAGATCCGGCTCAAGCCGTGGTTGTCCCTGCGTCAGAACTTCTTTCAACTTGCGTTCGCACTCAAGGAAATACTTCCGCGCCACACGACCGGCGTCTGAGCGCTCAAGCATCGCGAGTTCTTTGGCCATGTCCAGGCTCAGCCAGAAATCCTGACTTTTTCGATCACCACCATGGGCTTCAACTTGATTCCCCCAAACGGGGGAATCAAGTTGGGTTTTCGCCCGTTCGGGGGAATCAAGTTCACCAACCCCCATCTCCCAAAAGTCCGCACCTGCTTCAAAACCATACCGCGTGATGCGGCTTTTGAGCCAACTCGAAAAATCTCGCCCGACACCCAGCGCCTGGTGCACCGCTTTCGCAGACACAACGAGCCCGCGATCACCGTGCTGCACCACCGTCATCACGTGGCCGTCTTCCGCTGTACCAGTTCCAGCCGTCCCAGCTCCCCGGGCGGCACCAGCACCGCCAGCACCCGTCACTTTTGCCTTCGATCTTGAATTTGCCATGTCAATCACCAAAAAAATAGTAGGACTGACACATTCACACAGCAAATCGACCGCTCCAGCTCAAATAACACGCCTTTCGTCACCTCTCTCGACCGCCCAAATTTGGGCGGTCGTCTGAAAAAAAACCTCAGCCAAAAAAAACCGCCCCCGCCCCATCGGGCGGCCTCTCTCAGTTTGTCTGTTTAGCTAGTCGATCGGGGGCAGCCCGTTGAGCCTGCTGTACCCTTGTAAATTGAGCTTGAGCTCAGATCGGAAGTCGAGCGCCTTTCCCATCTTGACGTGACCCCTGGCAGCATCCGCCAGAAGCTTGTCGTACCTGATGTCAAGTAAATCACCCCCACAATCGAGATCCGCAGCCGAAACGCCGTCAATCTTTAGTGCGCCAATCATGCCTTTAGCCCAGTCATAAACGGTCAAACTCTTGCACAAATCCAGGCTGACACAGTCTGCAAAGTATTCCGAATCTATGGTGTCCCATGCTGACATCTTCCCATCAATGACCTCCCGACCTCGACCATACTGACTCAATGCGTGACCTACCTCGTGCCCTGCGATCAATTGAAGCCCCTGCCATGTATGCCGGTGCAGCATCTTCACACCAATCAGCATTGTCGAACCATCCCATGTGGCCCCCACTGAGCACATCTTCACGTCAGTAATCGGCATCCTCCTCGCCCTCACACAATACCGATAGACCAATTCCTTAAACCTCTCAAACCTTTCCTCAACCTTTAGCCTCTCTTGGCTTGAGAGTTTGCTGAGGTACGTCGCCACAATCATCTCGTCAATCTTTGTATTCATACGTCACCTAATCCATTCGTAATTTTGGAACTATCACTCACCCGCAAGCAGCGTCAACCCAATGGTTTGCATCCGATCTTCAACATCAGCAAATATGCCACGGTGTTTTCTTACCAGTTGCTTCACGCTCAGCCGATCCACTTCCCGGCCGTCCAACACAACCTGCGCCGTCACGTAGGCCAGTTGCGCTTTCTCACGCGGCAGCACCGATTCCCCGGGCCGACCCTCAACTGGTTCCGGCTTTTCGCTCACCCACAACAACACCTCGCCCTCACCAAACCCCACAATCGCCTCGCCAAATCGGTGGCCCAGCGATGCGTTGGGCTTGGGTTTGTTGCTCTCTGTACCGATGTAGGCAGACGTGATGATCTCTCTGTTGTGCCCAAGGGTCCTCGATGCGTCGTAACGCGCTGCCGTTCGGCCCCTCTCGCTTGCCATGTCTTTTGTACCGCCCAGGGTCGATGGCAATACGCCCCGCAGCAGCATGATGTCTTCCGCATGCCCAGCCCTGAGCCCGTGCCCAGTCATCCCCAGGTCCTTCTTCGTCAGGCCCAGTTGGCGGTTCAGCCAGTAATAGCGTTGCTCAGCCTGCGCCAGCGTCACATCGGGCCAAGCCATGGACTCCCAGCGTCGGCACTTGCCCTTGGCGTAATCAAGAATCTGCCGCTGCATCTGCCCGTACTCTCCCTCGCGTATGGCAACTTCACGGTAGCGTCCGTTTTTCGTGATCTCGCCCACCAACTCCAGCTTGTCCCCTTTGTCCGCTTTCCACAGCTTGATGAGCAGCACTTCTTTCTTCCGCAGTCCAAACGCCCTCTCAAGCATCAGCATCGCCGCGTACCGGCTGTCAAGCTCACGGGCCTTGCTAAATAGCTCTGCAATGTCAACTTCGGCCCCTCGCCACGACTTGGATTCTTCGGCAACGGTCTTCACTCGAAACCCCTGCGGCAGCTTGTCAACGTAGCGCTCATCTATCCGGCTAACGTAGTCAGCTAGGTTCGGTTTGCCCAGCCAGTGCATGAACTGCTTCACCCTCGATTTTTGGTTCTGTAGTGTTTTGTTCGACAGCTCTTTTTCGTGCACCCAGCTATCAAACACAGCGTTGGCATGACGCTCGCCCAGGTTCTCACACGATTCAACGATGTACCCCTTGTCGTGCAACGTCCGCGCAAACTGCTTCATCACTTCGATCTGCATACGAAACGTCCTCTCAGACGCAACGGCACCGTTCACACGCGTCCTGCCTTTGGCCTCGCACACAGCCTCTATCGTGGCAATCAGTCGCTTCAGCTTGTTGCTATCACCCATCACGCTCATCTCTGTACTCCGCAAAATTTACTCAGCAGCCCAGGCGGTCACACCCCCTTTAGCCGACAACAGCACCTAACACGGCACAGCTCACCGCCCGGCACCATTTCAACCACCAAAAACACCATAGACACACGACTTAAACGAATCTCTGCTTCAACATGAAAGGTGTGTCCAGCCCTTCCATGCCCCCGGCCCTCACGGGTCTCAGGTGGGTCGTATCGCAATCTCTTGCAACACCACCGTAGGGTCGTCTCATGACCCCAATCGCTCCGGCCCACCCCAAAACGGGCGGATTGGGGACCGGATTCCCCTATTCATTACTGGCTTCAATCTGACCCATGCCATACGCACTTCGTCAGCACCGATTCAACTCACATCGCTATCCCTCTCGGACAGTCCTGCAAGTCCGGGCGCTACCCCGCTTCGGTCAACTTCTCGCTTCTTCACCACCGCCATTCGTCGCAAACTCGCAACTCAAATAGCGTTCTGTTGCTTTGCTGTATTGCTTTCTTCAACGTAAGTCGTTGTTTCCATTACGTTTGCTAAGAAAAAATGGACACTCTGTATTGATCTGTCGTACAGACCCGTAAGTGTGAATTGGGGTATTGCGCCAGGTGGGCAACAAAAAAAACGGCGCAGTCATGGCTGACCGGCCTGTTGGTTTCATGGGTAGCCATCATGTTGTTGGCTTTCAGGACCCTTCCGCAATTGCGGTGTTGGGAAATCTGAGCGGTATTGCACCGCGTGAAGGTATTAAACAGCAAAGCCACAAAAAAGTGGGCATCGAATGTCGCGTGTTTTCATGCGTCATTCGAATGCCAAAGGGCGGGCAAGCTCATCAAACTTGGGGACATGACGAATCCGCTGTTTGAGCAACTTCTCGACACTCAGGTGTCAACATTTCGCCGTTTGAGCGACTTCTTGTCACTCGTGTGTCTTGTTCTCGCTGATTCGGCGAGTTCTCAACACTCAAATGTCAACTTCTCGCTGTTTGAGCGGATTGGGGTTGAGGGGGGGCGTCGGCCATGCTGATCAGATTCACCATGTTCCCGATGGAGGCAGACCTCTTGCCAATTTACGAAAGGCTGCTGGCGAGTGACGAGCGAACTGCTGCTCGTGTGTTGCGTGCGCTACTGCACCGGCACGATGCGCCAGGAATGCCTTCGTGGTTCGAGGAGATGCCCAGCAAAGGCTTCCCGAGCACAAGAGCTAGGACGATCCGTCTGAATATCACCGCGTTCGACCCCGCTTTGTCTTCCCTGCGGGATACGTTGGAGCCCCTGAGTGGTACCGAGAGGGTTACAGCATTGAAGGCCGTCTTGCTGCAATTGGTGAAGCCGAAACCGGCAGCACCTCAGCCGACCTTGCCCATGCCTGTCACCGAGACTGCCCTCGCCCTGGTGCCGACAACGACATTTCAAATCAAATCCAGCGAACCCGAAAAGCCAACGATGACCGACGAACAGGGTCAAGCTCATAAGGCGCAATTGACCCGCAGGACGAGTCTGATGTTCGCGTTCTAGTTCGAGGCAAATCCATTACCCCAACCCTAACCCAAACTGAAAGAAAACCATGAGTCAAAACTTGATCAATCGAACCGTCGTTGCGGTCGACATTGGCTACGGCAACACCAAGATGGTCTGTGGCCATGACCTCGACAAGGCCGGGCGTGCCCAGTGGAAAGAGATTGTTTTCCCGTCGATCGCACCCGAGGTGGTGGTCGATGAAGAGGCATCGGGCTTCTCCAACCCCGATCGAATCATGATCAGCCACAACGGTCGCCGCTACTACACAGGCCCCAAGGCCACATCAGGGGTGGTGTCTCGCGTGATCGAGCCGGACTACATCGAGACAGATTTGCACGAATTGATGTTGCTCACAGCCCTGCACTTGGCGATGCGGGAGTCCAAGCGTGTGATACGTGTGATTGACAAGTTGGTGCTCGGCTTGCCGGTCTCTGGGCACAACTCCCAACGCATCCGTCTGAAAGAGTTGGGCATGCAGACTCGCCGAGTGCCGTTGCCGAAAAGTCTCATTCATCCAGGTGGCCCGAAGGAAGTTGAAGTACATGTACGCGACTGCTTGATTTTGCCGCAGCCTTATGGAGCGATGCGTTTGGCGGCGCAGGGGCTACCAGTCCAAGACGTAATTTTCCAAGACGGCAAACTCGCCATGGTGGTTGACCCCGGCTACCGCACGCTCGACTGGTTCGTGTCCGAGGCCATGACGCCGGACATGAAGCTCTCGGGCAGTTATGACGGCGGTGTATCGAGCATCTTGCGCGAAGTCAGCCAAAAGATCGGCTTTGATCATGGCACCGGCTCGCTTGAGTTCGACATGGTTGAGCGTGGTCTGCAAACGGGATCTATCAACCTGGGCCACAAAATCATCGACATGCGCGATTACATCGCGATGGTGCCCGCAATTGCTGGACAAGAAATTGGTGTGTTCGTGACCCGCCTGGGCGGTCGCCGGCAAAACATCGCCAGGGTGTTTATCGCGGGTGGCGGTGCAGCTTACTACGAGCAGGCGATGCGCGATCGATTGCCTGGCTGCGAGATCACGCAACTTGACAGACCCATCTTGAGCAATGCACGCGGCTATTGGCTGGCTGGGTGTGATGCCCTGTCTGACTGATCTCCTGATTTTCGAAATTTGACCTCGCAAAGTTGCGTGCTACCTTGAAAGAAGGCATATCGCCATGAACAACGAAACAGGAAATCAAGATGAACAAATACAAACCGAACTACGAGAGCGATCCGCTCAAACAAGGCGTGTGGAGCCTGATGCAGCCCAAACAAGGCAAAGCCTACCCTCTGGTTCTGGTGCTGGCGGCGATGCTGATGTGGGCAATGGCGGGTCTTTCCTTGCTCGCATTCATCGAACCCAGCGACGAGCTGGCGAGCAAAGCACTCCGGTGCCTTGGTTGGATCTTGTCGGGCCTTTTCGTGCCGCTGACGCTCTCGGGGGCGGCAGATCTGATCAACCGCAGCCGGGCTCCAGTGGACTTGTTCAAGGGTCTGGACTGAGCAGCCCCGACATGGTCTTGAGAGTGATGACCGTCTTGGATGCTGTCTTGCAGGTGAACATGGCCAGACATCAGATCCGAGACTCGCTGATTGAAGCGTCTGGCAGTGCCGAGCAGTCTTGGCACCGGTATCGCCTGGTGCTGACTTGGTGGGCGTTTCGATCCCCGGTGGCATACCTGGTGATTGCAGGCCTCGCCAAATTCGCTGCCCGCAGCCTTGAAGGAGAGACCGGAACGTCCGGTGTCGGGCTCTTTTTCGGGGCTGCGTTCTTGGTGATGTTGGTGATGTCGGTCGTATCGGCATTGCGACTTTTGCCGATCAGGGGGTTACAGCAGCCGCCTAACGACTGGCTTGATAGCCAGAAGCATTTTTTGCGCGTCGGCGAGTAATCGCCAATTTTTAAAATTTGACTCAGTAAGCCAAATGAGCAATTCATCCATCCTTTTTTCCAGCGACCGCAATCCACGCGCCGCATCGAGCATCGAGCGCCCGGACGAAATCATCCAAGAAAGCCTCGCATTCGTGGGCGGAACGATTTACGTCAAGGGGGGCGTACAGATTGACGCCAAATTGAAGAATGTCACCGTTGTCGCCCTTGATGAAAACCCGGTGGTCTTGAGCGCATTGGGGAGCATGGATCACTGCGCCATTGATGCATCGGATGTCCTGATCTGTGGCGATTTCACTGGCGAGGTAAGAGCCAAGGGCGACTGCGAGGTCGCACCTACCGCCAAAGTTCGAGGTCTTATCCTGGTTCGTGGTCGTGTGCTGATCAGTACTTTGGCTGGTGATTCAGAGGAAATCCGGGTGGGTCGGCTGACCAACGAGATGGTGACAGATATCGCATTTACCGAGTCATCAATGGCGGACGGCACCAAATTGTCAGGGACATGACCGGCTGAGTTTGAGTCCGACACGCTTTCGCTAAAAGTGCCTCAGCCAAGCCAACGAAACGAGCATCCATGCCAGATATGAATTTTGAGACTGAGAATCAACGCGCAGACACTGAAATTGCCAAAGCTCTCGCCATGAGTTCTGCCGTCGAAATCAAGCATCGGTATAGGATGTCCCGAATCGAGGCGGAGCAAAAGACGATCCAAGTGCGACTGCGCCGAAATTTTTGGCGCAGTCGCACTGCTCGGAATCTGAATTACACGCTGTGTATCGCATTTGGTTTGGGGCTGGGTGTGCTGGCGCATAGCCAATGGCTGCTTTACGAAAGAGCAAGTGAAGGCGTTGCTCAGGCTGCAACCCAGGCGCAGCTTGTGCTAGGCAATCAGCTCTCGGGTGTCGTTGGTGCGAGTGTGGCCGATGCTACGCCAGCAAAGAAAGCCAAGTCTGCCGAGGCTGCTACCCTTGTTGTGATGGACTCAATAGATGTTCCATTCCTCCGTGCCAAATCCATCTTGGCCAAGAACGGCCTGACGGGAGTGCTGGATTTTGTGAAAGTCAACGACAAAGCCCAGAAAATGCAGGTGACAGGTGTGTATGGGCCAGCTGAAAATCCGGCCATTGCGGCCAAGAGGGCGCTGTTCGTTGTTGATGTGTTGATGAAGGCTGGGCTGTCTCGTCAGGCCGTGGAGGTGATGCCGGTTGTTCCCTCTAAAGAGGATGGAAAGATCATCTCTGGCGCTCGCCTTTCTTCAATGGGGCCACGCCTTCGGGCAGCAGACAGCATCAGCAAAGGAGCGCCACTGGGCCCCGGTGCTGCAGTTTTGCCACTGCCATTCAATTCCGCCTTCTCTCAGGGCGCAACGGTGGCCCCCATGCGCCCCCCAGAAAGCAAGAGCGAACTGACGGCACCTTCTGTCCAGCGCCAAAAGCTCGCAACGGATGATGAAGGAGAAGCCAACGCGAAAGAGCTGGAGAAGGCGGTGCAGTTGGCGGCAAGCAGGCGGCTCATGGAAAACGCTCAGCCAAAGCAGAAGCCACCTCCGGCAAAGGTTGCCAGCAAACCAGAGAGCGGGCTTGAAACCGCGCAGGTGACTGGCAATCAGGATTCAAAGCCAGCCACTGCCACAAAATCCAGCGCTTTCACCATCGTGTCGAAGCTGGAAAACGCCGTACTCATCAGGGTTGGGCGTGAGGTGCGGCATATCCAAGTGGGTGACCCGTTGCCGGATGGCACAGTGCTCGGCAAAAACCTAGAGCCGATCTCCCCTGCACCTTGAGCCTGCTCGAACGCCCAAATTTGGGCGGTCAAAAGGCGTATCGAATTCTCGCCTATTCATGGCACATCGCAACTCGTAAGTTGCAATCGCCTCGACGCTCGGTAGACTCATTACCGAAAGCGGCAAATTTGGCCGCGTTGAAAGGTGCAAATGCAAACTTTGATTCAAGCTGGCGGCGCAATGGATGCTGTCATTCAAGTGGTTTATTGGCTACTGGCCCAAGTTGGTAATGCCTGGGAGTGGGTGAAGGTTGGGATGTCGCTGGTGTGGGCAACCATCGGGTACGGCCTGGATTGGATCTGGCTATGGGTGGACCCATCTGGTAAGGGATTTTTGGCGACCATGTGGGGATATGCCAAAACAGCGCTGATCGCTTTGGGAGTATTGTTTGGGCTTGCGGTGTTTGCCGTCATGGCAGTGGCGGCATCTAAAAATACCAAAAAATCCAAAGCCAAGCCTTCAAAGAAGCAGGAACCCGTTCGAGACGAATACAAGCCAGACGCCTACGAGCCGACATGGCGTTTGGGCAACAGGACCTACACCCACAACCCCGGCCGCGGCGCCCGAGAGGTTTGAGGCGATGACCGGAGAGAAAATTCAAACCAAAGGGGCTGCAGGAGCTGGCCCAAGTGCGCCGATATTTTGCGGCGCGATGGCATCGGCCGCCCATTACAGGGCACTCGCCGGCATTAGCGTGGTTCCAAGAATGCAGATCGAAGAAGCCATAGCGCAAGACCGCATACGTTGGCGCAGGCGGTGGTATCTCTACCCATTTGGCTATGGGCTGGTCGTAGAGATGTTCTGGACGCAAATTCGACGAATAGCCGCTCGCAACCTATTTTGGGCATGGGAGGCCCACGCAAGGACATGGCTTTCTCGCTGGGGCGCAGAGATCGAGACCATCACGAGCCGCGGTGCAGCAGCCGAGGCGGTGGTTCATACGTGGATCGACACGATTTGCAGGGTAAAGGCTCAAGGCCACATGCAAAGCTGGATGCCAGCCTGGAGTGGCATCAAGAGTATTGTCCTGCCCCCAAGCGAAATCAATGACACCAGTCAAGAGATCGATAACCTGTTGGTCACACAGCACGGCATCTACGTCATTGAGGTCAAGGGTTGGAGAAAGATCGGTGCGGACGGTCTTGGTGAAGCCAAAACCGGCGAGTCACTTGGCTCACCCGTGGCGCAATGCTCGAAGAAAGTCGAGCACATCAAGTCCATTGTTGGTTACGGCGTTCCTGTGCGTGTGCTGGCGGTGCTGCCTTATGCCAAGGAAAGCGATGCTGCGTTTGAGTTGGACTCGCGAATCGTTTTTTCTGTCGACCAACTGGGTATCGTTCTTCGCACTGCACACCAGCAGATGGTCAAAACCGGCGCTCACCGCTTGGACGTTGCCGCCTTGAGCCAGAAAATAATGTCCAGACTCGACACCCGTGACGATGCCAAGGTACGTCATATGCTCTGGTTATCTGAGCATCACCCAAGCCCGGACACTCTTCGAGTGAAAGAAATCGTGGCGATGGATGCGGCCCTACGATCTGAAATGAGCGCCCCTTTTACGTTTGAGGACCGCCCTAGAAGGCCGCTTGGGGTGGTGCTGGCCACCCTTGTGAGTTTGTTGCTTTATGTGGGCATGACTGACCCTTTGGCATACGAGCGCCACGGCATACAATTTCCGAAGGTTGAGCGTTCTTTGGCATCGCAAGCGGCTCAACCCAGGCCCGCAGCGAAGACACCAGGAAAAAAGGACGCGCACGAGACATCCACCTCAAAACAACCGCAAGCAAAATAGCCCCTTAACAATTACTCACTGGGAACAAAATGCGACTCATCATTGCCATATTTCTGCCATGGCTCTCATTCTTTTTTATTGGCAAACCGATTGCAGGCGTCATCTGCTTGATCTTGCAAATCACGTTAATTGGCTGGATTCCAGCGGCTATCTGGGCTGTCTACGCGCTGTCGCAGTGGAAAACCGATAAGAAAATTCAAGAAGCTTTGAGCAATAGGCGGACTACTTGAGTGCGAATTTGACCTGATATAACGTTCGTTTGTTTAGGTAGTCCAGCCTCACCCAACCAGTCCACAACATTTCACACACGCATGCATTGAAATGAAGGGTGATGCGCTCCATTTTTGAATCTTTCAACTGTTGTTTTATACACATATATACTCAGGCTCGTGACGTACAAACATGCATCTTTTTTCAGCGGAATCGGAGGCTTTGACATTGGGTTTGAGGCTGCAGGAATCCAATCAGTCAGCCAATGTGAAGTTGACCCTTTTTGTTTGCAGGTTCTAAGAAAGCAGTTTCCCAATGTCCCTAAATTCCAAGACATCAGAACTCTCGACCCGCTTGCAATCCCTGTTGCCGATGTCTGGAGTGGAGGATTCCCATGCCAAGACGTTTCGCTCGCAAGAATGGGACCACGACCAGGACTTGCTGGAAAAAGAACTGGTCTCTTTTACGATTTTGCTCGACTGCTTGAGCAGCACAGCCCCAGAGTTGTTCTCCTCGAAAACGTTGCAGGGCTTCTCAGCTCACATGAAGGAAGAGACTTTGCCGTCGTTACCCGCACGCTGGCCGAGCTCGGGTATTCTGTCGGATGGCGTGTACTTAACAGCCAACACTTCGGAGTACCTCAATCAAGGCAGCGAGTGTTCATTATTGGGTGTCATCGAGACCGGTCGGGTCCACTCCAGATACTTTTTGAACCCAACGGCGGCACAGGGGATACTGAGAAGAACAGACAGAATGGGACGAAACCTCTTTCCCCCTTTAAGGAAGTCATTAGAGGGTCTGGCACAGAAAACCCAGTCTTCCAAAAAATAGCGTATTGCCTGTACGCAACGTCAGCTAGACATACTGGTACCGACTGGAGCAGAACGTATGTTAGCTACCCTGATCAAGGAGAGGTACGTCGACTCACACCTGTTGAGTGTGAAGGGATCATGGGGTTCCCAACTGGATGGACACAACTTGACGAAGTCAATCACGAAGAAGATGTCGACTCACCGCGATACCATGCCCTTGGTAATGCTGTAACACCTCCTGTTGTCGCGACACTTGCTTTACGGATACGAGACTATCTCCATAGTTCTCCCGTCTTGCACGAGGAACCTAAGTAATGCAGATTCGCTTACGTCCCAGTGGTGGTCGCGGCGAATATGAACTTGCAGGTTCACATGGTGCTGTCCGTGGAGCTGACCTTTATGGTCTGGACTTGGTATTCGAATTCGGCCTTGACTTAAGGATTCCACTTTACGCAATCGCTGATGTTCATGATGGCAAACCCAGAATTCGCTTGAGCGATCCACATTCATCATCACACGCGGCAAAAGTGATTGCCGCATTGCTCTTGCTTCCACAACCGATTCGTGAAATTCGTCAAACGAGCGGTACCGATACAGATGTGGACTTTGGACGATGTGCATACTCCTCGATAGTTGTTGATGTCGTTTACAAAGACACAAGCAAAGCCATCCTCCGGCCTAGAACAATTGTTGCGCTTAATGGACTTGGAGCAAAAGAGACGATTGATGTCTTGAATCGATTTGAATTCATCAAATCGATATGGGCAAGAAATGACTTTGACTCTACCGAATTGTTAGATGCAATTGCCAATCATCAATCGGTGGCAAGTGCTGCTTCCATTGATCATCGAACCCTAATAAAAGCGGCAGAGAAAGTGTTGGTCTTACCTAGTGCTTTAACTTTGTTGAATCCAAGGATAACTTTGCCGCCAAGCGAAGAAGCAGGTCTTATCACGCCATCATCCCTAAACGAGGACGACCCAACCAGCCCAATCGAGGTGAATCGAGAAATTCGGAAAAAGCTAGCATGGCGTGTTGAGCGCGGGGCAGAAGGACTGCAATTCAGGAGGGCGATCAATGGTGCCTATGGCTATAGGTGTGCATTCACCGGAGCGCGTCTCCCACCGTTGGATAAAGGTTTCCAGCCTGGTGTTGATGCGGCGCATATCTACCCATGGTCGCGTAACGGTACCAATGATGTAACTAACGGAATTAGTCTGAGCAAGCAAATGCATTGGGCTTTTGACGAAGGTATTTTGCGGCTTCAATATGCATCCATAGAGGACTCGACTTTACTAATTGATGTGCCTGCTGACATTGAAAAAATGGTCGAAATTAAAGGTTTCGATTTGGACGCATTTAAAGCAGTCTGCGGACCAATACCCGAGCAACACCTGCCAATCAATCGCAATCAATGGCCGAGTAGAAAGTCTTTAGACCTATACAACGAACTGATGTTTCCATTGCTATAACCGACAGACTTGTTTGATCGAGATTTCTCGTCGAAGGCGGTTTCGTGCAAACCCTTCGGCTTACTTGAAGCTTGTGAAGCCACTGTTGACCCTGCGACTTTTTTGAGTTGTTACTCACCAGTGTCAGGGATGTCTTTGAAGCAGTACATACAGACGTTCTGTTCATCGACTGGAACTTCGCACTCACAGTTCGGGCAAAAGTCAAAGTGATCAACAGGCTCGGCACCCTCTGCCGGGCTGCTAGTCAGGCCGCCACGTTCAAAGACGTAAGTGCCAATGGGGATGTTTTTTGGATCGTCATTTCAAGCTCCTTCTGTATTCACAGGCCGCGCCAGCGCCTGCTTGATAAGCTCGCACGCGAAATTGAGGGGCAGCAAGCCATGTGGGTGTCTTTGCACAAGCAACGCACGCCATCCATTGTGAGCGCAGCCGCAAGGGTGTTCATCGAAGGACAACATGCTTAAACGATTCCTGCAGCAGAGCGCCAGCGCCCGTAGCCGTGCAGTATATAGAGCAAGACAGACCTCCAGCAAAAAATTAAGGGGCTTTGGGCATTGTTGCAATACGAGCCATCGCTCACGCCCATGCTCACTTGCTCAGGGGTCATGCCCATCTGACCGAGCCAGTTTTGTTGAACGCTTGACAAGGGGCCACCTTGGAGCATGCCATTGATGGTGGCGTAGCCCATGCCGGCACCGGCTGCGATGGTAGTTCCGGCGATGGCATTTGCACCAACAAGGGCAAGGAAACCAGCGTTGCAACTTGACCCGTTCATTCCCCGTGGTATCTTATATTTAAGGCCAAGAAAGCCGAGACAATGTAATCACTTAGGAGAATTATCATGAAAACTTTACGCACTTTTGCACTGCTCGTGTCCACCGCTGCTTTGTTGGGGTTGGGGGGGTGTGCTGACTTCATACACAGCCCAAGGACATGCTTGCTCAATTTGGGACGGGCGAACAAAAGCTGTACTGTAGTTGTGCCAGGACAGCCGAAAAAATTAACAGACGTCAAAGATTTTCAAACGCATTGTGGAAAGCAGGTGCTAAGTGAAATCATGGCGCCATCGGTAAATACTTGGACTGCGGATAATATTTGTCCAGATATCAGTAAATGGCAAATTGTCGCTGGCGTTTACCAAACCAAAGTGTGGGGAATGGAAGGCTTAAAGTCTACAACAGCGTATGCACCAGCGAATTGGAAAATTGATACGGATGATATTCTTGAATTGAGTTTGCATATTTCAGCAGAGGGTCTAATAACGCGGCCCGGAATCGTCAAACGTGTCGCCCGAAAAGCCAAAGACGCCACCAAAGAATCCGGTTGCTGGTGGGATGGCGGAAAAGGTGCCACCACAGCATTCATTGGCGGTGGTGCCGTCTGCGATGGCTGGAACTGGCGCGATCAGAAGTTCGCCAAGGAATGATCTGAATCTTCATGTCGATCACAAAGGGCCGCAATAGCGGCCCTTTGTGTTGGTGCCCTGTCGGCTCAATCGGGGCTGTCAGACTCGTCGGTGAAGTAAGCCGTGGCCATGCAGTTATACAAGGTCTTCTGATCGCGGCCAAAGCCTGCATTGATACACGCCTGACGCTTGCGAGTAAAGTCCTTGGCGTTGTAAGCAATGTTGGGGTGTGTGTCCGCACGGGGTGTGCCACCTGGCTCAAGTCCTTGTGCGAGGCATTGCGCCCGGGTCAAAGTGACCGGGCAGTTGCCCTCGATGAGCTGGCGTGTGCCTTGAAAGTTGTTGCCTGACTCCGGTGTGCCAGGATTGCCAGACTGGATATGCTTGGCCGAAGCGGCTGCATACAAGCCTGTGCAGTGGGCATTGTTGCAATACGAGCCATCGCTCACGCCCATGCTCACTTGCTCAGGTGTCATTCCCATCTGCCCGAGCCAATTTTGCTGAGTACTGGACAGGGGGCCACCTTGGAGCATGCCGTTGATCGTGGCGTAGCCCATGCCGGCACCGGCTGCGATGGTAGTTCCGGCGATGGCATTTGCACCAACAAGGGCAAGGAAACCAGCGTTGCAACTTGACCCGTTCATTCCCCGTGGTATCTTATATTTAAGGCCAAGAAAGCCGAGACAATGTAATCACTTAGGAGAATTATCATGAAAACTTTACGCACTTTTGCACTGCTCGTGTCCACCGCTGCTTTGTTGGGGTTGGGGGGGTGTGCAACGTTAACGCCAAACGACATGCTTTCTATGCATTCACCCGGTGAACAGTCTTTGTATGGAGTCGTAGCTGGTAAACCTAGAAAACTTCATGAGCTGACCGATTACAAGGACTTTCGAGAAAACTGTGGGCAACAAATTCAACCTGATGTAATTGCCGCCTCTGCGAATGAGTGGTTGAAGAAGCACGTTTGCGGAAACATGGAGAAATGGCAATTTGTGCCTATCGTTTACCACACAAAGGTGTGGGGGGCGAAGGGCATCAAGGCTGCAAGGGCTTTTGCTCCTATAGACTTGATTATTGAAGAAGATGATGTTTTGGAGTTCAGCATGGATACGTCCATTGAGGGAAGGAAAATTCGTCCTGATTTAGTCAAGCGCATCGCCCGCAAAGCCAAGGACGCGACCAGAGAATCGGGCTGCTATTGGGATGGTGGTAAGGGCGCCACCACAGCCTTCAAAGGTGGTGGTGCCGTCTGCGATGGCTGGAACTGGCGAGATCAGAAGTTCGCCAAGGAATGATCTGAATCTTCATGTCGATCACAAAGGGCCGCAATAGCGGCCCTTTGTTTTGGAGCGCTTGCCCGGCTCAATCGGGGCTGTCAGACTCGTCGGTGAAATAAGCTGTGGCCATGCAGTTATACAAGGTCTTCTGATCGCTGCCAAAGCCTGCATTGATACACGCCTGACGCTTGCGAGTAAAGTCCTTGGCGTTGTAAGCAATGTTGGGGTGTGTGTCCGCACGGGGTGTGCCACCTGGCTCAAGTCCTTGTGCGAGGCATTGCGCCCGGGTCAAAGTGACCGGGCAGTTGCCCTCGATGAGCTGGCGTGTGCCTTGAAAGTTGTTGCCTGACTCCGGTGTGCCAGGATTGCCAGACTGGATATGCTTGGCCGAAGCGGCTGCATACAAGCCTGTGCAGTGGGCGTTGTTGCAGTAAGACCCATTGCTCACCCCCATGCTCACTTGTTCAGGGGTCATGCCCATCTGGCCCAGCCAGTTTTGCTGAGTACTGGACAGGGGGCCACCTTGGAGCATGCTGTTGATGGTGGCGTAGCCCATGCCGGCACCGGCTGCGATGGTTGTTCCGGCAATAGGCGCTACACCTGCAAGCCCAGATGAAAGACCAACAATTTGCCCTCCGGCAACTCCCCAGCTACCCGTCCCCGCAATCATCGCTCCCGTACCCCAGGTCAGGGCAGCCGTCACCAGCATAAATGCTACGCCTGTCCAGCTGCTCTTGGACTCGACGTTGCGATAGATCTCCTCTTCGATATTGGGAATGTTGCCCCCCTCTAGATGCTCCAACACAAAGCCTGCAAAGGCCAGTTGATCCGGGTGTGTGCACGTCGTGGTCCGGGGGCAAACCACAGCCATCATTGAAGGGGTAACGCTGTTGCGCTGCGTGGACATCGACAAGGGTGCGGCCAGGTAAACCTTGGGCCTTGCGTAGCCCACGGTGGTAGGTGTTGATTTTCTTTCTGAGCAAGTTACCACTGGTGGACTGGCGTTGATCCAGGCGCAGCGAAGTCTCCACAAAGAATGCATAGGGGGCTTGATGGTGCATCATGGCCTGGCCAACGGCCACCTGCGCGGCGGCAATGTTCATGTTGTAGAACGTGGGATCAGAGGGTGCTCCCGAGTGCTTGGGGTAAAACGGATCAATCCCCCGGGTGTAGGGACTCCAGTTTTCCCCTTTGTCGCGGAACATGCGCCGCACCACGTGCCAGCGCCCGTGCTGGGGGGTGTAGTCGGTGACGAGGACTTTTTGTGTCCCGTCGGGGAACTTGTGGTTCTTGATGATGTTGATGCGCAACTCGCCGCGCTCGGGCAAGAATCTGGCCACAACCCAGGGGTGAGGTTGAATCGTGGGCTGCACCCAAGCTTTGAGGCCGACCTCGGCGCTGGACAAGCCTAAGACGCCAGCAGCGTGCTGGCCCAAAGCCATCCACTGCTCCCCGGCGTAGTATTCACGCCCATCGACCTTACCCCTGTGACCCTGCGGGTTAAAAATCGTGGCCACCTCTTGCCACTGGTCCACGGGAACAGGATATTGAAATGCGCAGTCGATCACAGAGCATTCGTTGCGGAAGGTAGGGGTGTACTGATTCGGTGCAGCTTGTGCTTGTTGTAGTGGTGTGCTGAGGGTGGTTAACACAATGGTGTTGGCCAGCAGTGTGCAAACCACTTTTTTGAAGGCGCGAGAAAAGTTAAAGAGAGGGGTTTTCATGATCTTCCTTTTGGGGTCTAGCATCACGCTGCCAGGGGTCAGTCGGTCAGACAAGAGGTGGCATCGATGCGGATCGCGCCTTCACCCCATCCGGCAACGACCGTGCGCATGAAGATGGTGTTTTGGCCCGAACGCAAATAAGGGCGCAGATCCACATTCAAACCAAAAGACCAATCGCCCCTCGTTTCGACATGCCAACGGAAATGCTCGTAAACTTGAACGCCGACACTATAGTACCAGTCGCTTTCGCCGTCATATCCGCGATCGATAACTTCAAGCCTGTCGCCTCCGTATGGGCCCACATAAACCGTTACGCCGTTTACCTGGACTAGAAGCCAATCCTCAAACCAAACGCCTGCCAGAGTGAAGTTGGTATACCAGTCTTTGTTGCTGATGTTGAACGACATGGAGCGGTCATACGTCCTGCCCCATCCCCAGCCCCAATAGTTGTCAGCAATAGTGCCCAGATATAGACTGTATGTGCCGTTACCTCCCGGCACCCAGCTCATCGCCATGTCGCTTTGTGTAGATTCCAGCTGCAGATTGTTTGCGCCGGTGGATGTGCTGGTTGTGGTGACCGGCGCCAGGTATTGAAGACCTAGCACGCTGGACGATGGCACCAATTCATTGGAAAAACTGTCGATCACCTGGTTGGACAGCGACTGGCTGGCCACGACCAGTGTTTTACTCAAGTCAAAGTTTTCTGTGGGAGAAAGGCTGGTCCCCTCAAAGCGGTTCACCAGGGTGGCCGTTGATTCAGATTCCGTCATCTGGTAACGATCTACCGTGGTCTTCAGGGTGTAGCCGCGTCTGCCGACATTTCGGAAGCTTCCTGCACTGCAGCCGGTCCGGTGATACTCGCGCCTGTCATAGCTGACCGCCATTTGCGGCTGATAAATGGTCTCGCCCGATGATGGGTCTTGAGACTCGGAATATGCCGGAGTCACTTTGCGCACATAGTCGATTATGGCCGCGATGGACTCGGTCTCTTTCATAAGGGTTTTGGCGTCAACGTACGCGTTCGGGCACCCAGAGGTCAACTTGTTGGCCAGGCAGTTGATCTTGAATTCACTGTCAACGGAAGATTCATCGAATGCACCTCCGGTGTAGATGGATTGCCACGCCGTGGCTGCGGTGCCGTCGCGCTTTCTGAGTTGCCACTTTAATACGCCGGCATCAGCATACGTCCATGTCTGTGGCAGGCCCGTTTCTGCGGCCAAGGAGGTGTAGAGCATGTAGACCGTGGTGGGGTCAGAGTCAACGACTTTGGGGTCGCCGGCAAAGACGTGCCCCGTTTCAGTGACGGTCACCCCCCAAGCCAGCTTCATGTCGCGGGTAACTCCCTTGGGCCTGACTTGCTGCTCGTAGATAAACACGCCTGAGCCCACTTTGCCTTGAGCCATCACACTTTTGATGACGGTGGCGATCTGATTGGCTTTGGCGGGCGACATGATGGCTTTGGCGGCTGTCACAATTTCTGCCTTGCTCATGGTGCCCGCGCCGTATTCGCGCACAGTGACAGCCATAGGTCGGACATCGGCTACTTTTTGCTGCTGTCTGGCGTTGACCGCTGCAGGCCTACTTCCCCCAAAGTTGACCGCCACGTTCTCCGAGGTGAGTGCGCTTGTAGGGGTGCTCAGGCCAGTAACTGTCTGAGTCGCACGTAAACCTAGAGTGCGTGCGCTTTGGGCGTGTGCGGCAGAAGGAGTCAGGGCGCTAATGAGCGTGAAAAGGAGACATATCGTCAGACCGCGCCAGGACACAAAAAACTCATAAAAGTCACCGCTGTTGCCTGTGCTGATGTCCTGCTGGGTGCCGTCGTGGCATTGGAGCAAATTCATGGTGCAACTCTTTCAATGAGGTGGTGATGGGATTACTGGGGTTTGCTCAGGCTTGGTGGCATTGCGCCGGGCATGAGGCCAGGAATGGCAGGGATGCCCAGCACGCCGGTGGCCGGTTGTACTTGGATGGGTGTCAGTGGAGAGCCTGCGCGTGCGACTTGGCGGATTTGTGAGTCCACCCACTGCACCTGGACATGACCTGCTGCTGGCGTG
The DNA here is from genome assembly GCF_023910625.1 of Limnohabitans sp. Lineage (NCBI taxonomy): Bacteria > Pseudomonadati > Pseudomonadota > Betaproteobacteria > Burkholderiales > Comamonadaceae > Limnohabitans > Limnohabitans sp. The sequence goes on from NZ_JAAVVW010000002.1 coordinate 26,483, forward strand.
CTGGCGGCTACGTCGAGGGTCTCGTCTCCAATTCGAATCGTTCCGCTGGCTTTTGTTACAGGCAAGGAATCGGCCGATGCGGAGCTCCATGATGTTGGGTTTGGAGGGTTGCTTGGCGTTGCATTGCCGATTGCTGGTGGTCTTGATGTGGATGTTGGAGGTGTCGTGCCGGGCGAAATTGACACGGGCTTGATCACAGTCACATTGCCCGACTTAGATTGACCTGAAACTGTCATCTGCGCGATGGATTCGGCTCTTGCCCTGGTTTTTTCTGACTCGGCGCGCAGGTTGGCCAACACCAAGTCTGCGGCGTTTTGAGCTTGCTTGACTTGCTCTTGGCCAAGTTGGGTGAGCAGCTTGGATTTGTTCAGTTGGCGGTGAAGATCTTCTTCGGACAATGGTCGTCCAGTCATGGGGTTTATCGCTGCCTGGGTTGCCTCAATGTTGCTGTGCTGCGAAGCGCCCGGGGCGATGGTTTGTGCCCGTGCTTGTGGGGTAACCAAAAGGGAAGTCAAGGCAATACTCAAGATGGATGAAGTGAGGTGGGCAGAGGGTTTCATGGTGGTTCTCCTGGAGTAAAAAGTGGACAGGTTGGGTTGATGGTGTTATCAGTGAAAGGATTTGGGGCAAAGGATCAAGGTGCGGGGCGCGGAATCAATAGGCCCCGACCACCGTGCGCTCCAGAGTCCCTCCGTTGGGCAGGGTGGTGCTGATTCGTGCGGTATAGCCGGGCGATCGCATCGAGACGGTGCTGTTTTCTGGGTTGCGCACAGCATCGGAGCTGTTGTCCAGCCGAAGCGTGCCGCCCCAAGGGTCGGTCACATCGGCTACAGACAAGCCCAGCACTGTGTGCGCCGAGTTGTTCGTAATGGCCACGGCTGCGCCGCCTGTGTTGGGCATGGAGCCTGCGCTGTCGAACTCGGCGCTCGCGGTGCCTGCTCGGTTCGTGCGTGCAAAGTAATTCACCCCCATATCCCGCGAGGCGTTGCTTTGATACCTGGTCATGAAATAACTGGCCAGTGCAGTGCTTGCTCGGTTAATCTGTCCCATGGCCGTTTCCACTAGGTCTCCAACGACCTTGCGGCCGTCAATGACGATGCCTCTGTCATCGCCCCCAAGGGTGAGGACGCCGACCGCGCTCAAAGCCGTGTTGGCATCGACTGCGCCGTCATATCCAGGTGAGACCACGGCAATGGTGTGGTACGGGTAGGTCAAGCCGTTGATCGTCCAGGACTGGCGCGTGGTGATGTAGACGCACATCCCTTGACCAAAACCGTCCATCGCGCTAACGCTGGCCGAGCTGGGCAAATAGCGGGCAATGGGGTTGAATACGTTGGCAGAAGTTTCGCAGCGGCCGGTAGCATTCGGCACTACTGGATTGATGGCACCGCCCGCGACCGTGAACACGGCATTGGGCACAGCGTCCACCAGTCTGGAGTCTTCTTTGTAAGCGCTTTCGATGGCCAGGCGCAAATCAGCCAATTTGGCTGTGGTGTCTTGTTTCCCAAAAAACGCCAGAGCCGGGGTCAAGGCCTCCGCAATCGTATTCAAGAACAGCGCGGCCAAAACAATGGCGACCATCATTTCAGGCAGGCTAAAGCCCTTTTGTTTGCTTTTTTGACTTGCCCGTTGGTTAAATAGCTTGCGGCGTATTTGGCCTCGCTTTGTCGTGTGTTTGATCGTCGGGTCCATCAAGAGCCTCCCAGTCTTTTTTCGAGGTAGTCGCGCTTGGAGCTGGCAGTCAAAGCTGCATCACGGCTGATCAGACCACTCTCGAACAGCTTCTGTAAGCTGAAGTTCATGGTGATTTGCCCTTCCGAGCGACCTGTCTCCATGCTCTGTTCGATCGAGATCAATTGGCCGGTGGCGATATTGGACCGGATCGCTGGAGTGCATAAGAGCAACTCGGCGGCCAGCACGCGCCCGCCTGCGTTGGCTTTGATAAGGCGTTGCGCAATGACGCCGCGCAAGGTCGAAGAGAGCACGGACCTGGCCAAATCTCGTTCTTTTTCCGAATAAAAGGCGAGAACGCGCTCAATGGCCTCGGTCGAGCTATTGGTGTGCAACGTGGCCACTACGAAGTGACCAGTCTGCGCAGCAGCGAGGCATGCTTGCATGGTTTGCTGATCGCGCACTTCGCCGACCATGATGATGTCCGGGTCTTCGCGCATCGCGGCCACGACTCCCCCCGCAAAGCTGAGGCAGTCATGACCTTCGCCGACTTGGCGCTGGCGTACGCGGCAGCGTTTGTCCTTGTGAAGGTACTCAATTGGGTCTTCGAGGGTGATGATGTGCCCGGACAGGCTTGCATTGATCTGGTCAAGGCAGCTTGCAAGGGTGGTCGTTTTGCCCGATCCTGTACCGCCGACGACCAGAACCAGGCCCGTGGGGTGGTCCAGCAACTTGTTGACACCTGCGGGCAAGCCCAACGACGGCAAGGGCGGGATATGGAAGGCCAGCTTCCTGACGGCCACGTTGACCTCACCGGAGCTGATGTAGACATGCATGCGCACGCGCAACTCGCCTAAGTTGATCGCAAAGTCGTCTTGCCCGCCTTTGGCCGCTATCAGCTCATACAGCGTGCTGGACTGGTAGCGCACCGCTGAGAGCCACGAAGTGATTTCGGCGGGGGTGGAGAGGTGTTCACTGCCAAGCAGCGGCTCCATATCGCCAGATCTGCGCAGCCAAATGGCAGCATGCGGACTCAGGTGGATGTCCGAGACATCATCCTGGCTGAGCTGGTCAAGCAGGGTCTGGAGAAAGCTGGTCTGGATCATGTTGTTGGTTCAGAAAATGAGGTGCAAAAGGGGGAAGTCGCCGGGTTCAGTGTTCAGGGCTGGAGCACCGTTTGCCGGATCTGCCCGCCCCATGGCAAGACCACCCGTAAAGCCACGCTGAACGGCGCGACAGTGGAGCTGTCTTGCAAATTGGAAAATTCGATAGCTGTGCCCAAGGGAGCCGTCACATCGGTGGCTGCCAATCCCATCACATTGGCCACGCCCGAACCACTCAGAGCGGCGTAGGCGTCCACACAAGGCAGGCTTGACTCGGGCTGAGCGCAGTCGCTCGCTCGCCAAAAGTTGGTGTCATGGCTGAACACGGGGTTCACCCCTTTGCGTCCAACAAAAAAGTTCATCAGTGCTCTGGCGGTGTCATTGAGCTTGGCTTGGGTCTGGGCGTAGCGCTCAAAATACCAGCCTTGAGCGCTGTAGATGCGCCAGATGGCATCACCCGTGAATTCGCTCACGGGAAGCCCGTCTTGCAGTGTGGTTGCAGCGGGCGCTTGCGTGGCTGGATACCATGCTGCGATCTTGCGCCACGGGATGCAGCCAATGGTGCCTGCACTACAGCCGGGGCTGGCCATGGAGGTGGACATGGCCAGGCGCATGCCGGGGTAAGTGCGAGGTAACGCGGCTTGCAGCTGGGTTTCTGAGGGTGTAATCCCAGACACAGCGATCGTGTCTGCTTGTTGCTCGTACCAGGCTTGCAAATGGAGCAGGACCTCGTCCACCTCGCGTGCCATGCGATCTTCTGCCCCAAATGCGGCTTTGTGCACAGCCAGCGAAGAAAACGACATCACCATGACTGCCACGGCCCCCAAAATGGCCGCAACAACAATGGCCACAGACCCTCGCTCTGAGTGACTTTGAGAGACGCGAGATGATCCGCTTCGGCTGCGCAATGCGTAGCGTTGGAGTTGGGTCCGAGACATCATGATGGGCGTTCCTGATTCAAGGCGACGTTCAACGTGAGTCTGTGATCTTCATGTCCACGGTGCCGAATTCGGTCGCACCGGTTCCCAAGGTTGCGCGGCATTTGCCATTTGCGAACGTGACGGTGGCCACGGCGTCAGTCCCTGCACACTTTTTGATGTACTCGGTGATGATGGGGTTGGGAACGTTGCTTGCCCGCAGAAAGTAGACCCAGGTGTAGTTGCCGCCGTTGGCAGCGCTGGCAGCTTCCCGGTTGATGGAAATGGTGGCCGCGTCCGCAACAGTGCTCACCGTGATGTTGTTAGATGCATCGACAGGTTGACGTTCAACGTAGGGGCCGCCCCATGTTGTGGTGGCTGTGATGCCGTTGAACATGTTGCCTGCCACAGCATCGGTTCGGTTCCATAAAACAGACAAACGGCTTGGAACGCCGCCCAGCTCCATCTTGGCGCGATTGACCGAGTTACCGATGGTGGTCATGTCCGCCAGCAGCTTGGTGGCTTTGCTGCTGTCACCACTGAAGCTGCCAATGATCACGCTGGCCAGAACGGCAATGATGCCCAGTACCACGGCCAATTCCATGAGCGTGAAGCCTTTCTGTTTATGGGCCCGTTTTTGGGCTGGCTGGGTAATGCCGGCGCATATGGGGGAAGTTGCCGAAAACATGCGTCGCTTCAGCGGGGTGGTGATTTGAGGGGGTTTCATGGTGGTTGCTCCTTGAGAAAAAATGGAGATAAGTGGTTTCAGTTGGGAAAAAAATCAATGCGATCGATCAGGTTTTGAACGCTCAGAGGCTGTTGAGAACAGGGCCGGCGATGGGGTAGTACACGACGTAGAAAATCCCCAACACCGCGAAAGCCATGATCACAAGGGACATAAGCTGAAGCCAGGCTTTGGTCTGTGCCGTGAGAAGCTCGATGTCTTCGTTCAACATGGCGGAGAAGGATTTCAGGCCATCGGACAAAGATCCCGAATCACGCGCTGCGCGGTAGCCAGCCACCACGAATTTGGGAAAGCCAGCGCTTTGCACAGCATCGCGGTCATCGCTTCCTGCGGCTAGGCGTTTGCTCATGCGTGCCAAGGCTTCAGAGGTCGATCTGAGTTGGGTGGCGGGCTTGATAACTGTACAAATGTCTTGGCCTGGGATGCCGGCGGCATACATCAGGCCGTAGACGGACCAAATGGAGGCATGTTCGCTTTTAAGGGATAGATCTCGGAACGCTTTGATCTTGAGAGCGAGAGTGGACCAAATGGAGGATTTCCACAGGGCAATGGCACCCAGTCCCATTGCGATGTAAATCAACGCCGCTATTTGGACATTGGCGTTGACCCAGTCAACCAGTCCGTAAATGATCTTGATGGAATCGGGTATGTTGGTGTTTTGCGTCCCAAGACGTTTGAAAAATTTAATGATTTTTGGTCCCAGTCCCAAGAAAAAGGCCGGCAGAGCCAGGTAGAGCACGAGCATCATCAAAATCGGCATCCGCAGGGCAGAACTGAGGGCTGTGTCGCGCTGGTAGCGGGTGCGAGCTTCTGCGGCCAGATCCGTGAATGCCTGGTGGGCGTTACCTGACTCGCTCAGGGCGCGTACCACCATCGCGTCGCGCAGACTAAACCCGGCAGTTTGCATGGCTGAATGCAAAGCCTGTCCGTCAGTGACTTGGGCGGCAAGGATAGCCACGGCACCTTTGAGGCGGCCGTCCTGCAGGTATTCCTGTGCGGAATCAAGTGCCGCGAGCAAGGAGCCGTCGCGTTGGAGGCGTTTACCCAGCGTTTCATACAAACGGGCTTTGTCCCGCAGGTCAAAGTCCGAGTGCACGATCCAGCCAAAACCGGAACTGAGGGTTTGCATGGCATTGACGCGCACCTGGGGCCGCTTGAAGCCCATGCGTTTGACGCGACCCAAGGCATAGCCCTCCGATCTGGCTTGCACCATGCCCTGGATCTTGCGTTTGCCCCCTGCGTTGGACGCTTGCGCCGTGAAGTCCCAATACATGGCAAACCCTTGACGGGGCTTGGAAGCGCTGCTGCTGGAGTTGATGTTTTGCGTGGGCGTGCTCATCATTTATCCTCCAGTGAGCCGAGTTTCTTGGCCTCTTCGATGGAGGTCAGGCCCTGGGCCACCAGGCGCAGCGCATTGGCAATCAGGGTGTATTCGGGGGTGATGCCTTCTTTGCCGATGGCGCTGGGCGGGTGATCGCGCTCGATCATGTCTTTGACAGAGGGCGAGATCTTGAGCAGCTCATAGATCATTCTTCGCCCCCGGTAGCCGGTGTGGTTGCACTCAATGCAGCCCATGGCGCGGTGTGGCTTGAGCGTTTGGTTGCCGCGTTTCAAAAACTGTTGGTTTTGCAACAACGTCATGGTCTCGATCCGGGTGTCGGGCACAGCGCAGTGGCACAAGGTGCGGATCAGCCGCTGAGCCAGCACACCCAAAAGCAAGCTGGCAACAGCGGTCATGTCCAATCCAAAGCCGCGCAACCTGGAGATGGCTAGCGATGCGCTGTTCGTGTGCAGCGAGGTAAAAACCAAGTGACCGGTGTTGCCCGCATCGACCAATTCGTTGCCGATATCGCCTTTTCGGACCTCGCCAAAAAGGATCACGTCTGGTGCAGCACGCAACAGGCCTTTGAGCAGGTTGTAAGCCCCCGTGGCCTCTGGGCCCCCGGTCTCGGTTTGAAACTGAATCCAGAGCCCTTTGGAGTATTCGATGGGGTTTTCGATGGATTCGATCCAGCGGCCGACCGGATCGATTTCGTTGAGCAATGCGTACAGCGTTGTGGTCTTGCCTGAGCCCGTGGGGCCAGTGATCAGCATCAGCCCTGTCGCTCGTTCTTTCACATCTCGCAGGTAGCGCAGCGTCTCGTCGTCAAAATTGAGCGCATCGAGATCTGCTGATTCGGCTTGCTGGTCCAGGATACGCATGACACAACTGACGCTGTGATTTTCTGATTTGCGTCGTTGCAGAAGTTCCATGCGAAAGCCATAGCGCTGGGCGATTTCTCCGTACTGCTCCATGTCCGTGTCTTTGAACTCAAAACGGGTATCGACTGGAGCTTCTTTGACTTTTTCTGTCGCGCCTGCAACGTTGAGCAGGTGCACAATCACGCGTTGCCAGATCTTCGCCTCCAAGAAGGTGAAAATGGTGCCCATGCCGCCCACCTTGTAGCGCACCACGCCGCCGCTGTTGCTGGTCATGGGTGTCAGGGCGATATCGCTGGCCCCCAGATAGCAGCCGTGACGCATCAATGCAAGGACGAATTCGCGCAACACGCGGTCTGCACCTTCATCCTCAAGGCTGATCACTTTGAGCTTGCGGTAAAGGTCCATCGCATCCTTGCCGCTTTGGGCATATGCCCGCCGGTAGATGGTTTGCAGGCTGCGCTCGCTGCAAACGACAAAGTCGTGCTGCCAATAGGGATACAGCAGGTGCGCTTTGGAGGCGTTGCGCGGCTCACAAAGAGCCAGTTGTAGCCGTCCGTTTTGCACACCCACGGGCAGAAGAGGCTCCATCTTGGTGATGCGCACGTTGCGTTCAGACAGAATCTTTTGAATCTCTCGTGTCGCAATGCCGTCGATTTGCCCTGGTGCGAAGTAGGGCCACTGGCTGATCTTGGCCTGCACTCGGGCTACGCCCTCAGGGGTAAGGAAGCCGTATTCGGCTGAGCGCATGATTTCAGTCAGGGGCTCGTGCGTGAGGGATTGGCGCTGCAAGGCAATCTGGATATGACTTTCTGAAATACCCGCATCGCGCAAAGCGCTTATCTGGACATCGTTTGTTGTGCTGTCATTTGACTGTTCATCGCTTTGCAAATGGCTTTGATGGCTCTCGCTTGCCACGATCCCCGCTGTTTCCGTCACTGTCGGTTGAGGAGTCTCTATGGGGGCTTTCGGGTCGTCTGCTCGCGGCTGAGTTTCAAGAACGACGAGTGTTTGCGGCTGAGCTTCTGGCGCTTCAGGCGGTGTCTCTGATGAAGATTTGGCCAAAGCAGGGGGAGAAAACAAATTGAGCATGGTCGTGGGTGCAGCGTGTGGTGCGGGTTGTGTGTGTAGGCTGCGGCAGCTCACTGCTCCCGGCTGTATATGCCCACCAGCAGCTCAAACGTGTCGCCAGACAGCTTGAGTTGCTCTATGGCCACGGCCTGCTCTGCGTTCATCTCTTGCGCCAGATAGCGCAAGAAATCTGTCAAAGACCGGTATTGACCCTTCAGGGTCAGTCGTTGCACGGGCAGACCCGTCAAGGCGTCCACTTCGCTTAAAGCACTCACGTCCACAACGTTTTGCCCCGTGGATGACTGCGGGGTTGCAATTTGCGTCAGCGTGATGCCGTAATCACGGCTGGAGCCGGTCCATGCGTTCACGGCCGAAGATAGGGCCACGGCGCGATCGCTTAGATTCATCGCACGCACAGGCAAGGCTTGGGCTACGCTCATGCGTGCTTGCATGGCTTGATTGGCCGTTTGAGCTTGTTGTTTGCCCATGCTCAGCCGTTGATGTTGGCCCCAGGCGGGAACCAGCATGTAGTTAGCGAGCAACAGTGCTGAGGCGCTGCAGATCAGGGTCAGATGTTTTGCATTCATAGGTCAGGTACAACTCGCTAATTTGGGGCGTGATGGCAGGTGGCACCCGAGTGCAGCCCTGTGGCGGAGTGATGCTCAATGCCTTGGCCAAGGCTTGGGGGGTCTGATCCGGGCTCTGATCAGAGGCCTGGACCTTGTGGCTGACAGTCAACTTGAGGATGTCGGGCGTGCCGTCAACAACAACTTTGGCCCCCTCTTGCCAGACTGCGCTGGCTTTGTCGATGGCGTCCTCGGCCTTCACACTGCGCCGCTCCAGTACGGCTGCCAAGCGGTCGGTGGCCAGCATCTGGGTGAGCGCTTGTTGCTGGGTTTGCAGTTGAATCTTGTTTTGCTGTTCCTGGGCTGTTGCGCTATGGTTCAGGTAGGTCAATGCAGCCAAAGCGGAGCCCGTGCAAGCCAAAGCACCAAAACTGACCACAGAGCCCATGCGCCAAAGTTTGGAGACGGCGATGCCCAGGACTTCAATCTCGCGTGGATATGGGCGCAAGGCCGAGCCCAAACGCAAGATTTCATCGGCTGTAAAAATGGCCGTACGCTCTTGGGTCCATTCTCCTGACGAAGACAAGCGAACCGACTGCACAAATGAGCGTATCGCGGTTGCGGGATCAAGTCCCGCCAGCGGGACATAATCCATTTGGCTCAGCTCACCATTTTCTGAGCAGACCATGAGCACAAGCACTTGAACTTGACTTGCAGTGTCTTCGCTTTCGAACAAGATACCCGTGACAAAAGGCGCTTGCAGGGTGTGCAGCTGCGGCGAAGTGGCAAGAAGTCCTCTAAGTACCGCTATGCCAGATATCATCTGCACACTGTTCGGTAGATTGTTCAATCTGGCTTGCGTTGTGGCGTACAGCCAAGATCCTTTCAATCGGCGAACAATCTCGCTTGCGGGGTTTTGGTAGGCATTGTGTTTCCCTGCCGCTTTGTTGCTGGTCTGAGTTGGTTGGTAACGCAGCGCAAAGACGGGTTCGCCTACATCGCTAATCATGTCTCTGACCAAAACGCGCTGCGCTTTGTCAATTAAAAGGCAAAGGTCGTCCTTTGGGGCAAAAGAGATATAGGTCCCAGGCAGGGGTTCAGCTTCGGGCTGCGAACTTTCCAGTTGCAGATTTGGCGTCAGAGTCCACCAAGCTTCGCGGCTTCCGCTTTGACAGAAAACACCTGTCACTGCGAGGCTTGGAGGGGCAGATCTGCTGGCCGTGGCGGAAGACCAACTGGGCATCCGCAGTGTGGACATGAAGTTTCGGTTCGCCTTCATCAGATGCTCTCCGAGAACACAATATCCATCGGATCGGGTCGGAGGATTCGTGCGTTCATGATGATCACGGTCTGACGTGCTGACGATTCCTTGCTTCGACCGCTCGCGATGGAGCCGATGAGGGGTGCATTGATGACGCCAGGGATGCCTCGATCAACGCTGTTGCCTCGGGTGTAGCGGTTGCCACTGATCACCACTGTTTCGCCCGAGCGGATGGAGATGCGCTGCCCACCGTTGCGCACCGATTGCTCATACATTTGGATCTGATCGCCGAGCAGTTTTTTGAGTTCGCCCAAGGTGACGGCGCTTGGCACAATCGTCAGAACGGCGTTGTCATCGTCCAAAATGTTGGCGTGGATACTCATTTGAATTCCGTCGCTGGCGTAAGCACCACTTCCACTCAAACTGGTCGTGGCGGTGGTTCCTGACCCGGTTGTGGTTGATGTGACGGACGGGAGAAAAGGCTTTTGGGTGCCTTCAAAAATAACGCCAGAGGAGTTATTGGTGATCACCATGCTGGGCGTGCTGGTGACATCCACGTTGGTCAATGTTTCGAGCGCCTCAATCACGCTGGTCACGGATTCCGAAGAAAAACTGAACGAGCCAGGGGGGGCGGTGCTCGTGCCAACGATAGAGCGGGTATTGAGCCCGAATTTGCGAGTGCTTGCGGCGTTGAGTACCTTGTCCCACTTAATGCCATAGCGGAACTCGTTGGACAATGACACCTCTACGACACGGGCGTTTACTTCGATTTGTCGACGGGCATCAAAGGCGTAGCGTGACAGGAAATCATGCACACGCTTAAGTGCTTGGCCGTTGGAGCGGACGGCAATCAGCCCGGCCTCCAGATAGACCTGAACTCTGGCGTTCGAGCCCGCAATTTCCTCAATGAATGCCTGAAATGCGGCTGGCGAGTTCGTGTACTGGCCCTCGACCTTAAATTCTGCTGCGACGGGCGCGAAAGAGGCCCCTCTTGCGCCGCCTCCAGCTCCGGCGCCACCGCCACCGCCACCGCCACCGCCAGCAGAAGAGCCACCTACCGGTGATCCTCCGTAGTTAAAGCTGGTGTTGAGCAATTTTTTAAGCTCATCCGCTGGCACTTTGAAAACCAACGTTGCGTCTTTCGTCAATGTGACGCTGCGGTCTTGATCGTTGATGACTGCAACATAACCGGCATGCCACGCCAGTTGACGCAGGGCTTGAGCCGGTGTGGCCGCTTTGAGATTGATGGTGATCGTTTTGTTGATATCAACTGATGAGAGGGCGCTTAGTCCGTAACCCATGCGTTGGGTCAGCTTGCCAGCAAGGTCATACAAGTTGGCATTGCTCACCTGCATACTCACGGCTTGGCGTTCATCCATTGCATCGAAAGACCGCCCGACGGGTGGCATGTTGCCCGGCGTTCGAACCACTTGCGGCGAGTTGGCTGGTAACGGTTCAGATTTGATCTTGTCCATGCGGTCGTCGACGTTAGTCTGCAGCATTTTTGGGGTGGTGCAGCCTGCCAGCACGGCTGTGCACGCAAGAACAATCGCGGAGATTCGGAGCGTTTGGGAAAAGTCGGACAAAGTCATAGCGTATGGCCTCATGAATTGGTGTGTGGCTGGTCAAGGGCGGGAGTTGGAGGCGTTGCGCACCACCACGGAAGTCGGGGGTAGGCCCGGTGTGCCGGAACTGCCGAGCGTGGGGGCGGTGTCCTGGCGCAAAACATGCGCAGACAGTCCAAATGGGGCCAGCACTTCGGATAGCGTTGGCTCCAGCGCGGCTTGGGAGGCAAGCCAGGCGCTCTCTATTACCACGTCTCTCACTCGTCCAGGCAACGAGCCCGCTGGCTCCCACGATAAGTTGATGTCTTGCGTTTTGAGCCAAAGCGCAAGCGCCTGACTCAGCCTCTGTCCAGGCTGTATGGCCAAAGGCAAAACGGGTTGAACAACCTTGGCCCCACCAATCCATGGCGAAGAAGCGGAGCGAATTGCAGGAGTGGGGGCGGCAAGGCGAGCATTCATGGCTGAAGCAGTGCCCACCGTATCGGGACCAATTGGAATTGGTGTGGTTGGGAGCGCTCGTACCGCAGGAGATGATTGTGATTGCAAAGCGGGTTGTTTATCTACAAACCCTTGCGCAGAAGTGCAAGCAGTAAGGGCTGCTGTGGAGACCGCCGCGATGGCAAATTTATAGATGGTGTTCATGATGAAGTTCCTGAATTCGGTGATTCAAACGGCAAAGTCAAGGCTCAAAAATTATTTGCAATCATTGGACTGCTCGCCCTTGAGCGTGATGCGAACGAGTGGGGGGGTGTTTGGGTAAATGCAGGCCTCAAGGGGGAAGGCCCCAGCGGCGATGCCGGGCGATCGCAAAACCTGATCAATGGCTTCTGGCAGCGAGCCCGTAAAAATGTTGGTGGCTTCGATCATGATGTGCTTGGGAGCGTCCCACAGGACAGACCAGCCAAGTTTCTTGCCCCATCGAGCAAACGTGTTGCCTAGGTGGATGTCCTTGAGATCGATCTCCCAAGATTGGGATGGCAAAGGCGCAGGCTGTGCTGTCGCCTGAGCGGGAGGCTGTTCTTGAGTCGTTGGAGCAGGCGCCCGTGCAGGAGCTTGAGCTGTGGTTGTGGCTGGAGCTGCAACAGCCCCCTGCCCCTGGGCCACGCGACCGGCGTTGAGGTAAAAGCGATTGGTATTCCAGTCCAGGCGAGCAGTCAATTTTTCATTGGACAGCCACTCTTCCAGCGCCTTGACCCATGGCTCGTCTTGGGTCAATCTAGCGCTTGAGGGACGGTTTGTATCAACCCCGTCCTGAGCAAACCCGCTCCAACTTGTGGGAATCAAGAAACGCGATACGCCCGCAATGGTTGACTGCGAAGTGAGCGATTGAGGCCTCGCTTGACGCGAATTGTCTGCGCTATCTTTGATCGTCATCGACAGATTGGCCCGCTCATGCAGTCTTGGCGTGCCAATATGCTCGATGTTTTGAGCTTGTGCTGAAATGGACATAACGGCCCCCATGAAAACGGCGGCAGAAAGACAAATTGAAGTGAACTTGGGCATAAAAGACATTTGGTGGATGTGTTGTGGCTTTTGGAGCTGCAATCAGCAACTCAGAGTCCGTGGTTGCTGGAATGGACTCCGAAGAATCTGCTTTGCTTGGTGCCCCACTCTCTCGATGTAGGTGGTTTTCAGGGTGGGCGTTTTGGAGTGATAGCGACCAACAGCTTCCCTGATACTTCCGGTGCCGCCCAGGTGCTCTTGAATGATCTGGTCAGCGGCACCGATATTGACAAGCGGGTCAAACGCAGATTCAACCGATGCAAATCGCTTGGAGTTGAAGTGCCAATTGATTTGCATGATTCCCACATCGAAAATCGTTTCGCCGCGAGAAATCAGGGCGCGAGCAGTCTTAACGGCCTTTTCCTTTGAATCGAAGAAGTGGCTTTTGCCTTTGTGATTGATGGTCCAGGGCCATGGTCTGCCACCGCGTCCACTTTCTGTCAAAGAAATTGAGGCCAACACATCGGGCGATGTTTTGGTATTGAGCTTTTCGAAAAGGTTGAGCACCGAAGCAAAAGACCAAATCCCTGCTGATTCGAACATCGCAAGTGCAGTGACATCATCGACCCGGCCATCGAGCCAATAGGCGTTGCCAGTTCGGAGGAGCTGTTTATGGGTGCTCACGTCCTTGGCCTGCCAAACTTGATATTTGACTTGACCAGACTCGCAAACGTAAACGCGAAGCGAGTCGCTGGCGTAGCTTGCAGTGGTTATCCAAAAGAGGATGAGTGATGTGAAGATCAGACGCATGCAGACAATTACAAACATGAAGGCGCGTTTGTAATTCGCAAATGACGCACGATTTAAAGGACTTTTCGACCGCCCAAATTTGGGCGGTCCGAAAATTTTCAAAGGTTAAGCGCCAGGTGCAGCATTCGAATTTGACTTGCCGTTGGACGGTGGGAGCATGGTGATTCCAATTAGCACCACCCAAAAGCATAAATGTCCAACCAAAACCCATCACAGATCACAAGTCTCATCGCTTCGACGTACAGCAACATGCGCGATGCATTCAAAGGATTCAGTCCAAGGGTGCAGCAAAAGGACATGATCAAGCGCGTCAGCGGCTTGATATCCAAGAAGCACATTGGCCTGATTGAGGCCCCGACAGGGACAGGTAAAAGCCTGGGATACCTGATCCCCGGGATCATCAGTGCGGCAATGGAGGATCGAATACTGGTGATATCCACCGCGACGGCAAGCCTGCAAGATCAGCTTGCCAAGCGTGACATTCCAAACGCGCTCAAGGCAATTTCAGCAGCCAAGAGCGAAGATGGCGCCACAGTGATCGGTGTCAAAGTAGCCATTGCCAAAGGACGCGAACGACACGTTTGCAACGTCAACTTAAACGCAGCCGCCTCAACTGCCGACCTTTTCAACGAAACGACACCAGAGGTCCGCAGTTTTGTGGAGACAAAACGACTGTTCGATCGAGGCTTGTGGGACGGCACACGAGATACGCTTGAAGTGTCGATGCCTCAATCACAGTGGCGGAAAATCGCGAACAATGCAGCAACTTGCACGGGCCGAAATTGCAGTCAATTCAAGGATTGTCCGTATTACATGGCTCAAGAGGAAATCAAGACAGCTCGTGTGATCGTGACCAACCACGACTACCTGCTGGCATGCATCTCGAACATTCCTAACAGCCCGTTGGCCAATCCAGATTCAATTTACGTTTTTGACGAGGCGCATCACCTCCCGGACAAAATCATTGCAGCCTTTGCGCAGTCCATCCAATTCTCAGCATTCTGGGACAAAGACATGGTTGACCTTTTGCCATGGCTCGGCGAAGACCGGGAATTGGTTGACCTCGCCCAAGAGAGGGTTACAGGACTTTGGCGGGCGTGCGAAAGATCGGTGGAGACCATGCTTGGCGACGGGCGGCAACACAGGTTCACACTGGGCGAGCCGCCACCGCAGTTTGTATCCTTGATGAGGGATCTTGGGGGCGACATTACAGGACTGCGTGACCAGCTTGACAGAGCTAAGGAAAGCTTTCGCAAGCGTGAAACCAGCACAAGGATTGCAGGCGTGGCCACGTTGGCTGAAATGATGTTTGGCAAGGTTCTTGGGCAGATCAACGACGCACTGGCTTGCATCGAAGACTTCACCAGCGAGGAAAACAGGGCCCGGTGGCTTGCCCGTGAGCGTTTTGGGGTGGAGGTGCGGACCTCGCCTTTTGATGCGAGTGGATTTGCCAAGACTCGCCTATGGCCCGTTGCGAAAAACAGCATACTCACCAGCGCCACACTTGCGCCCCTGGGCCAATTTGACCCCGTGCTGCGATCGTTGGGTCTGGGCCATGGCACGCCCACCTTGCGCCTGAGCTCGCCATTTGACTATTCGCGTGCTGCACTCAGAGTGCCCAAGATGGTTCTGGATGGATCTGACCCAGCGCACGCCAAACGAGTAAGGGCGTATCTCGGTGATTTGATCTCTGACCAAAAAAATGCGGGCGTCTTGGTGTACTTTACGAGTCGTCAGATGATGCAGGATTGCTACGACGCTTTGGAGCCACTGGTCCGCAAAAGTGTGCTCTTGCAAGGTGACTTGCAAACATCGGCCATCATTGCCGAGCATTGCAACCGGATCGATGCCGGTGCTCGGTCTGTGATATTCGGATTGGACAGCTTTGGCGAAGGAATTGACCTCCCAGGCAAATACCTGACAAGAGTGGTGATTACCCGCCTGCCCTTCGCACACATGGATGACCCCATCACAGCCACACACGGCGAGCACCTTGAGGAGAAGGGTTTGAATCCCTTCACGATGATCTTGCTGCCCAAAGCTGGGCAAAAGCTGGCTCAGATTTGTGGCCGCCTCATGCGGCGAGAGGACGACCACGGTGATGTGTTGGTGCTCGATAAACGCTTGGTCACGAAGCGGTATGGGCGTCAACTGGTCAACGGCACCTCATTTACCACCGTGCAGCACAGCTGAAGAAATTGCAGGGCCACAACCCGGCCCTGCAATTCCGGTGTTTTTGTCAGAGGTCAATTTCTGCGCCCGGTTCTCGCAGTTCTGGTCTTCGGAGTAAACCAGCTTCGTCAATGAATGGTGACAACGGCTTTGCCCCGCCAGCGCTCGCCATGAGGTGCTTTCGTGCACGAGTCATGGCCACAAAGAACAAACGTCGCTCTTCCTGTGTGGATGCGGACTTATCGGGGAATGTGCCCTCTTCCGCTCCGATGATCCAGACGTAATCGTATTCCAAACCCTTTGATCCATGAGCGGTCAAGAGTGAGACGGCGCCCGTAGATTTGCCTTCCATCTCATTGTTTCCCTTTTGCAGCTTTCGAATTCGCTCCATTCGTTCACTCATCTCCTGGATGCCGTTGCCGTGTCCTACGGGTTTGCGGAAGACGTCAGAGACAGTTTCAAGCCCACGCAAAGTCCACTTATCAGTGGCCACGGAGCTACTCAAAAAACCAAGAACGCCGTCAATGACGAAATTGATGCCACCCGTTCTGAGTAATATCTGCCAGTCAATACGGCGGCGTAGAATTGCCGAAATCGTTGCTTTTGAAGATGTGGACAAAGCCAACTGGTCAAGTTGCTTTTTGGTGATGTATACGAATCCAGACTTACCCAAGGATGCGTGAATCCCCTTGATTTCATCTTCCGTGACTTTAGACCAGGCCAAAACTTCATCGGCATCTAGCATGCTGTCTTGCGTCAGAAGGCCCAAGGCGGCCAAGAAAACCCCCATCTCACGCGACTGCAAAATCGAGCCGCCTTCGGCCCGAACGTAGGGTGTCGAGCCCTTGATGCACTGTGCCTCGATTTTGTTCAGCAAGGTATTGGTCCGAGCGAGAACCCCAACGCTTGCGCCGTTGTTGATCGCCTCTTTGGCCCAATCATGAACTGCGGCTGCCTCAGCCTCACGGGAGCCAAAACGATCCCATTGAGCTGAACCACCAGGGCCTTTGAAGGACACCAGGTCCTTGACCATCCTGTCTTCGTTGATGGATATGAGCGCGGCAGAAGGGGCGAGAACTTCGGCGTGTGACCGATAGTTCATCCCGAGCACGACGCGGGTGGCCTGGAGCCGGTCTTGGAATTCGACCATCCCGCTGTATCCCATGGCCCGTCTGAAGCCATAGATGGATTGATCATCGTCGCCGACGGCCGTGAGAACGCTGCCAGCATCAGCATGAAGCATGGCCCATTTGAACTGAACGCGGTCCGTATCTTGGAATTCATCAATCATCAAAAAGTCAGTTTTGAGAGGACTGATATCGCCATTGCTGATCGCTTTATTGGTTTCGAGGAGAATGTCCTGAAAGTCGATGACGCCGTGACGCTTGAGCAGGTCGACGTAGGTTTTATGCAGCACCGCATGTTGTTCTGTTTCTGGCTTTTCGTGTCCTGATTTAATGGCCTCGACAATGCGAGTCCCCTCTTCGACTTCGAGATCCAGTCCACTGGCATTGATAGCCCGAGCGACGATTGAGCGGCGACTCGATTCTTTGACGATCTCCCATTGGCGGGAAAGACGGGAATAGCCTTTGCTGAGGATTTCGCTGCCCATGCCCGAACGGACACGCTTTGGGAACGCCATGAGCAGATCAATGGAGTGGAATGTTCCCACCAGCAGGCGGGGAAGCGATTCTTCGCCAGAGAGGGCGACAATTCGATCACGCAGCTCTATGGCCGCGTCACGCGTAAATGTGACTGCGCTGACCGTGTTCCCCTTACTCAGAAGGTAAGCCGCTTTCACTGCGAGCGTCTTTGTTTTGCCCGATCCGGGAGCCGCTATGGTCAAACAGTGGCCCATGCACAAAGCGACCTCGCGCTGATCGCTGTTGAGTGAATCTATCTGTTGCGTGATGGTTTCTGGCGAAGACAAATTTCTCTCCAAAATGATGCGAAAAAACCCGGTCGAGCCGGGTTTGATTGGGGGATGTAGATGAAGCCGCTGCCCAGCTACCAGCGTGAGTTAAGCAGCATCACCAGTGGCATCGCCTTCATTCTTTGATGGCTTTGCTTTGGCTTGGGCCATGCTATTGCGCCGCTTGCTGATGCCACCGATGGTGCGCAGACACATGATGTTCAGCGCCATGAACAGACGGCGTTCACGCTGGCGCATCGTGTCGATCTGACCGATGGATGCCGTGTCGTTGAACTCCAGGGCAGCGAAATCCAGAATGGCCTGGTCCCAGACCTGAACGCCTTTGATGAGGCGCACGGTATCACTGGACTTGACGCCAAATTCAACGTCCAGAGTCTTGGTGGTGTAGGTGGGTTCGAGCCAATCGACGACTTTCAATTTGGCTTCGTCGGCCAGGAGCTTCGCCTGAGCAACAGCAGCTGCGCCTTCATGGCAGTAGGTGTCCACGAGGTCACGCAGGATTTCACGCACCTTATCGACCTCGGCCTGGGTCTGATACAGATTGCCGTAACGGTTGAGCAGGTAGAAGGTCCGGTCCACCAGGCCCAGGAAACGCTGTGCAGAACTTGCGATGTTGGTATCCGACACCGCAATTTTTTGCATGATCACGATGGTGCTTTTATAGACCTTGGTGAGTTCGGCCAGTCCCAACTGGCTTTGCTTCTTGGCCGTTTTGCGTGCCAGCTCGCGGCGCTCTTCGGCCGTCAGGCTTCTTCGCTCGACACCTTTGGCGTCTGGGCCGGCATCCCCGGCGTCGCGGGCCTGATTGGCGTATTGGGTTGCCTCTTCAAGGGCGGCATCGGCTTCCTGATTCAGTGCGTCAATGCTGGGTTTGTTTTGAGGATTTTCTGCAGACGCCGTACCGACTGCAGAGGTCGAGTCGGCTGTCAAAGATTCTGTGGATTCGGTAGTGGTATCGGACATGCCTTGTTCTCCAGGTCAAAAGTGAAAGGTTTTGGGACTTCCATTTTTGAAGTTTCAAGACAATCAAAAATCACAAATAACATTAGAAAAACGCAAGCATTCAAAATAAAACATCATCAAACATAGATCAAAATATAAAAAGTTTAAAATAAATATATGTATTATTGTATTTTGTATTTATATTATTTATATTTATCTTGCTGTATTCAAAACTTATTTAAATAAAATTTGAAATTATTTTTAATATTTAACTCCCCTGGGTTTAAAGGTCGTTGGATTTTCTAGCCATGGCTTTCCAACAGTGACCTCGGTTGGCGAAGGCCTCTCACGAAACGGCATTCTCCAATCGACCAGGCCAATTCCCCCTGCCGAAATTAGCGGCAATTGAGTGCCGCCAGTGCCGGTAGAACACCGACGTTGTAGGTGGCTAACTTTGCGAAGCATGGAGTGCCATCCATGTTGCCTCATGGTCTTCTTGACCAAATTGCGCGACATGCCCAGTTTCTTCTGGGCCGGGAGGATGTCAACGGCCAAATTCCCTTGTGGACCGCCCAAATTTGGGCGGTCAAAAGACACCATAAATTCGATCGTATTCATTTCGACAACTTTGGTGCGGTCATCGAAGATGAAACTTGAACCGAACCATCCTGGTGGCAAGATTTTCATCACAAGGACAAATATGCTCAGCCCTCGATACCTTCACCCACTAAAAAATCCTGCTCCCACACCGGTGCATCAAGCGGCAGCGATGCTTCAATTCGTGATCCACACGCTCGAGTCAGAACACGGCATACCAAAAATTCGTGCCGATCTGGACCGCATACAAGGCGAGCTGAAAACGGCAGCTGCGCTTGGCCCATCTTCTGTCACTCCCAACCTCCCCCTTCACTGACCATGGCAAGCAAACATCCTGTCCTCTTTTTCATAGGCCCTCATGGCAGTGGCAAGACAACCGCTGGACGATCTCTGGAGGCTCACCATGGCTTCAAGCACATGAGCCTTGGTGACCTGGGGAGGCTGGCTAGACAGCGAAAAACTGCGGGAGACTTCTCGTTGCGCCTCATGTGCCTACTTGTTGCACAGAAACCCAATCAGCCTCTTGGGCACCATCTGGTCGATGCGTTGCTCAGAAGCATTCATGACATGCGGCAGCGCCAGCCGATCTCAGTGGATGGATTTCCGGCCGAACCTGATCACTTGAAGCTACTTCCGGCCGGCAGCACGGTCATCAATTTCGACGTGCCGGATGATGTGCGAGAAGCCCGTTTGACGAACCGTAGCGAGCATGGCCCGCGCAAATGGGTGCAGGGTGGCCAATCATTGAGGGATGCCAGCTTGCCCGCCCTGTTGAGCGAAGGGGCCGGGGAAATTCAGACGATTGACGCCAAAGTTGATCCTCAGGCCGTCATCAGACAATTGCTTGCATTTGTTTGAGCGTTTCGCCAAATTTTGGCCAAAAAAAAGCCCCCTTTCGGGGGCTTTTCTGTTGCTGGGTCAATGACCTGGCGCATTGCTCGATGCATCTTCCATGACCTGAATGGCCACGGCGATTCCATCTTCACAAATTTGCTCCAGGCGATTTCGCATTTCAAGAATCTTCGCGCCTGAGCCCATGGGGCCGAAAATGGTGCGGAAATACTTGAGAACGAGTCCCCCGTCAATGTTGTTGCTGCAGCAAAAAGCCAAGATGCCCACGTAGTCTTTGGTCTTTTCGCCAAAGCGAGGGACCAATTGACTCCATGTCTCTGATGCAAGCTTCTCGTCGCCATTGAATCGCCCACCAATCCAAATCGCCAAATCATCGGCATATCCGTAATCGGCTGCGTGTCCCTTCATGGCTGCAACATCATCCTGGTTTTTCATGGCGCCACTGGGAACCCCTTGCGGGGTGCTTGATGGCACGGAATGACCGGGCTGAATGTTTTGATTCGCTTCAGGTTTGGGGCTGTTTGCGCTGTTGTGATCAACCAAGATTTCTCCGGTGGACATATCGGCACTCTGAACCCATGCTGAAGGGGCCGCTGATACAGGCAATGCATCGATGATCGGAGATTTTGGAGCGGCAAGTTCGGGCAATGCACCCGTTTGACGCAGCCACAAAACCTTCGGCATCTCGATCTGCATCTCCAAATCAGGCACCCACTGCTCAGACACCTTGGCGTTGCTTTCGGCGTCAAAGTAGGGCCGCTGGACCTTCACTTTGGTAAGCCAAAACAATGGACGGCCTTTTTGGTCATAGTTTGTCAGCTGCCCGTTGGTTGCCCGAATTGCTTCGGACAGTCGCAGGTAGATGTCGGTGGCCGCCTGGGTGCTCCCTGTTGCCAGCTGGAAAACTCCAGCGCCAGCGATGCCGTGAATGTAGAAATTCACAGTACCGTTGAACCTGCAAACGCCAGACGCATATTCCATGCAAGTGGCCGTGTCACACAACCCGCGAATGACAGGCTGTCTTTCTGGCTTGCGCAAAGGCTTTTTGTTGTCGCGCTGCGCTTTGTCATGTGCGACCACTGGTGGCAAATGCTTGCAGACCCTTGCTCCGCTGTCGTCGTAATCGCTCCAATAGCGGATGGTGTTGGGACCACCGCCTTGAACCGACAAGCCCCCTTTGATAAGGGAGTCGATTTTGCCGCCAACCTCGGGGAACACGACCGGAAAGCGGTAAAGCTTCGGCTTGGTGTCTCCTTCCCGCATCTCGCCGTAGAGCGAAAGCAGTTGCTCGGTGATGGCCGCACTGCCGACACCCATGTCCCAGGGATGAGCGTGAAACTCTTCCGTGTTACGTGGGTAAAAGGGGTTTTTGCAACCGAGTTGATCCAGTTGCTTTTCAGCCTCTTTGAAGCTGACTTGCCCAGCGTCCACCTTTTTAAGGATGGCTGCGATGGCTGGATTGGCTTGGCCCGCCTCTCTCGCTCTTTTGGACACTGATTTGGTGCCCACGCGAATCTTGCGACCCACGGAGAAAGATTGCAACTGGCCGCGCTGTTTCAAGCGCTCGTCGAAGAAATTGCTCATTTTTCACTCCAATAGACGGCAACCCGTCTTTGGGTTATCACCAGTCGACATGACTGGCGATCTTCACTTTCCATACGAACGGAATTTGGAAGATCAGAGGGCTCTCAAAATGACCCCATTGGTGTGCTCACGAACTTATGAAAGAAACACCGCGGCACCACCCGCAAACCTGCAACCGACATCGTGAGCACGCCAATGAAGACGCTCAATTGAGAATATGGTTAATCGCTAAATAATGGGAACTGAATGAGGATTGATATTCGCGGTCATTCAAAACTTGCATTCACTTAATTGAGCGGTACTGTTTGGATGTGAATGACTCTTCGAAACTCGCATCAATCGGTTGCCATGAACCTTGGCAGGTTCTGTTGTGCCTGCCCAAAGGCCACGTTGACCGCCGGGGGGCTTACGGTGCGCTGAACCGGGCAACTCGTGGCCGGGCGTGCTTGTTGCGAGCGAGACTTGTGTCGGCGGTTGGGTACGACCGCGCAGACCAGGTGACGAGAAGCCCATACCCTGCGTACATCAAGGCCCAATTGGCATTTGAAGACGAGACGGTGTACACGCGCTTTTACGGGAGCGATCCCGATGAAGTGATTGACTTGATAGGCAAGTCGGTGGTCATCCAAGCCACGGTAGACGGCAATGGGCGTCAGACTTTTTTACGGTCCCCCTCGCTTTCACGCATCACAGGCCGCATTGATCCCGTCTATGTGGGTGCGCAAGGCTTGGTCTCTGGCGAAGTAGTTGAATCTGCTGTCCAATCTGCCCTCAAGTTAGGCGATGCGCTCAACGCTGCGGCCAACGCAATTCATTCCAGCCAGCCGGCCATGGAGGTGCTTGGGCGTCACGGCATCACTCCCCTGCCCTTGCTTCAAGGTCTGCATGCACCCCAGAGCCTTGCATTGGCCGACCTTGCTCTGCGTGTCGCTAAAGAATGCTGCATCAACGAAGTTAAAGCTGCGGCAAGACCGAGCCGAATTCAACTCGCGACCCCTTACAACCTGGACGATGCGTTGATCAAGGTTGTGGCCGAGCAGCCCGAAACGCTCAGTGAGTCGCAACGCAGCGCCCTGAACGTCATTCGAAAGGCCTGCAATTCAAACAGGCCGGCGCACATCCTGCTCAATGGCGACGTGGGCTCAGGTAAGACCTTGGTGTTTCTCACTGCCCTTGCTGCAATTGCGCGGGCCAGCGGTGGAAAGGTTGCCGTCTTGGTACCCAGTGACTTGGTGGCCAGGCAGATTTATGCCAACGCAGCAAAGCGATTCCCTGATCTTTTTCCATGCATCGTGAGCGGTGACCCCGCAGTGGATGCGAAACAGGAGCAAATGGCTGCGTCCTCGATGTTTATCGGCACCCAAGCACTGCTGACGCGTGAACTGCCCTGCCTTGAAGCCCTTGTTGTCGATGAGCAGCACAAACTTTCGGTGGATCAGCGTGGCGCACTTCTGGGGCTCAACACGCACGTCATTGAGGCCAGTGCCACACCAATCCCGAGGACTTTGGCATTGGCTCTCTACGACGGCTGGACCTATGCGGTGATCAAGCATTCACCGGTGGCCAAGACCATCCATAGCCACGTGGTTAATCAGGATGACAGGGCAACGATCTCAAAAATGGTGATGGATCATTTGGGTGCCGGCCGGAAAGTCGTCTTCCTCTATCCCAGTGTGGCCGGCAAGGGGGACGGTGTCATCAAAAAGGCCGAGGCCCTTGGTGCTCACTTTCCTGGCAAGGTAGCCATGCTTCACGGCAAGCTCAAGCCGGCCGAGAAAATACGGGCGCTTGAATCCTTTCGGGAAGGCACATGCCCAATCGTTGTCGCTTCTACGGCCATTGAAGTGGGCGTCGATGTGCCTGATATCGGCCTGATGGTGGTCCTTGGCGCAGATCGGTTTGGCGTTTCTCAGCTTCACCAGCTGCGCGGACGCTTGGTGCGAAATGGCGGTATGGGCGACTTTGTGATGGCGGCCCCGTCAAAGATCAAGGCGCCAACCAGAAAGCGACTCGATGCTGTCGCACAGCACGCTGACGGGTTTTCCTTGGCACAGCGCGACTTGGAGCTTCGCGGCTTCGGCGAGCTTTTAGGGGATGCTCAAGTGGGTGACTCGACGACGCTGTTCAAGCTTAATCGTTTGGAGCCAGAAGACTTTTTGCCGAGGTGAGCTTTCTGCTGGCCCCTGCAAGCAGGTAAGCCAGTAGAAAGCCCCCATTTACGGGGGCTTGAGTGGAGCAAATTTCACTGCCGCTTGGAACGCCTGAACTCCCAGGGCGGAACAGGCTGCGGATCGCTCCACAGTCCGATCCTTGATGCCCTGACGATCGGCTCAAGCGACAGGAGTTCCTTGTCGGTTGCATAACGGGCATAGACCCATGCAAGTCCATTGCCGACCATGTGCTGTTGTGCGTCAACTCCAGAGCAAACCACTCGACTGACAATTCGACCGTACTGGTCTTTATTGGCGGTAGAGATGGTTGCTTCCTTGCCAAAACACACTTCAGACAAAGCTTGCTTTGACTTCGCACCAAAGGCCTGTGAAGACTCGGGCGCATCGATTTCAGCAAGTCGAACGCGCAGGCGCTCGTTCCCTTTGGTCAAAACGGTGATGGTGTCACCGTCGGAAACACCGACAACTCGACCCACCGTCATTGACGAATGCGCTGAAAAAGAAAACGCGACCAGCGCCAGCAGGATGAACGATTGAAATTGATTTTTAAGCATTTTTTTCAGCTCCCATGTGGATGACCGCTTTTTTAATGATGATTCCCGCGATCAATCCGTCCAGAGCGTCTTCGTCATTGACGATTTTGCCTGTTTGGATCGAGGGTCGGGTCAGCCTGACGTGCTTTCGTGTGCCCTCTTCAATGGCCTTGGCCGTCAAATAAGCATCGACCAGCGTTTGCACCTGATCTGGATGACTCATGATGGCCCAAGCCACCATGTCGGCAACCACAGGAGTCACGTCGTTTTGGATTCGCAGATGCGAACCAGCAGCAGATGGTTTTTCGAAAGTGACTCGCATTACACAAGCTCCAGTTGGAATTGAGGAAGGGATTCGGGCAAGCCGGGGATGACTTCTTCTTTGCTGACAGATCGACACCAGGCATAGAGGTCCTGGATCAGCGTAGGCGTTTGGACTTGTTCGACATAAGCCCACAAGTCCCCTTCCACCGTTTTCGGGTTGGTGTAGACGCCTACGGCCGTGGCCAGCGTCTTCATACCCATCAAACGGACGGAATTCTTAGACCGGCAATTTGCTGCGATGGTCTGTTTCAGACGTTCACGGACAATTGAAGCCGAGAAGCGACGTTTGTGAAAATTATTTGACATGGAACTCCTTCAAATGAGGTTGAAAAGGAGGGGGTCAGTGCCTGGGGCGGCATTGACTTTGGGTTGCCACGCAGGCAATCCGAAGCCAACGCTCCGCCCCCAGCGAGTGCTGCGGGGCGGTGTTGGAGGTTTTTAAGTTGGGCCGCAGGATTCGCCGTGAGCGCCCAGCGGCATCACCCATTCCGTCATGCGAACAGATATGCTCAAAACCTTTGAGTTTGCGATTTCGACCCAGTAAGTGTTCGTGACATAAGGCACCCCCTTTTGGGCACGTTGCATCACTGTTTCGCTTCGATGGATCGTGACCTTGAAGGTTCGCTCGTAATCAGCAATTGCCTTGAAGGCGTCAGGCGCCACCTGCCTGACTGTTGCCCATTGGTTGGGACTACCAAAGATGCATTGGCGACAAGAGGTTCTGCCCCAGCCTAAGTAGTAGGCCGGATGCGGAAGGATCTTGTAGCGCTCAATGATTTCCCAGACCTTTGTTTCATCCCACTGATGAATTGGCCTCCAATGGTCGATGTGGCGCTGGTAGCGTTTGCCATGGCGTAAATCACTTCGATGTGGCTCAAATGACAGGTACTTTGCCCGCGCACTGCTTTCTTGAGCTCGCTCTCCGGTGATAACCAATGTTTTCCCGTGGTTGAACACGGTATGGTTAGCCAGGTAGCGTGCACCAACGTCGATTTTCAAGGCGCTGCTACACCAACGGACAGCCAAATTTGCGCTCACCTGGGGAAATTTATTCCTAGTTCCCAATGGACCGTCTCCACCCAAACCAATATGTGAAGTTCCATCTTCTGAGGGAATCCACACAGGCGCAGTTGCTTGACTGTCACGAGTCATCTCGCGCTCGAAGCCGCCTTCTCGCCAGCTTGTGCGGTACGAGCACCCCAGGGCACTTGCAATGGCGGCGCAGTATGCGTCCGTAACCGGCCAGTCCATAAGATCAGACCCCTCGCGACCATCCACCAGATGATGGTGTAGCTCTATGCGATCTGCTGATACGCCCTCATCCAGAAGGTGAAGAACGCAGGCCAATGAGTCTTTGCCGCCAGAGAAAAAAACGATGAAGCGGGCGTATGACGATAGATCTGGAGTTGCGCCACCCAAAATGCTTGAGTTGGCTTCATCGCAGAAAAGGCTTAGTTGGTTCGCAGGTCCGGTTTCTGATTTGTAAAACAATTTTTCCATGGAGTCCTTTCTTGCCAATGCAGGCGTTTTGAAAGGGCTAAGCCGGTGGGCTTTCTGTTACGGCCACGTAGCGGCAAAAGAAAGACTTCACAAACCTCAGGAAGGTGATTTTTAGAAGCTCAGAGCCTATTGCGCAGAGCGAACAAGAACAACCGATTGCTTTGTGTGACGCAGATTGATGCTCCGGTGGCCATCTGGAAATGAGACGACGTAGCAAAACTTGGAACAAGGCGCCGTTACACACTTGGACCAGTACCAACCCTGCTTTTGAGCTTGGGGGCTACCGACCAATGACGTTAATTCCTCGAAAGAAGGAAGTCTCCAATCCGCATGCCCGCGATTGATGTCCCGGCGCAGGTTCACTTCAACAACGAGGGCTGATGCATCACCAGGACGAAAATCACCCATGTTGGTCCATGCCGTTGCGAAGTCAGGCGGCAAGTCCAACACCTCAAGTCGTGACTGGTTACTGATTTTTGAGTTCATGGGGGTTGGTGAATTCTTCCGCAATTGCGTAATTGGTCTCGCTGCGAAAAAAACGCAGAAAGCCTCATTCACCTGAATTGATTGGATACTGCCAGAAGATTTTTGGGTGATTGAATGCAGTTCGTAAAAATCAACAATTCAAAAAAAAGCCCCCGACCCATCGCAAATATGCGGTGGACGGGGGGCTGTTTAATCCTGGCTCAAGGCCAGGGCCGATTTATCATCGGCATCGATTTCCAGTGCTTCATCGATTTCAGCTTGACGCTGCAACGCTTGACTGAGCTTTTGAGCATGTTCGAAAACACGTTCAGAGGCCGAAGAAAAGTTTGCTGCTTCAATGTTCAGCTTGGCGATGATGCTTTTCAGTTCTTGGATTCGCTTGGCAAGTTCTGGTAGGGGCCCACCATCAACAAGCCATTTTTCGATGCGCTCAGCCCCGTAAGGCATGTCGCTGACCACGAAAAAACCTGTCTCCGGCATATCCGCGATCCGAACTTGAAGCTCTTTAGCGAAGAAAGTGATCCGCATGCTTGCGATCAGATTACCCGACTCAAACATGGCCACCTCATTGACCGAAGAACGGTTTTTCTCCATTTTCATCACCTCTGAAGCATGCTTGTTGGCATCCATCAAAGCTTCGCTGGCCTTTTGAGCGGACGCATGTTTAATGCCTCGCACATTGACAGAGCTGACATCCCATCGTGCATTGCTCAGCAGGGTCTCCAGTTTTTTTGCGGTTTTGTCGTAGTACGTGACGTCATCCAACGCCTGAGTGGCCCTTCGCTTGTGGCGTAAGGCATCAGCTTCGTGCACATCTTTGATCGCCATGAGTTTGGCGACCTCAGCGTCCACCGCAGCCTTCTCGATCACGATTGGGTTACCCGATGCCAAAGCTTTCACTTCAGCAAATGACAAAGACTGGCTTGTCACGTCTTCCACGCTTCGGGCTTGACCGTCGTTTTCCATCACTTGCGCGATGAACGAGGCCTTGCGCTCGAGCGTCTGCCACATGTACGCGTCGAAGGTTTGCTCCGTGACGTACCTGAAGATGTGAACAACTTCATTCATGTTGCCTTGGCGAATGATCCGTCCATCGCGCTGTTCAACATCACGAGGGCGCCATGGGGCGTCCAAGTCATGTTTGGCGACCAGGCGGTCTTGCACGTTGGTGCCGAACCCCATCAACTCGGTTGAGCCAATGAGCACGCGAATTTGGCCTGAACGCACCAGGCGGTGCAATTTGGCCTTTTTCGAGTCGGTGTCCCAGTCTTGCGCGAAGGCAATTTCCTGTTCGGGAATGCCTTTTGCAATCAGGAAATCTTTGAGGTGCTGATAGACGGAAAACCCCGACTTATTGGGCACACTGAGATCGCAAAAGACCAGCTGCGTGAGCCGCTGTTCCTTCGTCCGTTCCCAGATCTCAAACACCTTATCGGCACAGACGTTGACCTTGCTTGTTGGATCGTTTTTCGCATTGGGATTGACACAGCGCATGTCCAGGGCAGCTTTGCGGCCGTCACCTGTCACGCACAACATGTTGTCCTCATCAGGTGTAACTTCTCCCGATCGGATATCCTCGGCTCGCTTCACGAGCTCTTGCACGTAGTCCTTCTGAGCCTGACTCGGCTGGACAACGACCACTTCATGGCCGCCACCGTAGAGCTTGGGTTCAGGCAAAGCCAGCATTTTCTTCGTCCGAATCTCGGCGATCTCGCGAAAGACCAGCATGAGTTCCGGGACGTTGACAAAGCGGGCAAACCGGGTGTGAAGCCGGTAACCAGACCCTTCGGGCTTGACCTCGACGCAAGTGACCTCACGCGCAAAGTTAGCCGACCAAGCATCGAAGTTGTCGATGTCCAACTCGCGCAGGCGATCTTCTTGAAGGTACGTCTGCATGATGAACATCTCAGCGATGGAGTTGCTGATCGGCGTGGCCGTTGAGAACATCAAGCCACGACTGCTGTCACCGCGTCGCTCAAACACCACCCTGCTCTTGATGAACAGATCCAGTGCGCGAGACGAGAACGCGCTTGCAATGCCGGGAATGCGCTTTTTCTTGGTGAAGAAGAACAAGTTTTTGAACAAGTCGGCCTCGTCTACCAAGATCATGTCGATTCCCAGATCCTCGAAAGGCAGAATTCCGCTGTCGCGGTCAACACCCATTAGAGATTCAAGCTTTGTTTCCACGGCTTTGGCCGCCCTGGATGCCTCGCGAACAAGGTTTCTGTCCGAAATACCCAACACAGCCTCACGGGCACGCTCTTTGATCGTGTTCGCATGCGATTTGATGGTTTGCTGTCCCAATCCGATTCGCCCGAAGGTGGAGTGCGTCACGATGATGCAGTCCCAGTTACCTGTAGCAGCACGCATGAGCAGGGTCTTGCGACCCTCACCTTCGAAGTCATCCTTTGACGCTGCCAGCACCTTTGCACGTGGGAACGCACGCAGGTATTCGCCGGCGAAGGCTTCAAGCATGTGGTTGGGAACCACCAGAACGGGTTTGTTGGCAATCCCGAGCCGCTTGCTTTCCTGTGCAACACAGATCTGAATGAGCGTTTTGCCACCGCCAACAGCCAACGCATAGAGCGTGTTGCCGCTGACGATTCCACGCCAGATAGAGTCCTTCTGAGCGTCCCGCAATTTGATCATGGGGTTGAGCCCAGGGATCATCATGTGAGAGCCGTCGTAGGTTCGATTGACTGTACCGTTGTAGCGCAGGTTGTAGTCGCACTCCAATGAATGGCGCACGGTGTCTTGCTCAACTAGCCACTTTTCAAAACTTTGGCCGATGGCCTCTGCTTTGGCTTGGGCGGCCAAGGTCTCATCACGGTTGATGACACGCTTGGTTTTGTTGTCGGGCAACTCAATTTCGTCGTACACCTCGGGCGTCTGTTGGTTGAGCATCAAGCGCAGCAGGTCCCAGAATCCCTTGCGGGCAGTTCCCCACTCTGACTTGAAGATCGCCGCTTTTTCCATGTTGCACTCGACCGTCCAAGAGGCGGTTTCGGGCACGTGGTTGACAGAGGCAGTGGTGTGTTCAAGATTACCTTCGCCAAGACGTAGAGTGTCTTTAAGCCACATTTCGATGACATTGGCAGGCATCCACGGCACACCCAAACGGATTGCAACCTGCGAAAGGCTGATCCAAGGGGGTTGCACGGCGTCAAGCGCCTTCACGTTGGCCTCGAAGCTTTGGTTATTCACCGCAGCGTCTTTGGCCAGTTGAAGTTTTAGCCGGACGTTACCGCTCAAGTAGTCCAACGAGTCCACCCACTGCCCCGTAAGGGGGTCCAGGAAAACGCGTTTGTTCTCAAGCAGCTGCGCGACCACATCATCTTCGGAGCAGTCCAATGCCACTGCGATCGTGGACACCTCAAGACGGCCATACTTGTTGTATGACAATGCGATGGCGTCGTCGATGCTTTCTACCTTTTCGGGAAGAGTGGCCACCGAGACCGTACTTCCAGTGAAGATGTCGGCTTTTTTGGCCTGTTCCGACTCATCGTCCCAGAACTCAAGCGACCACAAAAGCGGTGCATGGGAATCTGACCTGTAGAGCCGGCGGTTCACCGGGCTGAGCAAGTAGCCATAACGACTCACAAAACCGTCGTACAACGCGTTGAGCTCTGCGCGAATTTCCTGCGCATGTGATTTTTGGCCAGCGTCGGCTTCCATGAGCCGAAGCACACAGTCGCGGATGCGGGTCATACCCTCAATGCGCAAGATCGATGCACCCGGCAGGTGGTCTTGACTTTCGACTGTGTTGGTGTGGGTCACCCGCATGAGGCGGCCGTCATCAGCAAAGAAGAAGCCCTGGGCCACGAAGCTCTTGGTGCCGGCGGGATCTTTGACTCGGCTTGCCGTCGATTGGTTCTCACCAATGTTTTGCGCCGGATCGAAGACCTTTGGGATGCCGTGGGCGATCTCTCCAAGACGCTGTTGCCAGCAATCATCGGCCGAGACGCCGATGCCGGAGCCGAATCGGCCAGAAACCCTCACCAATTTGCCCAAGACCTGCTCGGGCCGATCTGCGAAGTACGCGTTGATTTTCGGTCTCTGCCAGTTCATGAACTCTTTGCTGCAGCACAGCTGCCCTGGGGCTTGCTTGGCTTGGCAAATGGAGAACACGGGCAAATCAACTACCAACTCGTCTTCAAGAATTGCGCTTCGCTTTTGAAGAAGCACGATGTCCGTTAAGACGTCGGTGCCTCCCAGTCGCTTGAACGCACCGGAGGGCAGGCGCACGATGGACAGGATGTTCGACTTTTGCAGCATTAACCGCTTGATCGAAGAGTCTGCCTTGTCCATCATCGAGGCGGTAGTGATGAGCGCCACCAGGCCGCCAGGGCGAACCATGTCGAGCGATTTGGCCACGAAGTATTCGTGGATGTTGAGCTTCAAACGGTCCAAGCGACGGTCGCTCACTCGGTAGTTGCCGAACGGGATGTTGCCGATCACGAGATCAAAGCAGCCCACGTAGGACGTATCTTCGATACCGCAGTTGCGCACCATGGTGCGATCATCGGCATAGATCTCGACGGCCATTGTCGCGGTCAACGGGTCGATTTCCACCATGTGGATGTGCGACGCTTCACGCAGATCGTCGGGCATGCACCCGACGAAATGACCGTTACCACACGAGGGCTCGATGACTGCACCGCCGGCAAAGCCAGCGCTGCGCACCATCTGCCACATGGCCCGAATCACTTCGGGCTCTGTGTAGTAGGCCGTCAGGACCGAGTCTTGCGCCTGAGCGTATTCGCTTGGGCTCAAGAGTTCGGCCAAGCGACTGCTCGCCTGGGCGTACTCAGAGTTTTTGGCAAATACCTCGGAGAGACCACCCCAGCCCGTGAAGGCTGCCATGGTGCGGCGCTGCTCTTCGGTGGCGGGCTTGCTTGATCCGCGCAGAGAGATCGCCGTTTCGATCGCAGCCATGTTGGCTCGAACTTTGGCGGCTGGACCGCTCAGTGGGTCCAAGATGTCGTCGCTCATGCGGAAGTACGAAGACTTCGCCACAGGTGCGAACGCTTTGGAGATCGAGTTGGCAACTGCTGTTGCCGGTGCGACCTCAACGGGTACTTCGGCCACTTGCGCGGCGTCGAAGAAATCGAAAATGCTCAGTTGCAGCATTGGTTTGCCTTTCGTTTCCCAATCGGGAAGGGGTTAATGAAAGGAAAAAGCCGAGAGGCTTTCTTTTGACGCCGTATGTAGCAGGGCCAAAAGAAAACCCGACATAGCAGGTCAGTGGATTATTTTTTTAACTGAGTAGTCCGCACCAACCGAACACAAAGATCGTTTCGTCGGTTGTTCCCATTCACCAAGCCATCGTTAAAACTAACGAACCAAGCGTGGCTGGAGCCGCACACGAAGAGCGAAGAGGACCAGAACAACCCCCACACCATGCAAGCGGATCAAAACGCCGCCATCAACATTCAAAGGGCGGGGCACGCCCGGTTAGCCTGTGGAGAGGACATCAGTCAAAGCGAAAGCGGTGCAGCCTCAATGAAGCAGGAACACTCCCGTGCGGATCGTGGGAGCCAGTAATGGCATCACACCACGCGCATTGGAATCCCGGTCCTTCAGGGCCGTGAGGATGTCAATCGTGTTCGTTCGCCCATTCCGCACGCAGCGAGTTATTGGAGGCGACGAATCGATTGTTTTGACCAGTGATCAGATTGTGAATTTTCACAGTTGCCGGTATTTTTTGGCAGTTGAATGTTGGCTTGTTCGCACGCTCTTTTGACCGCCCAAATTTGGGCGGTCAAAGATTTCCATCCAGCTATCCACCGCCAAAACTTGGTCGTTTAGGGCCGGGAAATGTCAGCCACGCCAAGAGCGTAGACGTCCATCGTCAACATGGATAAAACCCCGCTCAACGTAGACACCAACGCCGCCGCCGCGAAGGTACTTCGCCGTTTGCGCAAGCTGGGGAGTGGGTGCGCCCAAAGTGCGACCATCCCAAGCCCTGCCCATGGTATGCAAGCTGTCACGGGCCGCACCTTCCGTGAGTTGATTTGTCCGTCCCGATCTGTACCCTGAATGTGTGATTAATGGGGAATTGTCGATGCCGTTTGCACCCAAAACACCCTGCATTCCGCAAAGAATATCGAGCAGCACGGGAGACATCTGCACAGCCTCGCCTTGCCTCACATCTCGTAGAAGCAGGCAGATTTTCAGGTACTCATCCCAGATGATTTTCCCGTCAGCGAAGTAGACCCCTTTGAACTCCTCAACGGTGTTTCGAGCAGTTTGACGACGAAGCCAAAGGTGTCTTGGCTGAGACCAGAAATCAGATGCAAGGCCCAAAGCCGGACTGAGGAAAACACCGGTCACAAGTGCTGAGCCTGCTTTCAAAAAGTGTCGTCTGGTCATATCTGCATCCACCATATTCAATCCCAAGCCTCAAGCTGCATCGCCCATGAGAAAAAAAATAAGCCAGAAAGAAAAATTCATGAATTCGATCGCTCAAACATGGTTTCAATGTCCCGTCGTGGACAAGATACTCAAGACCACAGCAAAACTCTGGGCCAGTGACTGCGACAGCCAATTTAGAGCGCCCTCATCAGGCAAAAAAACCGAATCACGCGCATGTAAATAGTCACAGGGTGGACGTGAATTCTTCGAATGAATGAATGCGAATTATTGGTTTTTTTTGATTAAGAGACGCAATCATCGTCAATCAAGATTGAGTGACAATGAAACAAGAAACCCCATACATTCTCAAATCCGCAGCAGGCAAAATGTCGTTGTATGTCGGTAACCGAACCAACAAAGAAACCGGGGCGTTGATTTTTGAGCCCCTGGTCATTGAGGACGCTCAGATTCTCATGCTCGAAGACCTGGGACCGCAGCTTATTGCGGGCAGTCAATTGTGGCCAGTGAGAACCTACAGGTCTGCGTACAGCCTCGATAAACTGATGTATTCGGATCGCTTCAAAAATAACCCTCAAGCGATTTCGCTGTATTCATTTGAGAGACAAGCCGCAGCAGGCTTTTTCTGCCGCATCGAGCCCGAACCGTCGGAGATGGCAACCTACTCGTATGGTGAGCTTCGATGCGTTGCCTTGAGCACTTTGCGGTCACTAGAAAATCGGGTGCTCGTTCTGCCGACCGAACGCCGAAATGAGCTACGACTTCTCAAGCCTTTTTGTGAGGCTGTGGCCGAGATTGAAGCATCTGCAGCTGTGCGCGGTTGCTGACAAGTGAATCTTTACCCAACCATGAACCCATGAGCCGCAGCCGAGAAAGCGCGTTTTTCATCGTTGCATAGCCGTATCCGGCCTCAATCCAGCTTAGGACCAAAGCATCGACATGGGAACTTTTTAAGCTTCGAGGACTCTTGATGTGGTAGCCGAGATGCCAAATCCGGGTGACACAGGCCACTAGGACCTCCGTGGTGCTTCTTATGGTGGCCTCGGATGCGATCTCCCCGGATTTCGTTTTGCCCGCGTTGGCATGCGACAAAGCCCGCGTTTTAGCAACCAGAACATGCAGTCCTTGGTTGCCAACGGCGGACTTTGAGTTGCGACCGCGGGACTCAATCATTGCCATCTAGCACGGGGAGCAGCAGATGTGGCTTGACGGCGAAGTTTGTCGAAGATTACAAGATCCACGGATTTATTGGCATGCGCGGATTGGGCAGAAAGCACAACATAGGCGCCATCAATTCGCCAAGGAATCGGACGGCCATCAATACCGAGAACATCTTGGACGATTACACCTTTTTCAGGCACGATGTACAGATCGCCATTTGCTCTCAAAAATGCGGTCGATATATCGCGGGCAGGTGGCACAAATATCGCGCCGTCGATATGAGTTTCGAATGGGTTTGCGCACCCAGCTATAGACAGGGCCACCATGCCGGCGGCCATCAAACGATTGAACATATCGATTACCTCAGATAGGGTTCCAGCTCAACGTCACGCGAGAGTGTCAAGGTGAAGGGCGTACCAATGGCCACTGAGCCGGTCGGTGGAATGATGAGGTTACGTGCGATTGTGGACTGAATGACTCGATTCAAGGTCTGGCCTAAGATTGTTCCACTCACGGTGATCTGACCACCTACACCCTCTCTTGATGAAATAGTTTGATCCTGGGTAGGTAACAATTTTGAGACGGCACCCACGATCAGTGCCGTTTTGAATATTTTCCAAAAGTGATTGTTGATCTCGGCAGGAAGTCCGCTTGCGCCTTGCATGTCTGAGGCAGTAGCAGAGCTCAGTGCAAACGATTTGCCGTTGGGAAGCCTGATCCTTGAGCATGCAGCCAGGACCAAAGCCTGTCCTACCATCAACTCGGATTGATACGAACAAGTGATCTCGCTCCCCCGGGGCACCAACAAAGTTCGCTGGGTCACGGAGTCATAAAGATCAGAGCTAACTTTTGCCGTAATTGTTCCGGGCAGATCCGTTTTGAGTGCCCTGGTCAAGACGGTGCGAACAATCGTTCCTTCATAAAGTGTGTGTACGGATCGGGCCGCATTTAACTGAGTTGCCGGAGGCAGGGCCACACCTGCATTTTGTTGGCTCAAGAACCGAGCGTGGGTGCTCTGAACTTCCGAGCTGCCATTGGACGCGGGTTTTCCATCGCCTTGCAGCGCCATTTTTTCGGCAAATTTTTGAGCATCTTCCATCATTTTTTCTGCCTTGGCTTGGCTAGAAAGCAAAATGGTGCCTACGTCAGTGTCTTGGGATTTTGTGGCATCCTTTTTCCGAATCGTCACATCTGTAGCGTCCATGCCCGACAAACGTGCCATTTCTTCTCGTTCATCTGCAAGGCTGGGGGTGGGTGGCGACGTCGGTAGTGGCGGCGTTAAATTTTTGAGAGGGAAATCATTGCCTGATGGACTTACTGGGGGTGTAGGGGACTGCTCTTGTCCAGGGTTCACCACTTCTTTATTTCTCAGCACGTCGTCAACCAAATTGATGGATGTTGGCGCCAGTGGGGGTTCCAAATTCGTTTCTTGGGCGGTTTTTTTGGGCTCAGGCCAAAACAACCATCCCAACAGTAAGACGATTGCAATTACCGAGAGCACCCTTTTCAGGGTTCTGGGAGCAATACCCCTTTGTATCTGGTCACCGTTAGAGCCCACATCGTCGAAATCGGCATTTATGGCCTGCTGTGGTTGCTGGAGGCTGGCCCTGGCCTGTGGGATTTTTGGCCCGTTATTCTGATCGGTCATAAATCTTGGCCTTTATTCTGTAATTCGGACTTGGGCCTTCTCGCCAATCTGCAAGACCCAAATTGGGGCAATGCGATCGATGATCAAAACGTCCCTGTCGCGGGCGTTTTTACGATCAACCACCGTGTAATTGACCGGCATTAGGGTTTCCTTGCCGCGCTGGTTCACCTCGACCATGAATACCGCGGGCAGGTCCTGGATAGCTGGAGGCATGCGTATGTAGGTCCGAATGCCATCGGTATAGGCGTGCATGCCATTGAAGGCAGGGTTGGAGACCTTGACCGTCATGAAACGGAGATCTTCGGGTTCAATAGAATTGGAGCTGAGATTCTGTGATCGAACTGCATCAGCCCTGGATTGGGCTTCTTCGCGGGCAGCAGATGAGGCAGCTTGCAACCTGAGTTGGATCTTTTCTTCGTCATCTGGGTAGCTAAAAATGGCTTTTTGCACTCTCTCGTTGGGTTTTTGAGTCGCTTTCAACTCGAACTGATAAACCCGTTTGCTGGTTACCAGGCTCAAAGATGTATTGATGTCGGGTGCAAGAGCCTTGATGTACAAGTTCTTCTCATTGCCCTCAACCCGCCACCGGATCTTGTCGCCCAATCTGGGTAACTCAATCAGATCTTCATCTGGCCCGAGCACAATGTGTGTGTGCATTCCGACTGTGACATTCAACCCGTACACAACGTCAGGGGTGTATGCGTAGGTGACCACACGAGAATCAAGGTTGCCTGGCAAGGCCGCCACAAGATTACTGCGGTTCGTAGCGTTGGCCGTTGTGACCAGGGAGGTCAAAGAAAAAAGGCTCGCCGAAATGATCGTTGCGACAGCGAGGCTTGATAAATTTTTGAGATGTTTCATGAATTTTCAAAAGTGGTTGCAATGTTTATCGACAGGTCGTTTTATTTGCGCTGGCCAGACTCCATTGAGACGCTGAATCCAGAAACAGCCAGGCCTTCCGGGTTGCGAAAGACATCCTCTCTGGTCTTGTGGCCCACGTTGACGAGGTTGATCGTTGCTGCGTAGGTTGTCTTTTCAGGGTAGGACCCTGGCGAAGGACGGCTAGTAATTTCATACCGCACGATGTACGTCATGTTGGCGATCTTGTTGACCGAGATTCGGGAATACTCGCGCACGTACCCAGGCTTGTCGGCCAAAAGCGCAGCCGGGTTGTTGTCTTGTTTTTCAAGATAGCTGCGAACCTGATCGGCGGCCGTGCCCACCACTTTGGACTGGACGAGCGTGAGATTTCGTTTCCACAGTGCTGGTGACACTTCCACGAGCTCGGACAGAAAACGAGACGCCCATGCCATTTGGATGTCCTCGTCTGCAACAAACTTGCTTGTGGCAGATAGGACTTGCACCTGCCCGTTATCGCCCTTGGCGACTTGGAACACCTCGATATTCGACCGCATGGCCATGGTGACCATGCCTGCTGTACTCACCAAAGCGATGGTTGCAGCGATGAAGCTAGACATACGCCAGGAATTTTTTTCCAGAGACTGCTTCGATCCGCGCTCAAAGTACATGCGAACTGCAGCTTCTTCCATGGGCCCAGGAACGTGGTCTGCAAGTGGTTGTTGCGATCGTGAGTTGGGGGAAAGCATGCGGGTGGTACCTATATTGATTGGACGCAATAAATGATGACCTGCCTAGATTCGTGCTGTCGAATGAATGACGGCGATTTTTCGTGATTTTTTGACCGCCCAAAATTGGGCGGTCCCGCCCAAAATTTCGTTAAAAAAAACCAGCCAATCGGCTGGTTTTGGGCGTAGTACGTGGATTAGGCTTTTCGACTACCAAATTTTTGAGTAACCCTGCAAGGCTGCAACCGGAAATATTGGGTCTGCTGGAGCGATTGGACTGTATCCAGCCGGGACGTTTGAATTGTGGGCTTGCGTCCGATAAACGGTCGGAGCCACATCGTGCCGATGATCTGTTTTTTCTACTGGTCGAGCAGCGAGACGAGATTGGTTTGCGGCTGTCTGTTGGCAAATCGAATTTGCTCTCTCTGCACCAAGGGTGTTCTGCCAAACAAGGGGCGCTACAACATCCCCTGATTCAGTCACTTGGCATTGGATCTTGGACTGGGCGGCAGCCGATCCCGCAAAAATGCACCCAATGAACACGGTGGTTGCAGCCAAGTTAGTGCGAAGAGTTTTTCTCATGGTAAAAATTCCAGGTTGAATTGACACGGCATGAAGGATCATGGTTTTTTACCGCCAGATCCACCAAAATTGGAGTTGAACGAACTTTGGACATTGTTGATCTGACCTTTGGACATTCCAGGGCCCAAACTGCCAGCTGGCGACACTGGTGATGACGATTTAGCGTCGCCAGTCAAAGTCTCGGCGGCGCGAGTGCCGCTTTGTGCGGCACCCGTAGCCATGCCTTCCAAGGCCTTTCCGGCGTCAGATGAACGAGCCTGATCTCCAAATGAACTGATTCCGTTGGTGACAATTTTTGCGGCACTCTTGATTGAATCGCCAGCGCCATTGAGTGCGTTTGTGAGGTTCGTTTTGGCGTTCAATCCAGCAATGGTCGCGTTGGCCACGGCTGCACCGGTAGCAGCAATTTGGCCTGGTCCTGCTTTGGCCAAGTCAAGGGCCATTTTGGCGCCGGCCATACCGGTGACAGCTCCGGCCAAAAGACCCCCACCCATGCCGCTTGCAATAGATCCACCAGCACCGGTCCTGCCTGGGAATAAGGCATCTGTGATAGCCGGGACGGACTCGAATAGTTTGGAAAAACTCAAACTCAAAATAGCAACGCCGATCATGCTCATCAGTGCGCTGTTCCCGCCCACACCAATCCTGTCCACAGTCCCCGTCACGATGGCCGAAATAATCACAAGCACAACTGACGCAACGACCGTCAGCATGGCAGATCCGACTAAGAACTCAAACCACTTGTTGAACCATGGCCGGGTGTAATCTGCGGCAAAGGTTGCAATCATTACAGGGCCAAAAACAATCCCGATTCCAAAATACACAGGCCCCATCACAAAGATGCCAATAATTGTTGCCAGCGAGGTAACCATTAAAAAAATCACCCCAATCATCACAACAAGGGCTCCCACGGCATCGATGACCATAACGGAACCACTAAGAATTCCTACCTCTGACCAAGCGTTTGTGATGTTGGTAAATACTCGGCCCAATGCATCCCAAAAGGTAGATACATAAACTCCAATTGCCGAGCTGCCGTTCGGAGCCAGTGAATTCAATAATGAATTCGCAAGATTCCAGATTTGATCAACCACGATTGAATAACTTGTCAACAAGGCCACAGTGATCGTTGCATAAATAATCACTTCAATCGCAGAACCCATCACAGACTTCTTCTGCAGCATGTCGATGAGCACTTTCCAAACCAAGGATGCGACTGCCAAAGCTGCGGCCAGGCTCAATGCAATTCGGTTGGTTGTGTTTGCCATGGAAAGTGCAGCTGACTTCACGGTATCTGTAAAATTACCCAGTACACCGTTGACAATCCAGTTTGTCATGTCAACAAATGCACCCGCAAGCCCGACAAAATAGCCGGCCCCCAAGGGTGTGGCTGCGTCTCCTGGCTGAATTGGTGCAGCTGCAGTTCCACCACTTTGAGC
Source organism: Limnohabitans sp. (assembly GCF_023910625.1). Taxonomy (NCBI): domain Bacteria; kingdom Pseudomonadati; phylum Pseudomonadota; class Betaproteobacteria; order Burkholderiales; family Comamonadaceae; genus Limnohabitans; species Limnohabitans sp. Next base: position 65,716 of record NZ_JAAVVW010000002.1, read on the forward strand.
GTTCGCCACCTGCACAGCAAGCATGGCGAACGAAACCAGCAGTATTTTCAAAAATGGTTTAAGCATTATTTTCGAACCGTTTGGCGCAGGAATTCGGACTCTCTTTCGGAAAGTCTTTGCGCTGACTCAATGTAGGCTTGTTGAGCGGCTTCCTTCTTTTCGCGATCAATGGCCTCTTGCTGAATTTTCTCGCCATCCGCTTGCGCTCCGCTCGACATCATCATCAGCATGGCTTGGTTTTGCTCTATCAAAACACCAACCATTTCAGAGGTTGAAAGCGCCGCATCGGTAACGCCTTGGATTTTTGGCATTTCTTTGGCAATTCGCATATGTTTTTCATAAGCAAGCCGGAGTGACTCTTGTCCAGAGTTGGCAGCTTTGTAAAGAGACTCTGCGGTTTTATCGCCATGAACTCTTCGTTGGCCGATGCTGGCAATAAAGTCTCGCCAAGTCAGGTATTTGTTTCCACCGACGAAAGACCTGTTCAGATCATTTTGAATTTGACTGACTTGGTAGACCGCACCTTTGAGGTTATTGCCTGTTCGGATGAACTGCTTCATGAGCTGTAACTCGTCGGTATCAAGACCCAATTTACCGATGACTACGGAGTCGATATTTCGGGTTGTTTGCCGAACATCCTGAATCGCAGAGATGTAGCTGTTAGCAGTGTTCAAATACTGCTGGATTGACGTATATGTATTCTTTGCGTAATTGGACGGGTCGAATACTATCCGCGCCATCGCTACGCCGGGTGCAATCAAAGCAATGAAAGCGAAAATTTGTACGTAAATGAGACGGCGAAAAACTACTGAGATGACCATGACTCAAGACCTTTCAATTGCGTGATTGATATATGCACTTCTCCAGTCACTCCGTCTTGCAGATGACAACTCATCGTAGAGCTTTTGGAACCGTGGTTCAGAGCGAATTGCAGCAAGAATATGATGATCGAAATTGGTTCGTAAGGTACGGCAAATGTTGCCCGTTACGCGCAAGTAATCACGTTTGGGCATCAGCGTCCCGATCATGTCAATTTGATCGTTGCTCATGCCAAACATGTCCTTGTAGACCCCCCGATGCTGCTCCAGACGCGGATTAGCACCAAGGATCAGATTGGGGATGTTGTCAGCGATGGTGGCCTTCAAAACCTCAGAGTTGATCCCTGAAATACTTTCGGGTGACTGTACTGTCAACCAGACGAATGCATTTTTCTTGCGGAAGGTTTGCAGCCACTCCGTGATGCCAGCTAGGAATGAAGGATTTTTCAGAGCAAAGCTCGCCTCTTCAACGTAAATGAACGTAGGGCGGCCATCAAGCTTTCTCGCGATACTGGTGAATGCGTGATCGAGGAAAGCTCTTGATAGTCGCTCTGACTTCATGATTTCTTTCATCTCAATACAAGTCCATGAGGACAGCTCAAGCTGATCAGATGGACCACCGAAAAATGAGAACGGACCGCCATCGACCCATTCATTGAGCTTGATTTGAATGTCACGCGACAACAACGAATGCAGCGTATTCAAGCTCAGCTCGATATTCTCTGACTTAGCAATCGCACTTATGCGCTGATAAATCTCTTGACGCTGTTCGGCAGTTAAACGCTCTCCGGCCTCTTCAACGCGACGCACGATAAAGTCAGTCGCCCACACAACCTCCAAGTCAGACTCACGAATGTGAGCCAGTGGATTGAGTTGTAACCCTTCGCGCATATCCAGGTGCTCGCCACCAGCAAGGCCTGTGACTATTCGGCAGGAATGATCACGATCAAAAATGATGACTTGTGCGTCAGGAAATCGACTAAATTTCCCAAGGCAATAATTGACATAAGTTGTTTTACCACCGCCAGTTGGGATGACCACCAAGGCGTGTCCCACCTGACCCACAAACGGGTCCATGTGGACCTCAGTACCATACCGTGATGTGAACGTGGCCAGAGCGGGCATGGTTGTGCCATAAACCTCGCTCATGTTCGGTGAGACAGGAGAGCCAGGTCGCAATGATGTGATTGGCATCATGTTGCTGACAAGCTCGGCATTTGCCAGCATGAGTCGCTGGTTGTGCGCCCATTGGCCTGGAATCCCAGACAGAACAGCCGCCTTAAGCCCCAAGCGTTCACGGACGACTGGTAAACGGCCAAGCGACCTCAGCACTGTTGTCGCCAAGGGTGCGAGCGCCATCAGCCGTGCTGGAGAAGAAACTAAGACTACATGAGTGGTAGATAAATCCGAGGTTCTCAGCATTGTTGCGACGCATAGCATCCAAGCACTGAAGCGTATAGATCGTGCATCCCTGGATCAACTTCGGCAGGCTGATTGGTCAAATACGCTGCAACGCGTTGGCGCAGCGTGCTCTGGCTCATTTCGTAGTAGTTGGCATTTTCTTGAACTGCCTGCCGAGACTTGTCGAGGCTTAGACAGTGCAAAACGTGGACCACACGAAATTCAATTGGCATCGCTACGATGTTCGCCAAAGTCTGTACGTTTCCCGGGTACCCATTGAGGGAAACGGTGTAGTTGTACTTCGTTGTGTCAGGCCCGTGAAATGCTACAACCTCACGCCCAAACCTGACGTCAGATGCGGATAACGCTGTATCGAGCAAAGTCCCCGAGCGCAGGTCAATACCGGCTTCAATGTTCAATGTTGGATTTGCGCACCGATACAACACGTCATCCAGATCCATCCCCAAGATGGGTTTGAAGCGAAGAGCGGAGTGCGCAGAGACAAAGGCATTGAAACCGATTTTTGCTTGATCAATGTTGACGTCAAGCTGCCGGGCGTCATACAGCGCCGCCGACTTTGTGGCATTGGATGGATTGAGGGCGTATGCGATCGCAGACATCATGGATGCGCCATCGTCTGTCATGCGTTGGCGGACGTTGTCCATGAAGCGATATACACCCGTGTCACCCGTAAAAAGGATGAACACGTAGGTTTTGAGCGAGAAAACTTGCCCATCCGAGTATCTGGCTGCATCACGTTGAGAGATCAAATCACTCAAAAAGTTGCTTTGCATTCCAGGGAACGGGTCTGCCTCGGTTTTTTTCCGTTTGTCAGTCACGACCCACAAGTAGTAGCGTTCATCCAGTTTCTGCAGTGAGTCCTGCATTTCAAGGAGTGCCCGAGGCAGGTCTTGTCCACCCTCTTCTTCAATGTCCACACCAATGAGTTCATAGGCCGACATGATCGAGCCGTCCTTGTTGAGGATGAGCTCTGGCGTGACTTGTACCAGCCATGGCAGGTGTTCGCTCAAATGACCATCCGAACTTGGCAGTGGCATTCTTGATGGAGTTGGCATGGATGACTTGTCCTATAGCGATGAGCTTTTAGTGAAGAGGCAGGTTTTGGGCATACCCCCTGGGGCGAGAGACCGATGAAGTACCGTGAGAAGGAGAGCCCGCGTGCAATGTGTTGGGGACGACCGCGTGGGTGGAATACACGGACAAAATCCGGTGGTCTTTTTCGTAGAGCCAACGCAACCCGAGGTGCGCCATGGCTCCGAGTGCAAGGCCTAGCAACCCCCATGGAACGCCAAGGATCAACAAAATGATGACCGCAGCAAGCCAGATCATGGTGGCTGTTTTTGCGCCCACTCCCGCCTTCAAACGGGGTTTTCGTAACGCGGGGTAATCTGACAAATTGCTCATCAGCAACCAACGCCGCCTGGCATCACACGCGCAATGATCATCGAAGCAGCTGCGATGACAACAAGTGCCATGACAACACTGGTGATGATCTCGGCAAACAACGATGATTTGCCGAACATCGAATTGATGGCGAAGAGGATGACTGCGAGAACTGCGGTCGCTTTGGCAATCTGTTTCAAGATGTCCACCAGATTACAAATACCGGAGATATCGACACCCTGCGCAACTGCAGTTCCGCTCAGCAAGACAGTAGAAGCTAAGATCAGCCAGAAAAATGATTTCCGGCTTGGTTGGATTTGACTTTTATGCAAGTCATAATCATCTTGCTTCGAAAACAAATTCCATTTCATATGTGCCATTTTTGGATCCTTTAACAGTTGCGACTTCGGTGACTTTTCTCTGACTTTTGAACAGGCCTTCTTCGTCCCGCCAGTAATTGCGTGAGCAGTAAACAACCAGGTTGATGCAGCTTGCGATGTATCTCTGGGACTGCTCTGGTCCCATCTGTACGCCCGGTGGAAGCGACATTTGGAAGAGCATTTCAAGTGTGCTCAAGGCGCCTTCGGCAGACGATGCGTGGAGCGTGGTGACTGATCCGTTATGTCCAGACGAAAGCGCCCGCAGCAAATCGAACGTGTCATCCCCGCGGGTCTCGCTCAAGATGAGGCGGTCATATCGCTCGCGCATAGCGTGTTTGACGAGGACCTTGGCAGTGAGGCCGGACTCGGGTGCGGCCAAGTAACAGTTTTTGTGCAATACCCGCAGAGACATTTCTCGGGCGTCCTCAATGAGACCAATGCGTTCATGAGACGGAAGATGCATCAAAATGGCGTTGGCCAGCGTCGTTTTGCCACCCGATGTAGGTCCAGCAAAAATGCAATTGAGCCGCTTGACGATGATGAGATCAATCAACAGATCGGCCGTCTTCTCGTCCAACATGCCCCACGCAATCAGATTCTCAAGGGTGGGCCTGCTCTCAGGCGGGAGATGTTTGCGAATTGCCAGCGTGGTGCCCAGAGCGTCAACACCTTTGAGGGCGCCGGCAAATCGCAATCCCCCAATGCTGGTTGACACCACTGCGTTTTCCGTGCCGGACTTGAGATCCTTGCCGTGGCCCCCTGCACTCTTGGCGACAGCCGTCAGCGCCATTTCGCGAGCGATTTCTGGAAGGACAATCCCTGTGTTCTCGATAGCCCCGCTGCGCTCAACAAAAACGAGGCCGCCGCCAATGACCATGATTTCCGTGACGAACGGATCATCCATCAGGTGGTTGATAGGCTGCAAGTTCGACGCAATGATGCGTTCGAGATGTGTGGCTGAGAGCATGTGAATGATCTTGCCAACCCAAAGTCCTCAACAAAACATGAATAACACTTTAAAAAATGGAGGATTTGACCGCCCAAATTTGGGCGGTCCTCAATTTGCCAAATCGCAGACGAAAAAAAACCCCGACTGCGAACAGGCGGGGTTTTTCTTGTTAGAACAGTACGTTCCTATTTCATGCACGCGATGGCATGACAACGGCCTTCCAATTGGGGCTGGAGTTCCATGTATCGCCTTCGCGGCTCGCTTGCCGGATGAAGATCTTTGAATCCACCGATTGACCCTTGCGGAACATCACAAACTCGCTTGGAACGCCATCCAGGGAGTTACCCAAGACGGCCGAGGAGAAGGAACAGTGCAAGGCCAAGCCAGCAGCTGAACCCTTGATGCTGTGCACAGGTACGAGGTCTTTTTGTTCGTCATCCAAAGATGAGATCACGACATTTTCGGCCATGAACTCCATCTTGAGATAGTTACCCTCTTTTCCCGACACCGAAGCAACGCGGTTGATTGCGGCTGCAAGAGACCTGCGCGAAAGGACGACTTCGATGCCCTCTTCACTTGAACGAGTTTCATCGGTGAACAAACGCTCACACTCTGGGAAGAGGCCCTCAATGAGGTTCGATACCCAGTACATCTTCTCGGTTTTGAATCCGAGCAGTGTCGTCCCCAGCTTCTCAATGGTGATCACCTCGTCTGGTTCAAACACCGAGATCATCGCTTCAGCACAATTGTGCGGAATGATGACGTTCAGGTCATTGTCCAGCGCGTGGTTGGTGATGTTTGCGTGCATTGCAAAGCCATCCGTGGCTTCGAGAACCAGTTTCCCATCGCGAGACATCAGGTGGACGCCGCAAAGGAAATACCGCATGTCCTTTGTGGCCATGAAGGTTGTGGCTGACTCCGCTGCAAGGCTCAGTTCCTGACCCGTGAGAGTCACGATGGTGGATCTCGTCATTTTCCGGTGCCTGTTGGGGAACAGGCCCTCGATGTACGTGGTGGGCTTCTTCAGTAAGAGGCTTGCACGGGCGTATCGAATACGTGCTCCCCGGTCATCTGACGTGACGGTTAACGCCGTGTCATGTTCCTCGCCCGTCAGCAAGACATTGACCAATGATGCGTCAATTTCCGCCTCGCAACTGTTCCCAATGGGTCCAGTGTTTGGTACTTTGACCGAGGCATAGCCGCCGGCAGTGGCCGCCTCTACGCGCAGTCCATCGCTATCAACGATAAAGATGGCACTTTTTGCGCCCGTGGCGGTCGTAACGCGCTTGAGCGCCGCTTTGAGTTGGCCTACGGTTGTCACTGTAGGGATGATTTTTTGGGTCATAAGACTCCTTTCGATGCCCCGACATGGGGTTGTTAAAAAAGGAGCAAGCCTGAGTGGCTTTCTGATGCAAACACAAACGTGTTGACATGAGAAAGCCCCCGAGGGGGCCTGTTTTAAATTCGCACGCTGGTGATGTCACCGCACTTGAATTCAGGAAGAACACTCGCCAAATGCATGGCGAAATTGATTACCTTTTTTTCCCGCAAATGCGGATGTTGATGAAAGGTGAAGCTGGTGGGCTTTCTTGTGAACTCAGAGCGTGTTCACAAGAAAACCCGCCGAAGCGGGTTTAGGGTTTCAAGCTCTCAAGAAGCTTGATGGTTTGATCATTCAAAGGATCGCACCAAACGAGCCGTGTAGCTGTTGTTGCAGTATTCGCTGGTTTCCCTGCCGTCCTGAAAATTGAAGCAAGCGGCGTAGAACTCATCACCTTTCTCTTGTGATGATGACCAGAAGATGCCGGCCTTCGGTGCGTTTTCGTGACCGAAAATGCTTTTCAGCTCATCAATCGTTGGCAGTCGCCAATTCGAGTGACCGAACCCAAGGGCCGGATCTGTGTTGACCTTTGCGATCAACTCGGATGTATCACCATCACCAGTTCCCCCCGAGCCTGCCCAATTGGTGAGATTGTTCTCCCCTTCGTCAGGTAAAACAAGCCATTGAAGATCGGGTGTTTCGACAACGCATGGCTTATGCGCTTGCGGTTCATGGATCGTGATGTGCCGGGGCTCATTAATTTCGGCCCCCTCTTCTGAAGGCACCCAAATCCATGCGCTGACCCATGCACCATTCTCCGACGCTGCAATCAAAGGCTCATCGTCAATTTCCAGTTCGTCATTGACCTGGGCCCTTGCGATTGCGATGGCGCCAGCATGATTAATGCGGTCCTCATCGATCCTTGTGAGTACATTGGAGAGTTCGCGGACAGCGGCCGCGAGATCGCCCTTCTCCCAGTTTTTGACCACTTCGCGAGCGGCCGATTCAATAATGAGCATGGCTCATCCTTTCAAAAAATATGAAGTTTTGCTTTACCCAGCAGCGTGAGGGTTGAGAACGCGGGCTGGTGATCGAATGCTTTCCGTAGCATGGCCTTACTCAATTGCGCGGGGTAACCGAGTTCCTTAAGTTTGGTGTGGTACGGAGTAGCGATGTCCAGCAGTTCTCGTTGCATGGACTGGGTTGGGGCCTGATTTCTCAGGTGTTTTGATTTGCGTACGAACTCACTGAGGATGGTGTCCTCAATGGTTGTCGTTGTTGCTGTGCTCATTGATGCCTTTCGTGAGCCCAGTCGGGCGTTTAAGAAAAGGCGCAAGCCGTGTGGGCTTTCTGCTGGACTGATGCTCATCACAATCCAGTAGAAAGCCCCCTTGTGAGGGGCTTGGAGCGGTTTTTAAACCGTCTGTGTCTCGGCTTGTGATTTCTTCAAACGTCTCAGTTTGAAGGCCCCAATGTCGCCTTGATTCCAAAGATCATCCCAATCGATGCCCTGGGTGTCCGGGATCTTGATGATCGCCTTGATACCTGCTTCGACGGCTCTTTCTTTGAGAATCTTGGCGTGATGCAGTCCTGGCCGCAGGCCTGTCTTGGGGTTCACTGCATCGTGGTCAGAGGCGATGAGAATCGCCTTTGTGCCCATCGGCCACTTAAATTTAGCCAAGTTGCCGCAGCTGATAGCGGCATAGACCGGATAACGGTTTTTGCAAGCCATGACCCACGCGAGACCTGATTCGATGCCCTCTGTGACGATGACAAGTGCTCCAGTTGCGGTGTTGAGTTGGATTGATTCGCCGCCAATCTTCTCCACCGTAGCCGGCATCAGTTTTTTAACCTGATCCGGGCTTACTCCCGCTTTCTGTCCCGTGCTGCTCAGGTAGGTCCTGTGCAACGTGACTACGTGACTGGGCGATGAGGCATCCACCACCCGCGAAAGCAGACATGGCAAACGCGACTTTTTCGCGGTCTCGCTGTCAAAGTGAAACAACTCATCCCTGAAACGGAATGATGATGCAAGCCAGGACAGATTCAGCCCCACTACCCTGTTTTGAAGGTACAGCTGAGCAGGAGTGTCAATGATTGCTTTGGCTTTGCACCAAGCACGTTTAAGGCCGTCTCTGGCCTTCTCAATCTGCTGAGGTGTTTTGACATCGGGTTCAACCGGTTTGGCTCGTCGAAACTCTGGCTGGTGTTTAGTCCCGCCAATAGCTCCGCGAATCAGTTGAATTGCTCCGCGAACATCTGTGCCATTGACCTTGGCGACCAAAGAGACGCCGTCGCCGGCACCGCAGTGGTTACAGATCCACGTCCCTCTTCCCGCTTTGTTGTCAAAGCGGAACCGGGTTTTCCCGCCGCCCTCAATCGGGCATGGCCCGGATCGCTTGGGATTTTCAATGAGTGCTGGCTCTACCCCAAGCATTGGCAGCACGCGGTGCCAGTCAAGCTCTGCGAAGTTGATTTCCATGTGGTTCCTTTCCGCAATTGCGGGTTGATAAAAACCACTAAGCGATCAGGAAAATCGCTTGCTGCTGAGCCCTGCAATGCAAGGCATCAGGAGCAAGCCCCCTGGGGGACTTGGGAGCGCCCAAATATGAGCGCTCCTTTTTTGATCAAATTGACAAAGCAAAAGCTCGTCGCTTCATTGGGTCAGCGAAGGGGATGTCATCGTCCAGGTCCATGTCGTCAAAACCACCGCCTCCACCCGCTGCACGGGGTGCAGGTTGTTGAGGGGCACGATTTTGATAACCGCCTTGCGATGGCTGTCCCTGTGCAGGCGCGTTACCTTGCGGTTGCGCATTCTGACGAGGCTGGCCGCCAGCAGAATCACCGGAATCACGACCGCCGAGCAATTGAAGCTCGGTGGCCACGATGTCGCAGGTATTCTTTTCAACCCCTGATTGGTCGGTGTACTTGCCGTATTTCAGACGACCTTCGACGTAAACAGGTTTGCCCTTTTTGACGTACTCGCCGGCGATTTCTGCCAAGCGGTCATAAAAGACGATGCGGTGCCACTGCGTGTCTTCAATGACCTCTCCAGTGGCTTTGTTCTTGCGTCGACTGGTGGTGGCGACACTGATGTTGGCAACAGCCCGACCGTCGGGCAGATAGCGAACTTCTGGATCGCGACCGCAATTGCCGATGATTTGGACTTTGTTTAAAGATGCCATGATTTTTTCTCCTGAAGGAATGATTAGGGTTTTTAGGCCCGAGAGGTGAATGAATGAAAGGCCTTAGAGCCCTTCATTTGGTTTAGAGGAATTTCAAGCTGGGAAAACGCCGTAACAGTTACGGTGCGACTTTTTCCACTGCCCGTCTTCCTTGACGTCGACGGTCTGCTTTCCATAGGAAACAATCTGTACCCGGTCGCCAGACTTAAAAGCATCTGTGCCGGTGAACTTTGATTCCAGGTCCACGCCAGTGAAGGCGACTTCCTGGCCGTTTTCTTTTCGCAAGCGAACCGTAAAACTCGAATATGCGGGTCGACCACCCTTGGACGGGTAGTCGCGCATTTCGGCAAACATGACGCGTCCGATGTCACCCTTGGACTTATCGACCGCATTCGCAGTCGAATCGTTGGGCTTCATGCGCTGAGACTCCATGGGGGCGTCTTGCTTTGGTGGAGGGCGTGAACTCGCAGGCTGTTCAACACAGGCCTTTTGCTCGTTTTCAGGGGCTTGCTGATGTGAGCTGCTGTCATCCTTGGCTAACGGCACTGCAGGCGGCTGCTCTTGGGCATCGTCAGTTGCTGGAATGATCTGGCCGGTTGGCGAGACTGCGATCCAGGGGACGGTTTCTTTGAACACACCCTGGTCGAACTGTCGCAGCGTGTAACGCAACGCAGATCCCAGGTCGTTCTCCATGCCTAACGCACAGAGTTCACCTGGAACTATGATGCTCAGCTCGATGGGCCCAACGAATCCATTTTCGTCAATATGGCGGATGAAACGACGGAATTCACCATCGTTACATCTTGCGATATTGAGCAGATTCTTTGGATCAAGCGGATGCTGAACAAAGTCCTCCACAGCTGCTGGTGTCGATGCTGTTGAATAGCCCAATTCCGACTTCCCGTAAAAAATTTCTACGAGTGGAATCGTCAATTTTGGCCAAACCGTTTGAAGTGATTCGACGCCAATGATGATGCCAACGAAAAAGCATGGAAGACCAATTGGGGACGTGATGATTCCCCAAAATATCCACGCAAGTGGAGGCGGGTCTTTACTGAAATCTGGCCCAATTGCCAGGTTAGGTTTTTGCATGGTTTTTTCTCCGATTCTTCCTTTAGAAAAAAGGTGTTGATGAAACGGTGGGCGATATGAAGTCGCTTTCTGATGGGCGCAACGAACGCACATCAGAAAGCGGCTTAGGAGCCGCTTTGGATTGATCAGTTGAGTGGCATGGGCTTTTGTTGTCTGCGCCGCTGGAGAAAAATGAATTTCTTGACCATGGCAACGACAAAAGCAACGATCCAGATGGGTCCACCGAAACAGACGCGAGTTATCACGACCGTTGGCAGCATCATCAAAAAGACAATCGCCGGCACACATCGCGGGCGTGCCCAGCGAAATACGATGGCGATGTAATGAAACAAGCCTTTTTTGTTCAACATGAGGTTTCCTTTGATAGCCCATAGGGCATAGATGGCCCCGGAGGGGGATGGAGTTTTTTGGGGACTGGGTCTTGCAACCAAAAATGGTTACAAGATCCGGGCTAGGCTCTCAGTGCAAGTTAATGCATTTGCTGGGAGAGATCGATGTAGTGACGCATCCGAAGGATCAGATTTGCCCGCTCTTCCGGGTGTTGGGCCACCACGGCTTCAAACATTTGCCGAATCTCTTTTGCAAATGTGTGACTGATGCGCCCACGAATGGATTCGGCATCAGCGTTGACCATGGCGCAGGCTGTATCGAAGGTGATGTAGGCAGGAGTTGCCCACAAGTCGTAGATCCACATGAACTCTTCCCATGCCTCTCGCCTGACTTGCCCAATGGCCTGGGATTCGCCCAGATTCTTGAGTTTGGCGAGCGTTTCAGCCGTTTGCTTGAGTAGCATGCCGTCGAAGACGACATCTTCGAGCACTCTTTCAGACTCATCGTTAGTGAATGCTGGCGTCTGCATGGGTTGCCCCCTGTAGACGTTCATTTCTTGACCAAATAGGTCTTGCATGACTTTCCTTTCCCGACTTAGCGGAGTTGAATAGCCGTGCAGGGTTTCAACCCTTCCAGGAGTCCTCGCCTTGAGGGCTCTTGGAAGGGCTGCAAGCAGCCCCTCGTTTTATTGTTTTAGATCTTCGAGACGTCAATGACCGCGTCACACATACCCAGAAGCTCTGGGGTCTGAGTGATCAGGTATTCGCGCTCGTAGCCACCACGCTCAATCACCGCACGCTTCATCGCCATGTACTGGCGTTTGCGACTGGGATCGAGTGGTCCGTCGGACTCGTCGGAGAACAAAGTCGATGCACGTGTGTCGCTGACCTGGGCCATGTAGAGTGCAATGGCTCGCACCAGACACTCATTGATCCAGACCTTCTCGCCACCCGACATCATCTCCAAGAACTTCGTCTCGCCGCGTTCGTTGTCTTCAACCTGGATTCGGAAAGTTTCCTTGGCTACGCCGGCTTGCGTGTCTTGCTGAGTGACCAGCGAGAGCGCAAACCGACCGCCGTAGCAGTCTTCCAGGAGGTTGTTGGCAATGGACGCAATGGCAGGACCAGCATCGTCGATGGACATAGCGATGATCCCGTCGGTTCCCAAGGCCTTGACGAGCAAGACCCAGTGAGCGATTTCCGCAGCAAGCGCTTCACAGCGCCTGCGTTGCTGGGCCACTACCTCACGACTGAGCCCAGCTTGATGCAGCTTGGCTTGGGCGTGGGCAATGTCCTGACCGCGAGCGGACAGATCGGCTTGGGTCTTCTCGATATCGGCACGCAAACGTGTCTTTTGGTCGGTGAGGACATTCACGTCGTCGCTTTGCGAGATCGCTGGCAACGTAATGCGAATGCGCTCAAGGCCTTCCAATGCATTTGCGTGAGTGGTATTGATGTGCTTGATTTGCACGGCAATCTCACTGTCCACGGCGTTCAGCTTGGCTTGAGCTTCGCGGACGCGAACCTCTGCCTGGGCCAGATCGTCGAGAGCCGTAGTAAGCCGATCACGTATCGCGGGGATGCTTTCTTGGGCTTGCTTGACCGCTTCTGCAGCCAAAGCCGTGTTTTGGCACTGCTGCAACTGCACGTCGATCTTGCCGATCTCAGTTCGAATCCCGGTTGCCTCAACTTCGCAGGCCTTGAGCCGATCAAGCTCCGTGAGTAGCACACTGCGCTGATCAAGCTTTGCGCGATAGCCATCGCGAGCGCCTTGGAGCTTTACCTCGGTATCTGGGATATTTTCTGCTGCCCCGTTGGCTTGCGTAAGCAGTTTGCAACGACCACTCAAGTCGGTCCCTTGGCAAGGCACCTCACTCAAGAGCTTGGCAGTTTCCTGCGCCGCCACAAGTGCGTTGGCCAGATGTTCGCCGTCCTTCTTTGCGTTGGCAAGTTCAGTGGCAAACACCGTGACACCAGACTGCACCGATTCAAGCTTGAGCAACTGCGGTGTCAACTGATCGAGCCGGCCCTGTTTTGAAGCCTTGTCAGTCTGCAATTGAGGGATGGTACGAACGGCCGCATCTACTTTGGCGAACGTGGCTGCTACCTGAGTCAGTCGCTGGAGTTCGTTTTGCAACGAGCCAACAACCTCTCTGGCAGAGCGTTCGCCACTTTGGACAGAGTTGAGTGAGTTGTTGGCCTCACGGCGCAACTCATCTCGTTTGGCGTCAATCCCGGCCAAAAGGTTTTGGTGGGCGGTGACCGCTTCGTTGAGTTGGCGATTGAAGGCTTCGTGCGCTTGACGAGCTGCTGCAAGCTGCTCAGCATCTTTACCCGCCGCCGCGATGCGGGCGATGAGTTCGGACTCGCGTGACGTCATTGTTGCCAATTCCGTCTTTGCGATTTCGCACTGAGCTGAAAGGTCGGCAATGCTCTGAGTGATCACCCCCTCGTCGGGTATGTTCGCCTCAGTGCGGCTAACCTCATCTTGCATCGCCGAGAGTCGCGGCTTGAGGGCCTTGACGATCTCGTTGGCCTTTCCCGAAAGTTCGGATGACCTGTTGGCGCCAATCATATCAGCGATCAGACGTTTTACGTCACTCGCCGACATGTTTCCGATTGGCTCTTTCCCCTGTGCGCTGAACTGCGCTTGGAAAAAGACTTCGGGTTTTCCGAGGACCGCCTCGATGGCCCCATCGTAGGTGTCGGTCTTGCCGTCTGACTGAGCGCCTGTTTTGAGATCTGTCCAAGGTGTTGTCGCACCATTGGCATCGACCACATAGAGGTAAGCCTCTGTCTTTTTGGTTTTGGCCGTTGAGCGAAACCGCAAAACGCTTTGGTACCGAACACCACAGTGCTCCCACAACAACTCCTTTGAGCCCTCGCCGCCTACGATGTGCTCGTAGTAGGAGAAAGCCGAAGGACTTGGCTTGGATGCCCGGGAAGGCATCAGCCTGTATGGCGTGAGGTTGTCCATGATGGTCGTTTTGCCTGCACCGTTAGGGCCGGCAATGGCGACGATTTGGGCGTCCATGGGGACCGACTGTTCCAGATCCAGGATGATCTGTTTCTTGCCTTGTCCGCTGGCGATTCCAGCGAAGTTTTCCAGTGTGAGACGAAGTGGTCTCATGGTTGACCTTTCTCCCGAATGAACGGGGTGTTGATGAAAGGGTCAAGCCTGTGGGCTTTCCAAAACTCACTTTTGAAGTGAGCAATGGAAAACCCACCGAAGTGGGTTGGGTTGGTCTAAGCCAGGTTTGGTCTTGGCTTGAAAGTGAATTTACAAGTTCGCCTGCGCGTCCTGAACGGCCATACCAAATGTCACCCAATCAGGATCGGTGAGTGGATATTTGGAGTCAGAAGCATTTACGGTACCAACATGGATCTCCTTCAAATGCAGCAACTGTTCAGGCGAGAGTCGTTTTGATTCTTGCTTGGAAATCGGGTAAATCTCTTTACTTGGAACTTTCTGAACTTCCGCATGCGGAATAAGCCGCTCACGCAGCCTGCTTGCAAAGTGTTGGCAAACATCATGGCTATTGAATGGAATGGCCGTGACGTTTTTCAGTTCCTCTGCAACTGCTTCGTCAAAAGCGCTTGGTAATGATTGCTGAGCTTTCCCCGCAATCCATTCTTCCAATGACACTTGATCGCGAGTCCAGTCTTTTTCATCGTGGCAGTATGCAAAACGTGCGCACAAACTTCGATGAAAGTTTTTAAACTCGGCTTCCCAATTGCGCTGATTACTGTCGCCTGTTTTGATCATGCCGGGCGGTTGTTGACTCAGATGTTCGGGAAGTTCTTTCAAGCCCTTGAGACCCAGCAAAAGATGGGGCCAAGTGAGGACCGCGTCCGTATTGATGATTCCGTAAGCAACCAGAACATCAATAATTGCCGCTGCAATCGTGGCTTCCTGATCGGTTGTGATGGGGTTTAAATTGGTCATTTGAGACCCTTTCTCCGCAAATGCGGTGTTGTTGAAAAACAAGCAGGCCGGGTGGGCTTTCTGCTGGGTGGGGCCCAGTAGAAAACCCGCCGAAGCGGGTTTGGTTTTTGAGGCGTCAGCACCACTGCAACCGATAACGAAAGCAGTTGTACATGACGTACTTGTTGCGAAGGGTTGGTCTGCCGCTGGAGTACCAGACATGGCGAGCCACGGGCCTGGTGCATTGCGCATCGGAATAAAGGACAACATCCGACCGATCGCCAAGGCCATGAGCCTTTGCGATCGAATCGGTGGTTGCCTCCCGACGCCCGAAGAGCGTCAGGAGTTCCATTACGCAAACGCCATGAGGAGCTTGGACTCTGCTGCTGCCTTGAGGTTGGCGCTGGCGCCAAACATCGAGCTGCTGAAGCGGTTCTCGGCGTTGCGTGCACGGACATGGTGATCCGCGTACTCTGTCACCGCGTTGAGTAAGCCCCACGCAGTTCCGCTGACACCTGGAAGTTCTGAGCCCTTGGCCTCGCCGTTGAACAGCCCCATGATCTTCACGAAAGCCTTGGATTCGCGAACTTCCTTTTCGCCGCCAGTGGTGGCGGGCAAGAGGCTTTCGACGAAGTTTTGGGCGTCGTGTTGGGTCATGTTGACCTTGGCGAGGTTGCGCATGTTGCCCAAGAAGTGGCTGAACGCCTGACTTCCGATGAGGCCCATTTGCTCCTTCACAGCGTCCGGGTTGAACACAGTGTTGTGGCGGACCTTGACGGTTTGACCATCCTCGCAGTGCAACGCGATCGCTTGCGTATTCCAGCAAACAACACGGGTGCTGACAAATTTGGCCGTTGTCGCCAGAGAGCCATCACAGCTCGTGATGAGCAGCAAATAGGCCTTCAAGCGGTCCGAACCGAACACGTCGTTTTCGATGTTGGTCTTGGCCAAGGCCCAGATACGGCGACCTTCTTTGAGAGCCCCCAGGGTCTCGATTGTGAAACCTTCTCGCTCGACGAGCGAACGGAAGAATTCAATCACCTGCTTGGGTTGCACCACCTTGTAGGCGGAGCCGACGATGGACAGGGGTACGTTGTTGTCGCTGCGGTACAGCACCTTGTGTTCGGGGAAATTGCGTAATTCACCATTGGTGAACTGTGCGACCGAATCTTTGATGCTCCACTCCAGGTGTCCCAGCTTGAGCCACTCTTCGAGACTTGCGTCAGGAGGAACGACTTGGCCGAGACCGTGCCATGGTTGTGCGCCTGTGTAGGCCATTTCTGCTTGGCCATTGAAGAGACTGAGATGGTGTGCCATCTTGATTTCCTTTCGTTTCCCAATTGGGAAGGGGTTGATGAAAGGAATAAGCCGGGTGGGCTTTCTGCTGGGTCCTAACTTAGGGACGCCCAGTAGAAAGCCCCCAATGACGGGGGCTTAAAGTGGTTGTGTTTAGGCTACTGCCGTCACTTTGGCAACCAATGCCTCGGCAATTTCGCTCGCTGGAGTTGTTTCCAACAATTGCAAGCGTTCACCAAGTGCGTCAACATCTGGAGTACCTGTAACGGTAGCCCAGAGTCGAAGCTTGTCACCCATGGACACCGTTGAGATGCCTTGAGCGCGTTGCCTTGTGACGATCAGAATTTTTCCCTCAATTTTGAGGTCTGCCGCTTTTTCCAGAATGAGTCTGATGGCGGCTCTGTCCACATTATGGCGGTACTCCTCGTCAACGGCGTACTGAATGCGAACGTAAGCACCCTCACATTCAACTGCCCGAGCCTTGATGACATCAAGATCAGGCGGTCCGTCGAAGACAATGTCCACATTTTTGCGTGACGGCGTGGGCACGAAATCGAGAGATGTCCCCTCCTCCATGGCGTCCTGTTCGGACGACAAGGTGTTGATGGTCCATTCGATCCAGCCTTTTTCGCCAATCTCACCGTGGTGGAATCGTCCGATCGAGCCGGGGTAAGCGATGACTCGCCCGCCCTCTTCCCATTGCTGGTGCTTGTGGATATGGCCCAGCATGACTGCGTTGGCCTGCGAGCCAAACAGTGTGTCAACACCAAGTTCGTGATCTGTGCCCGCCATGGGAACGCCATGCTCCGAGATGGAGTTGAAGACGGTCCCGTGGCTCAGCACCACAGTGGCTCGGCCTTGACGGCGTTGCTCCAGGTGAAAATCTGCCCAGCCGCGAATGATGCCGCTGATGATTCCCCTGGCATGCTCGCTGGCAGCGTCTACCACACCCTCACACAGCGAAGCCACTGCGGCTTTGTTGAGTGTTGGCATAGCGCTCACCACCATGGTTGCCGAGCTTTCGACATCGTGGCCTCTGAGCTGGATGAATCCTGCGTTGGGCACAAGTGCCCATTGCGAGATACCGTCAGCAACGCTGATGGGGTATTTTTCATTCACCATGGAGATCATCCGCAAGAACCCAGGAGGCTCGTGACTGAATGTCCCTTGAAGCATGAGAACCGGACACACTCGACTCAATCTCTTGAGCTGGGCGGCCAGTGCACGTGTAGCCGGTGAATGAGCGTCAAGCGCGTGGTCTGTGCTGTCACCTGTAATGATGACGGCATCGACACCGCGAGAGATGGCTTCTGTCACGCCCGCCGTGAAGCAGCGATCAGCTTCTTCAAGGTGGTTGGGGCAGTAATGGAGATCACTGAACTGCGCGATTTTGATGGTTGGCATTGAAATCCTTTCCGCACTTTGTGCGAGTTGATGAAAAAGGACTTACCGATACGTTGGTTGTCGCATCGGCAAGCCTTCTTTCGAAGGCGTGCTGTTTATGGTTGCCAGCGCTCACGCATCTTTTGGATACGTTCGGCCGTTATCTTGGATTTAGTGAATTTGCCGTTGCCAGGTAGGCCGCGGACGAGGACTAGCTTAGCCATCAGAAGAAGAGATCTTCACAATCCAAGTTCAGCCAAGCTGGTTTACCGGCGACATCAGTACCAAGGTACTTATCGATCCAGTAGCCCCAGCCCACTTTTTCACTCAGGTGCTTTCCAGCTACTTTCTCAAGAGCCAAGGAATTCACGCCAGGAGCGATAAAAAACCGCTGTCCGTCGCTTTCGCGCACCAGGTAGAACCCGGGCGTAAAGCCTGCGTCGTTGGGAGCTGTTGTCGTGATCAATGCTGCCATGGGCCACCTCAGAACAACGCCGGCTGGCTTTGCAAAACGAACTCAGCTTTCACCGAGTCGATCACATAACGCAGCGAATTGCAGGAAGGACTGCTGATTTTGGCCAAATCCCCAAACGTAGTGGAGAACTGAGGCTGTCCGTCATCACCCTGTCCCAGCAAGTCTCGAACTTCACCGATCTTTTCCTTCATCCAGCGATCAGAATATCCTTCGCAGTCAAACCGAATGACGGTGTCATCGGGTAGAGACTTCGGTGACGCAAGGGCATTTTTGAGGGTTTTGAGCAACGGACGCAGCACCTTCTGACCTGTCTTCAGGTGAACATCAAGCGCGGACTTCACCAGCGCCTGTGTGAGGCAGTAGTTGTCGTACTGAATGCCACCGAAGTAAATCGGTTTATCGTTCAACATGGCCACGAAGGCGTTCTCTGGATCGGCGCCGTTGCCATAACCGACGTTGATGTCGGTGGCATAGACCTCCAGATCCAACTTCGCCAATTGCTCGACTGCTTGGATTTCGTCTGTTGGACCGAAGCTACCATCGGCGTGCAGGCAAGTCATGCCATCGCTATAGCGAAAAACCTTCCATGCTGCGATGCCCTTTCTTCGGGTGCGATGGTCATTGATGTCGAGGCCGTCGTACTCAACACTGTTGATGATGCCACGCAAGGCCTGAAAATCATCGTCGAGAACAAATTCAACCTTTTGGCTGGAGTCGCCTGGTTCTTCGATTTTTTCCGCAAGATCAAGGCGACCAATCTCCCGAAGGAATTGGCGAATAGCTGCCCTGTTGTGTGGTGTTATGGCGCCGTAGAAGGCCTTACCGTTGGTGTTTTCCAACAATACCGTCTCACAACGCATGTGACCCGGCGAGTCAAGCTTTTTGAGCATGGCGTCGATGAAGGCGGTGACAGACTGGCCGCCCACCTTGAGCATGCCGCTGGCCACCGATTCGGCCATGAGGTAGATGCGCCGGATGATGTCGGCTTTGTTGCCAAACGCCATCACGCACCAGTTGCTATCACCGTCACCGCGCAGGTCATGTGTTTCCTCTTGCCAGAGGTATACCACCTCACCGGTGGCTGTTGTTCGAGATGTGACGCGGACTGCGTCCAAAACTGTAGCGCCCATAGGGCCCCCTTTCGTTTCTCCGTTATGGAGTGGTTGATAAAAGGGTTGAGCAAGGCTGCTCAGGTGTGCCGTTTGGCACAACTCAGCGGCCTAAAAATTGATTTTTTATAAAGGAGACGCCAGAGGCTTTCTGATGCGATTGGTACGCATGAGAAAGCCCCCGAAGGGACTTAGGTTGAACAAGTCGGTCGAGAGACTTGATTGGTTATGCGTACAAGGCTTCCATGCTGGACAAGTTGCCTTTGAACTCCGTCTCAGGGATTGTGGCAAGGTGCTTGATCACATCGATGGCCGAAACTGAATCCAGATCAAGGAACGCACCGAGGTGTTGACGCTCAATTAAGATTTCTCCGCATGTGCTGACCTCCACCAAAGTACGGTACAACCGAAAACTTTCAATGGACTCGGTTATTGCTTCACGGAGCAGATCAGATGCCTCAATTTCTGATGTTGCCAAGTCATGGCCAACAGTGACTTGCGCTGGTATTTGCCAGCCACTGTCTTCGACTTTGATTCGCAAAGAAGTCATCCACTTGTTGGCGGAGAACCAATCCAAGATCAAGCCTCCGAGGGTGGCAATTTCGCCACGAACTCGAACTTCTTTTGCCCTCGCGGTAAGTCTTGCGAAATGCGCTGCATGACCGTTGCCTCTTGCAAACCCACCATCGTCTTTTTTGCTGCACAGGGCATCGACAGGCGTGAGAACCGTTTGCTCAGTGGGATGCACTGGAGCGTCCCAACTGCGGATGCTTGTGTGCCCACCATCTAGCCACGTTGGCCCGACACAACCGAAGTTATCTTTGGCGATTTTTTGGGCTTGTTCGTAAGTTGAGGCTTCGATCTCCACCACTGCGGTGAACATGGCCTTAACATGGATTTCGTGAGTTTTCACATGACCTTTCTTTTCCTCATGTCTGAGGTTGTTGATGAAAGGATTAAGCTGGCGAGCTTTCTGCTATTCACACCAAATGGGAAGAACAGTAGAAAGCCCCCGAGGGGGCTTATGGAAATCAGAACAGGGCTTTGCGCAGGGCCTGTTTCTCGCAGATGCGCTTGGCCTTGTTCGACTTGCGGTGGACCTTGGTGCCGCCGCCTCGCTTGAGGAGCGCCAAGGCTACGTGGTTGCGTTGCATGTCAGATGCCTTATTGAAATTGAGACCAGGAAGCCAAATTCAATTCATGGGGGCAATCCGCTCGCCCCCGATAAACAGCACCAATTGGCCTTTTGCGAAAACAACGCCGTCAGCTGTGTTTTGAACAAGCGTGACGATGTTCCCACTTTTCAGGATGATAGAGATTTCCTGGCCTTTCAACGATTTGTTTGACCTTCGAGCAACTTCGGCGCCAGCGGCTCCAACAACTGTTGTGCCTAAGGTTTGTCCGACGTATCCTCCTCCAAGCTCAGACCCAATTGCGTGACCAACCAGGCCACCTATGACAGCTCCAAGAACTGCTCGCTGGGGCGAATTGGTAGTCACAACAACGTCTCTCACCGAGACGACCATGGCTTGCTCAGCCCTCTGAGCTTGTTGCACACGCTCGTAACCCGTTGATGTACCGGACATTGGGTTGGTGGCGCAACCAGTGAGGGCAAGGGTGCCTACGGCCACCATAAGGGCGAAAAATTTTTTCATGATTACCTTTCTATTCCGCAGTTGCGGTGTTGATGAAAGGCGGGCCTTGAGGCTTTCTGATGGAGCTAAGGGGGTCCATGAGAAAGCCCCCCGGTTAGGGGAGCTTTGATTTTGTGGTTTTGGCTTGAGTTTGCGTAATCGAATGACGACGCTTTTGGCCCACCTTTTGACCGCCCAAATTTGGGCGGTCGTGGGTTTTGCCTGGCGCTCATGATCAAAAGCGGCTTGCGCCGCCCAAATCACTGACGGGCACGCACCAACCGAACTTGGCCGTTGTAGTTGCGGTTGCTGTCGTAGACGTAGCCGTCGTCGAAATTGACGTTCCAGGCGCCGCTGCTATTGCCCACATGCGGCGAAGACGACCAGAACCAGCCACTTTCGGGTTCGGACTTAGTGCCTATGAGGCTTTTGAGATCCTCAATCGTTGGCAAACGCCAGTCGCTGTGCCCCAGCCCAAGGGCAGGATCACCGTTGGCGTTGGTCACCAAGGAGGATGCGTCACCCTCGCGGCCATCACCGTGGTTGGTGTAATACTTCTCTCCCTCGTTGGGGAGAACCAGCCACTGCAAACCAGGGGTTTCGACGATCTTGGGTTGCAGTTGCATCTTTTCTGCATCCTCGGCGAGCATCTCATCCAAGGCTTCCTTGGCATCTTTGCCCACATGCGGACTCTCCAAGCCGCTGATGGTGCCCTCAACCACGAAGGCCGTAAAGTCATCCTCGTGATTGCTTTGCGTGGCAAGCCATTCAAGCTTAGCCTTCTCGGAATTGAACTCATGGAGTTCTGGGCCGCAAGCGGTGATCGCTATAACGCAAAAAATCTTCTTCATATTGCCTTTCTGTCCCCAAATATGGGTAGTTAAAAAAAGCATAGGCCAGTAGGCTTTCTCATGGCCTCGTAGAACCCATGAGAAAGCCCCCGAAGGGGCTTGAAAAGTCGTGATGTGAATCATGCAAACAATAGCTGCTGATCTTGCATGCCGACATCCTCTTGCGAGGGTTTTGCAGGCTGGTTAGCTGCCGTTGTAGCAATGACGCATGGTTGCAGAGCCGCTAGGACGGATCGTTTTGCTCGGTACGTGCTGCAGTACAACCACTCACCATTTTTGAAGATCTCGTGTTCCACGGAAAAGTGGCGATTGTCAGAATGCGCATTGACGACTTTCAGCCGATCACCGTTCCATTGGAACGTGTCGCCAGCCTTGATCGACCGTGCACGCTTTCGGGTCGAAGCCGCCTCTTGATGATGCTGCTCGACACGTTCTCTCCACGCTATTTCACTCGGATCTTCTGTTGGCGCTAAAAGCGCAAGCAGAGAAAGAGGCATGTCGACTTCATCACGTTCAGACACACTCTTGTGCCCCCAACCATGATGAGGCCAGCCGGATTGGATGAGGTACAAGGCCGGTGAAATTTCCCCGGTGCCCGTGTGCTTGACGATCATCCAAAGGTGGTTACCCACCAGTCGATGTTCGACAAGTCTCCAGACCGCATCGTCTGACTTTTGCCAGGCAACGAGCCTGTTGACCTCGGCGGCTTTGTTGTGGCTTTTGTCGATGGCGTAAGACCAGCCCATTTCACACCTCCCGTCCGATGCGCCATGACTCACGCCAAGATTCCACATCAGATGAGTTGGCGAACAAGGCCACACGTGCATCTACCAGCGTGAGTGCGGCATCAAACTCTGCAGCCGTTAAGCTGCAAGTATCGCGGTTGCCGCCATCCAGGCACAGCCCTTCATTCGAAAATTCCCTGAACTTCAGGGTGGTGTAGTAGTACCGCGAAACGAACCAGCCGCGGCCATCTTGCATGCGACCGTTGGAATTTTTAAGATAAAACTCCACCAGAGGTTCGGCTTTCTCCCATGTGAGCACGTCATTCAGGCCGTATTTCATGCCCTTACGAACGATGCGCACACCGAAGTTGCCGATGTTGCCATCAAGATCATCGCCATTTGTCAGCGCGATTTGTTTGTCAGTTTCCATGACTTCCTTTCGTTCCCCCGTGTTTATGGGGTTGTTGATGAAAGGAAAAAGCCGGTGGGCTTTCCTTTGTGGCCATGGCGGGCCCTCAAAAGAAAACCCGCCGAAGCGGGTCTAATGATCGAACTGTCACGGTAGGTTTACCGACTCAGTTATTTGTTTTTGTTGCCTCATAGGCAAGTGCGAAGGTGCGCACCAAACTGGCATGCAAGGTCCCGATCTTTGGTGAAGAGCCGTATGGCGTCCCTGGCGCGGTTCGAAAAAATCTCTCAGTCCAAGGCAGGTCAACGATCGTCTTCATGTTGAACTTGGTGTCATATGAAAGACCGGCTGTTCTGTAGCCTTCTGGGCTCAGAAGCTGACAGATGGCCACCTCACCAGTTCTGAGATTGTTTAGCTGTTTAGATGTGCCGTATACGACTCGAACGATCGCTCCATCTGATTTCTCAATGACACCAAAGACAAGCGCAGGCCTTGGTTTGGGACCGGGTTTTAGTTCTGGTAACTCTGGAAACAAGCACCAGACTATATCTCCGGGTGTTGGTAGCTTACCCGGCGGCCTCATCCGAACAAAACCTCTTCTCGAATGGTTTCCCCAATGGGCAAAAGGTCGTTTGCATCACGTCTCACTGCTTTGATTTGCCTTTCGCTAAGTGGCCCATCGTCTGGCTCGTAGCTAGGCAGAATTTCGGATGCCAATTTAGACAAAGCCAAGTGAACCACCTGGGTTTCATTGACATCCAATTGTTGAGCAAGCGCTTTGACAGTGAGTCGAGTCACGCCGTGCAAAGAGTCTCTGGTTCTGAACTTCAACAAGAGAGAGTCGTGAGTAGTTGCCATGGCATTTGCTCCAAAAATATATTTTGAATATATATCTTTTATTGGATTAAAGCAATTGGAGTTGCAAATCTGACTGGACTGTTCATGAGACATATTGCCTCCTTCTAAAAAAAGAAAACCCGCCGAAGCGGGTCTGTGATGGTCACCCTGCGGCATGCGCCCGGGCGATGTCTTGACACTGCACCTTGAGCCGATTGAGTCGGCGCAGGCGATTTTTCTTGGCAACCGAGAACTCGTCGCGGCCAATGCCAGAGACATGGAACTCGCCGATGTTGAGCTTGCGGCCAAACGTCTCAATTGCTGCTTGGTCCAGGGCCTTTTCGTAGAGGCCTTGCAGCCGCTGTTCAAAGTCCTTGAATTTTGCTACGGCCAAGCGATGCTCTTGGGCGCCGAACTCCGGGAAGAGTTGGCGGATCATTCGACGATGCATCCCACGGTTCGCGAACGAACTGAAGATCGTGACTGGGCCGCTGATGAGGCGGAATTTAAATTGGTGCTGGTACCGTTGAAGGTTCATGCAGTCCTTTCGTTTCCCCGCGTGGGGTTGTTGATGAAAGGTGGGCCTTGAGGCTTTCATATTTGTTGGCTGGGCCAACAGATACGGAAACCTCCTCCGTTGAAGAGGGCAAAGAAAAACCCACGCCTCAAGGAGACGTGGGCTTCTATCGTCAAGTAGCGTGCCGCTATTTGACTTGTGAAGCATGCTTTTAGGCGTGAGCAAGGGTGACCAATGTCCTCCCTTGGTGATCCACTCCGGTGAGCAAGGGACCCAATGGTTTGGGTCAACCACCGTTAGCGTTTGTGCTGCCTTCGCTTCAGCCTCAAGTACCTCAATGCGCTCGGATAATTCCGTCAAGGTGTTGACAACCTCGTCCACAGACTTTGCGTAGACCTCGTGGCCGCTGCCATCGCCCGGCACAATGGCAAGCATGATTCGTCGCACATCAAGGTGTTCTGGCACAAGTGCTGCGGGGGCTAGATGCTTCTCAAGCAGTTCCGCAGCCTCTAAACATCGGTCAATGCTGTCGCGCCATGTGTGGTGATCTTCACGCAAGCGTCGAATGGTCCCTGAAAAGGCAGCATTCGCCACAGGCTCCTGCACCGGTGGTGCGGTGGGGATGGTGTAGAGCGTGTCAATACTTTTGAGCAACGCAGTGCGATACTGCCCAAGGCTCTGAAAGCTCACGGCCAATGTGTCATCAGCAATAACTCGTCGAAGGTCAGACAGCGCCGATTGCGTTGGCGCTGGCTGTGAGGATGGCACGTCGGTTGATGTGACTGGTTTAGCCTCAACCACTGGTGTGATTTTTTCATTCGTCATAAATTACCTTTCTTGCCTCAAAAGTGGCTGTTAATAAAGGCGTGAAACCGAATGGCTTTCTCATGCACCCTGACATCTGGACGCATGAGAAAACCCACCCGCGTGAGCGGATGAGTTTGGAAAAAAGAACCGACCCACGAGGGGTCAGTTCATTTCGTTTAGCCGCAGCTACCAATAGTGCCGCAGTTGGTGCAGAAGTCGCAGCCGTCTTTTTTGATGACGGCGTGCGCACCGCACTCCTTGCATTCCTTACCGGCCACGACCTGGGAGCTGCCGTGAGCAGTATTCCCTTGGTGCGTATGCCGCTCGGTTTGCTCGGATTGCAACGGTTTGGCGCGTACCTTGGTGGGCACAGGATTGCCATCGACGTCCAGGACGCCTTTGGAGATCAGTGCCTCCTGGACCGCATAAGCGATCAAGGCCACCTCGGAATTGTGGAAATCGTGGCACTTTCGTACCGTCATCCTTCTCGTACCAGCCATAGCGCACACGTCCTTTGTCGGAGCGAACGGCACGGCCATCTTGGAGCGCCTTGGCCAGCATCGGCACACCGGAGCGGGCCAACAGTGATAGGCTTCTGGCATGGATCGCAATCCACTCGCCGGGTACGCCATCAGGCGAAGCAGTGATGAACACTTCGACGGGTCTCTCGACCTCGACATTGACGCCACCAACAACCCCTTGCACGCTGGCAAAGGAGACAGTCAGGTACATCGATGAGTCGCCGGTAGAGCCGCTGTAGGCGACCTTCTTGACGACAGCTTGGAGGTCATCGCCACCGGGGCGGTGCGTGAGCACCACACTTGCGGGGTCCACGTCGGCGGACACAGTCACCTTTTCTTCTGGCTTTTTGGTTTCAGTCGCGGGCGCAGCGGGTGCAGCAACCAGGACAGATCCCAAAATGGCGTTTGGACGGTAGCAAGCTACGCCCTTAAGCCCCAGTTTGTTGGCTTTGAGGTAGATGCCCTTGAAGTCTTCGAACGGGTAATCAGCGGGGACGTTGATCGTCTTGCTGATGGCCGCATCGATGTAAGGCTGCACCGCCGCCAAGACGGACAGGTGCTGATCGACCGAGAGCGTCTGTGCAGTCACGAATGACTTAGGCAGAACATCACTGACCTTGTAGGACTTAGCGTCGAACTCAAACTCAGTTTTGAACTGCACAATCGCATCAAGCAAGGCCTGCTTGAACGCCACCGCATCGCCTCCGACGTGTGCCGATACATCGCCAACCTCAATGAACACGCGCAAGGCGTGATCGAGGACCGCGAAGCTCTCTTTGCCGCCGTCTGCCGTACGCTTGTTACGCATATAGGCCAACGAAAACATAGGCTCAACCCCGTTTGAGCAGTTGTCACCGAATGCCAAGCTGACCGTGCCCACGGGGGCAATAGACAGCAAGTGGCTGTTGCGCAGGCCATGTTCGCGAATTCCTTCGCGTATGTGATCTGGCAAGCGATTTGCAAATCCACTTTGCAAGTACTTCTCGCGATCGAGCAATGGGAATGTCCCGCGCTCTTTGGCGAGTTCGATCGACGCTTCGTATGCCGCA
Source organism: Limnohabitans sp. (assembly GCF_023910625.1). Taxonomy (NCBI): domain Bacteria; kingdom Pseudomonadati; phylum Pseudomonadota; class Betaproteobacteria; order Burkholderiales; family Comamonadaceae; genus Limnohabitans; species Limnohabitans sp. The sequence continues at coordinate 92,133 of NZ_JAAVVW010000002.1, forward strand.
TCGCGCATGGCACAGGACACGGACGAGGCGAAATCATCACCGTCGGCGCTGCCGTACTCAATGCCCAACATCGCCATGCAAGAGCCAAGGCCCGTGAAGCCACCGCCAATGCGACGCTTGTTTTGCGCCTCTTGACGTTGCTGCTCAAGCGGCCAATGGGTCACGTCAAGTACGTTGTCCAAGAAGCGCACAAGCGTCTTGACGGTCGCTTTGAAATGGTCGAAATTGAACGATGAGTCCTTCGAAAACGGCTTACTCACGAACTTGGGCAGAATGATCTGACCGAGGTCGCAGCAACCGTATTTAGGCAGGGGATGCTCCGCGCAGTTATGCACATACAAACCATTTGCATCAAATGCGTGCACATCGTTGACCGTCACATCAAAAACTTCTTCATTTCCAATGCTGACCAGGTCAATCACTTCGGAAAAGAATCGTTCTTTGTTTGGCGTCCGTTTGTAGCTTGAAAGAAGCGATTTCAGTTTCTTGGCTTTAGCGTGGTGTTTAAACCCAACTTGATTTTGGAAGAATTGCAGACTGTCGCCCGACACAACCAAATCATGCGTTGGCTTTGTTTTGTACATGCGCTTTTTCCCTTTGCCGTCAGGCAAAAGCATCTCCGCATTGTTACGGCGATTTTGGTAAATCGTCGATATAACGCCAAGTCTCGCCAACATACGCTGAACAGTCTTCAAAGATTCAGGGCTAGATTGCGACAGCCGAACGCTGACGCCTTTCTGTTGTTGTCCTTGAACCGAACCATCTGCATCAAAGAAGCCGCAAAGGAATCCTTTGTAGAAATCCGAGGAGCCCTCTTCTACGGTTGCCGGGATGCTTTTGATACCAGAAGTAATGCCAAATTTCGCGGCAAGGTCACCCAGTCCGCGTGATTTAAGCCGATACTCTGCACGTCCAGAAATTTTCGAGAAACCTTTGAAATCAGAACGACTTTTAAGATCCCGAATGGATTTCCGAACTGTTGCCATCATCGACAACGCACTTTCGTCAAGCACGTCTTTTCTCTCGGTCCACACACTGATCTGCCCCACACCATTGCTGGAGTGAACAAAGCCGTCGCCGAACAATACGCCAAGCATGTAACCCTCATTCCAAGATCCTTTGCCCGCCCACTGTGAAAAACCACGGTGGTTGTGCAAAACGACCTTATCACCGGCATTCAAATTTTTGGCCTCAACCCAAACTTGCTCGCTGCCCTGCTTGACCAAAACCTTGTGGTTTCCTGTCAACTTGAGATCAAAGCCTTTGGATGTTCTGAGCAAGAACACTTCCTTCTTGCCGGTCTCAAAGAAGCCATCGCTTACGGTGGCATAGCCTTCGCCGTTGACCACCGCAGAAAACTTCTTGCCAATCAGGTCCTTGACTTGACGAGGCCCGTCGGTAGTTGTCACCCATGTATCACGAGTGACGCAAGGATTGGTTGCCTCAAGTTTTTCGCAGTACCAGAGGTTGTTTTCACGGGTGAAATTGCTGCCCAGCAAAATGCCTGGTTCAGCGAAGTCGTAGTTCGACTTCATGACCGTGTCCCACATTTCCTTGGCTGACACTTCACGGTAAACCCACAGACCGTCAGCACGCTGACGCACACCGGGGTTGTTGGCCACGAAGCGATCGCTGGGCTTGGCTTTGTGGACCAATTCCCATGTCTCACCCGCTTCCAGTGCTTCAAAGAAATTGTCTTCGACGAACAAACTCACGTTGAAGTTGTTCCAGCGCCCGGGGGTGCGTTTTGCCGTGATGAAATCGAGCACGTCTGGGTGATCCATTCGCAAGACGCCCATTTGGGCACCTCGCCTGGCGCCGGCACTTTCTACGGTGCCACAGGACTTGTCAAACACGTCCATGTAACTGCAAGGGCCGGATGCCTCAGAGTGAGTGCCGCCCACGAAAGCGCCTTGGGGGCGAATGCGCGAGAAGTCATACCCCACACCACCACCGCGACGCATAGTCTCGGCGGCTTCACGAAGGGCCTCGTAAATGCCGGGATTTCCATCCTCGTCAAGACCTTGAATGCAGTCACCCACAGGCTGAACGAAACAATTGATGAGGGTGGCCTTGATGTCGGTGCCTGCGGCGCTCATGATGCGACCGCCGCCGACGCCGCCGTCGTGCATCATTTTCAAAAAAATCTCAGCAAACTGCTCGCGCATCTCTGGGGTTTTTTCGGCTTGAGCGATGCCTCGGGCTACTCGAACGAAAAGATCGTCTGCGGTGTTTTCACCGGATTTGAGGTACTTCTCGGCCAGAATGACCGAACTGATTTTTTGAGGGCTCAAAGAGACCAGATTGTTTGACATTGCAAACTCCTAAAAATTGCAGCATTGAGCTGCGTGGTTGAAAAAGCGGGCATAAGAAAACCACCCAAAGCTTGTCGCCAGGGGTGGTTTTGTTTTGACGCCTTGTGAGGGTCTAGCGGGCGTAGTGAACTGGTCGCTCGTAGCGGCCCTTTTCATCCCGGTAGACGCTCACGAAATGGCCGTTCTTGCTTCCGTCATCGAAAGTGAAGGAGAACGTCTCCCCGTAGGCAAGCGACTTGCCCAGAGGCCAAACACCCACCAGCCCTTCCGCGGCAAGCGCTTCGTTGAGGACTGGAAAGTAGTTATGACGGCTCACCTTTGCAGGTGTCTCGGTTGTTTCGTAGAGGTGCGTCGCGCTGCCATCTGATTGCATTTGCATGGTGACCGTTAGCACCGATTCGCAAGTGTCTTTTGGCCGCATGGTGATGGTCATGCGCCCTTGGGAGAGCATCTGCACAGAGCACTGGACGGGGCTTGCGATGGACGCAGCCAACTTCATGAACTCACTGGGTGTGAGCTGTTTTTTTGACATTGGAGCCTTTCTATTCCGCAGTTGCGGTGTTGATGAAAGGCGGGCCTTGAGGCTTTCTGATGGAGCTGTTGAGGTCCATGAGAAAGCCCCCGGTTAGGGGAGCTTTGATTTTGTGGTTTTGATTGAGGGTTGTGCGTTTGAATAACAACGCATTTGACACACCTTTTGACCGCCCAAATTTGGGCGGTCGTAGGTTTTGCCAACCCGCCAGATGACCAAAGCGGCTTGCGCCGCCCAAATCACTGACGGGCACGCACCAACCGAACTTGAAAGTCGTAGTAGCTGAAGTTGTAGCCGACGTAGTCGTCGCTGAAACTGACGCACCAACCGCTGTAGCGGCTACCGCGCACATACTGCGAAGAAGACCAGAACCAGCCGCCTTTGGGGGCGGACTTAGTGCCGACGAGGCTTTTGAGTTCCTCGATCGTTGGCAAACGCCAGTCGCTGTGCGTCAGCCCGAGGGCAGAGTCAGCGTTGACTTTCGCCACCAGCGCAGACGCATCGCCCTCTCGGCCGTCGCCCCAGTTGGTGTAGCGGGTATCGTCTTCATCGGGCAAGATCAACCAATCAAGCCCTTCTGTGACCACAATGCGGTGCTGTTCAGGCACTTCAACTTGCAAGCTCCCAAGGCTGTCATCTCCTTCTTTGCCTCGTGTGTACACGTCGACGACGATGCCTTTATGAGCAAGGTCGCGGATGCGAACGCTGAAGTTAGGGGTGCCCAGCCAGGCTGCGCCATCGGTTAGCTCATAGTCGCCATCGGGCAACTCCAGATCTGAGGCTTGGAGCCGCAATCCAAAGTCGCTTTTGAGCGTCATGAGCTCGATGCACGTAGTGCTGCAGTTGAACCCGTCGTGGCTCACTGTTTCGAAATGCACGGCGTCTGCGCTGACGACCATCTTTTCAACCTGGGTGTTCAAGACGTTGCCGTCTTTGTCGGCCCAACTCACGACCGTGGACAGGGCTGTTGCTGTGACGAGCTTTTGGTCCAGCACCATCTGTGCAAGTTCGATGATCTTGGCTGCGATCGCCTTGTCGATCATCGCTGTGGCGATAACGATCTTGACCATTGGTTCGCCGGCATGACGGGAATGCAGTTGGTAGCTTTTTGAGTCCATGGGACTTCCTTTCGATTCCCCGTAACTGGGGTGGTTGATGAAAGGAATAAGCTGGTAGGCTTTCTGATACGCCCGCCGGACGCAGTAGAAAACCCGCCGAAGCGGGTGTGGTGATCCTAGACAGCCTACGCCGCCTGGTTGTTACTGGGCAGACTCGTAGTAGCCCTTTGCACGCTCACGGATCGCATCAAGCTTTGTCATTGCCGCCGCATGCGCGGTGTCAATCAGCTTTTGCGTTACGCGTGCGCAAGGAGCCTTGGAGATCACCTCGGCAAAGTCGCCTTTGCCAAATTGACTTATTGAGTAGGCATGGCTTTTGAGACCATCCTCACCCAACCAATAAACCATGGCGCCTGACTTGAGATTACCCGACGACTTGTCGGTCTCGATTTCGAGTTGCGCTTGCTCAGCGCGACCCATCTCATTGCGGCGCAATGGCAGCATTTCTTTGTGCAAGGCTTTGTTCGCCATATATTCCTTTCGATTCCGCAAGCGCGGTTGTTGTAAAGGAATGGGCATAAGTCCATGTCTGCCACAAGGCAGGCATCGAATCACGACTCGAACTAATCTACCAAGAACCTACTAAAAACGGTGCTCGAATGTTGCCGTTGTAGTCGAAGCATTTGGGCTGGCTTTCTTCTGGGCTCATTGAGCGCAGAAGAAAGCCCCCGAAGGGGCTTAATGCGACCTGGCCTGGCCGCTGTTTTAACCTGTAGCTTGCGCCAACCTGTAGGCCGGAACAGTTGAGGTATGGGTCTCTGCACAAGATTCCAAGGACTGACCAATGCGCTTGAACAACGCCTTGACGGGCGCGTACAAAACACTTTGGCCCAGCAATTCATGTGCTTTGGTCTGGGACATGCCTTCTACCAAATGCTCAGGAATTTGCTTGATCCTAGCGTGCTCCTTGGCCGTAAAAAGCCTATACAGGCCTTCCTGGCTCGGATGCTTGAGCAGCGGATCTGTTGAGCCGCCTTTATGGTAGCCCTTGCGCAACACCGGGACGCTGGTGTCGGACGGGTCAACGATTTGCATCGCAAACCCATTGCCCTTCTCCGCGTCACGCACAGCCTTGGTCTTGAGGTACTGGAAGTCCCGCCACGACGCGTCGTTTTCGGGGATTTGCTCCAGCACCTCGCCAACGGTGCGCACCGGTGTACACACTGGAGCCATGGCGTCCAGATCGATGGTGATGCCGTTGGTGGCGGCAACCATGAACCAGCGAGTCCGGTTTTCCAGGACGCCAAAATCCTTCCCGTTGAGAATGACTTCGTTGACCTGGTAGCCGCTGTCTCGCAGGTGCGACCGGATGATCTGTGCGGATGCCGTTTTCTGGTACTCCTTCACGCACTCCACCACCACGATTGCGGGCTGAACACGTTGAACCGCCAAAAGCAAGCTCGCCGCGAGGTGACCGACTTCTGGATGGTCTTCCATCATCTCAAGTCCCCGTTTGGACACGCCAGCTCGGGAGGCTCCCGAGCAAGGAATGCCTACGGCCAAGATATCCACGGGTGGCAGACGATTCATCAGCCACTCATCCTGAACTGCTTCCTGCATGGGTGCTGCGATGCCGATACTGTCCGAATCCCAAACATCGTTGACCGAGCTGGAGTGTTCCAGTAAGGCGCCGTCGAGTTCGTTGGCAAAAGCCAACTCAGGCTTGATGCCAGCTTCCTGGAGACCGTGGTGAGCTGCATTGTCCAGAATCCCACCGCCATGAGACAGTGAGGCGCTAACGATGCGGCCGTTTGCCAGGTTCTCACGCAGGCGGGCGATTCGGCGCTTGGCGTTTGCTTGAGACGCGGTAGCCATCATGCAGATCATGCCATCCTGAATCACCAGGCGAACGGCTTTGAGGCCGTCAAGAGGGCTTAAACCATCTTTGCTGTTGATGTCGATGACCGGCACCGTCTCGCCGCCCTTGTCTTTTTTGGAGACGGTGTAGCGGCCGTTTTCATGCAGGCGCAGGATGAGCTTGCCCTCCTCTTTCAAGCGTTCATACGTAGCGCCGGGTGTGAAACCGGCAGACGTGAGGGCCATGGTATCGAGGTAGATGCGTGGTGCTCCGCGGTGCTCTCCGATTTCTCGGACTATGTAGCGGCGAATCATTGAAGCGCTCATAGGATCACCTTTTTTTCAAAAGAGGCGTCTGCAACATTCGCCAGCCATTGAGGGCCAAGTTGGTTACGAGCCCGAATGCTCAGCACCACAGGGTGACCGAATGCCTTGTTGGCTTGCAATGTCTGAGCGTCCATCACATCAACCCCATTTGTGCCATGCTGGCGATCTCGGTGCGCGTCACGATGAAATGGTCCAAGACCCCGACGTCGATGAGCGCAAGAGACGCTTTGATGGTTTGTGTGAGGAGCTCGTCGGCACGACTGGGCGTCGTAGATCCGCTGGGGTGGTTGTGAGCCAGGATGACCGCGGCTGCATTGTTGTTCAATGCAGCCTTGACGATTTCACGCGGGTAAACGCTGCATTGACTGAGCGTGCCCGTTGCGAGCTTTTGGGTCGTAATGACTTGGTTTTGCGAGTCCAAAAACATGACCCAGAACGACTCAAAAGACTCGTGCCCAATGATTTGCCGGATCTTCTCTTTGACTGCATCTGGTGAAGTCATCGTGGGCAGCTGACTCAGTGCCATGCGCTTTTGAATTTCCATGGCAGCATCGAGTCTGGAGCGCAGTGGATCGCTGTGCCAGTCCATCGCGAAGTGTTCGCCATGCCGCGGGAAAAACTGCTGTTCAGCTTCTTCGGCCTTTTTGCCATTTACGCCGAAAGCAAATGCGATCAGCTGGCTGTTGGTTAATGTTGACAAGTCCATTCTTTCCTCCAGTGGGGGGTTAAAAAAAGGACGAGCGCAGATGCGCATTGCGTTGACAGAAAGACTGCCAAAGCAATGCGCACCAGATCGATTTTTGTGTTTTCTTGTCGGTAAAGTGATTACCGAGCCCCATAAAGGCCAAACCCCCCAACCCACGAGGGGCTGGGGGGTCTACTGAGAGTTGACAATATGTCAACCACTGACGTTGAGGGTAGGCGAATCCACACAAGACCCACATGGGTCTTGCGCGTGGTTGATGCGCATCCCATGTGGGTCCATGATCTTTCTCGTGCTTTTAACTACGAGCAAAGACGGCAGGTTCACCGTTTGTCTGACAAAGACAATTGCCTCAACGGGCGCATTCGAGCTGGGGAGTCTGTTCCAGCAAGGGACCGAAGTCCGGTTAACGGTGATCTCAGTCTAGGAGCAACTAGGTTTTTGAGATCACCACCTTCCGCAGATGCGGTGTGGTTAGTGGTTCTATTATGTCGGTGTGCATTTTTTTTTGTAATTGATTGATGCTTATAAATCGAGCCTATTTAAAAGATTTTTGGGCCCTCTTATCTTGGTTTGTCCTGGACTCTGCTTGGCAAATGTCAGGTTTGTTAAGTGGTTATGAATAGTGCCCCGATTGCGTGAATTTTCAGCAGTAACTGCGCTTGCTCATGCTGACAATCAATTACATGACCAATGCACTTCTCACTTCTTCCGACAGCATCCCCGAATCACAGCTTTTGGCTGCTGAGACGTTGAACGCTGAGATCGATCTTTCCACCGACCCCCTGGTGGTGCAAATGAAGAACACGGATCGTCTGGAGCGCATCCGAACGAGCATGCTGGCCAGAGCCGACCTCATCTTCCAAACGTCACCCGTGTCACGCGTCATGCGCCGGGATTGGAACATTGTGAGTGCCAAGCTGTTTTTGAATTCTCTCGATCCGAAAATCCGCCAGCGAATTTCGGAGGACCTGGTGGAGCTGGTCTGGCAAAGTACGGACCTCCTGGATTCCCTGCAAACCCTGCGCAAGCCAGACGATGAGAACTTGTGGATGCGACCCCGCAAACTTCAACTACAAGTCATCCACCCTCTGGCCGCGCAGTGGCTGCGCTGCATGCGAAACATTGATTCGTGCTACCTGATCATGATCAATGCCGAGAAATCGGGTGTCATCACCCGCAAACACCGCTGGGCCATGCTTGGCCCCACACAGATGGCCTATATGGGTTTCAAGGCGAGCGCCATGAATCTTCCACTCCGCGCCGCCAAAGATCTGCTTGAAGAGATCGGACTCTAAGGTCCAAGTTTTTAGGGAAAAACGACGACCGCCCAAATTTGGGCGGTCAAATAAAGTCGAATTTCATGCGCCTTTTGACCGCCCAAATTTGGGCGGTCCACAAAAAACACGCTTTAGGTACCCGTTTGGAGATTGGCTGCGGTGGTCCACAGGGAGAGCGCGACCCCTGCAACGGCCAAATAAAGCACCGTGACGCTGATTGGAATGGGAAGAAGCGGCAAAATCATAAAAACGCCCGCAACACTGATTGCGCTGTGTGCTGAAGCCCAAAAAATCACCGGGTTATGCTGCCTGAACTGGTCCAATTTACGCCCACGAATGGCCAGTCCGTCAACGATGGCTGGCAAAACGACACACAGCAGCAGCACTGACAAGACGGGCCATAGACCCGCGATTCTCCAGACGGCCCTGTAGACCAGGTGCCAGAACCCGAGGACGTAGCTGTTGCTGACATCAGCGGCAACTTTGACACCGTGTTGTGTGATTGGTGTCGCTGTCGTCAACAATGAATGTGAATATGCCACGGCTCCCGTGTCCACGAACGCGCTTCGAAAGATCGCGTTGGCCTGTTCTGTGATGGCCTTTGTATCTCTGCCAAGGGTCTTCAATGTCTGGATCTCTTCTGCAGGAACCTTGAAATCCTCAGAGTCCAGCATGACTGGAGCCAACAAAAGAAAGAGGACCGGGAGGGTCACTATCCAGAAAAGGATATTGCGGGCAAATTGGTTTTTGATCTCAATCATGCCGGTGCAACCCTTTTCGCTTCGATGAACTCAACGACGCCTTTGAACATTCCACGGCCAGCCACAAACGCAAAATAATGCAGTGGCGGCAAGCGCATCAGCAACTCGGGCGGCACGAGGGCCGAGGCCTGAGATTTGAGCGAGCGTGACGTGTTGGAGCGGAACTCAGTGAACGCCTGACTCGATTCTGAGCCCGAGCTGTATGACACCTCCATAGAGCGTGTCATGACCTCTCCGAACATGTCGCTGACGTATTTCGCCGTGTCCACGCTGCGCACGCGTAGGCTGATCAGGTTATTGAGGTTGGCCAGCACCTGCTCGGCCTTGTCTTTGGACCCCAGGCGGACCACCAAGTCCGCAATGGACTGCATGGCAAGAAAACACTTGATGCCCGCGCCACCACCCTTGTTGAGGATCTGGATGAGTTGGTCGTTGGCCACCTCGGCTACCTCGTCGACAAAAAGGTAGCAGTCAGCCGGTGTCTTGAAGTTGTAGATGGCGCCCAAGGTAGATGACAGATCGGCCAACAGGATCGAGCCGATGGCCGATGCAATGATTTTGTTGGACAGCGAGTCCAGGCCGATATACAGGACGGCCCCCTCGTCGATGACCTTGGCCATGTCGTAGATCGGGCGCGTGTCGTTTGTATCGAGCGGATCGGGCGAGAGTAATTCACCGATCTCACTGGAGCCAAGCATTTCCAGCAGTGGCTCCAGAACCTGAACCATTTTGGAAAAGTGCTCCTTGGAGTGCTCAACCATGGAAATCATGCCTTCGATGGCGTCGTCACTGTGGCCTTCTTTGCGGAACTTGGCGATCATCAGCTCCAATCGCGTGACGGCTCCTTTTTTGTCTTGGCCAGGCGTCGCTTGCAAGTTCTTGATGTCCTTGTCCCACTCCGGGCCGCCCAGCTTGGCGAAGTGCAGGCTCAAGATTTTTTCAGTCAAACCTTCCACACCCATTTGGACGTACCGCTTGGTGCTCTTGATGTCTGGACGCTCACCGGCGGCGATGATGGCCCTGTGGACCCTGTAGATGGTTTTCCAAGCGAACGCCGCGAACGAGCCGTCAGCATCCACAAGCTGGCCGATGCGGGTGGCCGGCTCTGAAATGTTGTTCCAGTTTTGCAGGGGGTTCAGGCGAATGCTTTTTTCGGGCTTGGCGGGGTCGAAGTAGAGAAACTTGCGCCCCGTCTTTTGGCACATGGTGTTGAGCATGGCCACCCAGTCGGCATCCTTTTTGGGATCAATGACGATGAGCGCAGGTGGCTTTCCACCTTGTTTTGAGGGCGGGAGGCAGACGATTTGAGCCGTCAACGCTTCATACAGTCGGGTTTTCCCTGCCCGCGTGGTGCCCGTGATCATCGTGTGGCCGGGCATGGCAGAAAACGGGATGCCGATCTCTTTTTCTTCGGTCACGCCAATCCCATGTATCCAGGGGGTGCCGATATCCGAATCCAGAACGGGCTTGCTGTTGGCGGGCAGGATGTTTTTGATCGCCATTTCAATCGCCTTGTCCACCATCGTGCGTTTTGCTCTTTGGATGGCTTCGAGGCGGGTCAGCTGGTTCTTGATGAAGTTCGGGACATCTGGCAGCTCGTCGGGATTGCGGTTCAGGATCTGGGTGGCGATTTCCGCATGGCGCTGGGACCAAGGGAATCCCATTCCCGTCGGGAGAATTTGACGGGTGGACTGAAGCCGGCGCAATCTGGCTACCAACCTGGACAGCTTGATGGTGCGCATGCGAGAGAGGGTGATCGACGCCCTGAATCGCCACAGCCTGATTACATCCAAGCTTCGCAGGCAGCTCATGGCAAGCGTGGCAATGGCAATACCCCACCAGTACGGCGGCCGATAAATAACCAACCCTGCGGTCGCTATAGCCCAAACGACAACAGCGGACGCCTCTTGAGATGGACGGAAGAGGTTTTCGAACTGTCTTGTACTCATGGCTTTTTGTGACGATTAGCTGGATGAACGGCTGGCTTTTGCTGCGAGGTAGATGGCAGCTGCTGCGGCGGTAGTCTCTATCCCATCTGTAAGCTTTTTGTCCATATGGCCTGCGTCAAGCAGCATGCGAGAGTTGACGGTAGGCAAGGCGCCGAAGCCCATGGCTTTGCGCTGGAGCAAGATACGCCCCCCACTGATTTCGGTGACGTAGGGGTCCATTTCTGTCATTGAGCCCAAGGCAGTCAGCCATTCGCGGGACTTGACTTGCGCTGGGTTTTCCTTGGGTGCTGATTGAGGGGATGGCGCGGATATTTCACCGGTTTCCTCGTCAATGGTCAGGTCCGTACTGGGTTGGCCCGGGGGACTGGTCATTGGACTCTGAGGGGGTGCAGCGTCGCCGCTTGCCGTGGCTGGATTGCCCGGAATAGGCTGACCGCTGGAATCTGCAGGGCCGGGTGTGGCTGTTTGCCCGGTAGAAGGCGGTTGTTCAACCCAGCCTGAAATCATGCTTTTTTCATCCGCGATGATTCGCTCAATCGCTTGGCGAACGATTCGGGCGAGAGGCCCCTCCGCAGAGGGCGTGGCCAGTGAGGGGTTGATGGCGGCCCCAAAGTCTGAGGTCAATGTCCTGGGCAGGTGCGCAAACTGGCCCGGGAAAAACAGTGGGGAGAGGTGCGGGTGCAGCCGGCTCAGTAAATACTGTGGTTTGTTCACCCAAGCCATTTTTAGTGTGGGGCACCAGTCGATGAGGTGGGTGTCGTCGCTCCAGCTGTAAGTTCTGGAATCTTGTCCGTCGTCAGAAAGCACATCGACACTGGCAGTGCAGATCAGGTAAACAGTGCTCAGGGCGGCGCAAAACGCGAGCCAGCGGTATCTGGCATCGTTAGTCAGCCTTTCGGAAGCGCCGGCCGTGGGGGAAAAGATCGTCGCATCACAGGCCCGCAATGCCAGGGTGGAGGACCTGACGCCGCAAGCAAACGCGCCGCCCAGCGATGCGAATGCGGCCTTTTGTAGCGGCACTTCCTGGACGCGATCGGCGAACCGCTCCAGAACAGGCAGATAGTGACCGTTGAAGGCCTCAGCGCCTCCGACGTTGACGATCGCATCGTCAATCAATCGCATCAGTTCATACCGATGGACGAGCTGGGCGAGACTGGTGGATTGGGTTTTTGCAATGATCACAAACCGAGATTGCATGACTCGCTCAATCCATCAAAGTCAAATACTGTCGATTTCGATTGATTATTCAAATTTGACAACGGGTTCCCATGGTTAATCCTAGAGGCGTTTCAACAACTAGGAGCACCACGCCATGCAATCCAATCTTGCAGTTATTCCAACGCAAATTTCCCTTTTGGGGGTCGATGAAGCGACTGAGCGCCACCAAGCGATAATGGCCCACGCCATTTCCGTGGTCCAGAACTACGCCGCCATGAAAGAGAGCGCCGCCCGTTTGTGCGTCTCTTTGTTTGCCTGCCATTCGGAATTCAAACAGTCGGGCGAAGTCGGCTGGGAGAATTTCTGCGCCGTTAACTTCGCGCCGCTGGGTCTGAGCCAGGGCAACATACGCTCAGCGATCAAGGCTGGCCGGGCCATCTCTCACTACCTCAGCAGTCTTCAATCACGGGGCGAAACGGCTGAAATCAAGCAACTCGAAACGATGTCTCGGTCGGCCTTGATTGTTCTTGGCGAAGCGCCCGATGATGTGCGCGACCAACTGATTGACCGTGTTGTCCAGGCCAACGAAATGATGGGCTCTGCCATGCCGGCCAGGGGGGTCAGCAGCGAACTCGAACGAATCCAGCGCGAACGTGACCAGGCGAATGAAGATCTGCGTACCGCCGAGGGCCGATTGACCCAAGCCGGCACAGCGACGCAACGGCTGAACGACCTGGTGCGGGACAGAGAGTCTCAGATCGAGGAGCAGCAAACCAAGATCGATGAGCTGTCGAATCGCCTTCGCGAACTCTCAAACGCCCCCAAAGTCGAGGTGCTTGAACCCAATCCGAATTCACGTGCGGATTTGGAGGCTCGTCGCAATCTGGAGCAACAGCTGTCAGATCTGAATCACCAGGTCTCCGTGGCATCGGCCGATCTCAGCGCTCACAAATCAGAGTTGGAAAAAATTAGTCGCCAGGCGTCGTTGCGCAAACAGACTGACAACGCCATGGGGGAGCTTGAGCAACAGGTCACGCGGCTCAAGGCCCAATGGTCTGACGCCTACGCACAAAAAATCCGCGCCACCGACCCTCACCAGTATGGCCCGGTGCTGTCCCGCATTGCCAACGACATGAGGCTTTTGGCGGACCAGCTCGACCCAACGCTTTGCTGATTAAGGAGATTCACATGACCAAGAAATCAGCAGAAAAAAGCACCCCAAAAAGCACCAAAGCCTCGCGCTCACCGGCCCCAGCTGCAGCACAGGACACGAACAAAAGTCCAGGTTCAGAAGCCAACCATTCTGTGGTTAAGGCGCCGCGATCCCTGGGCAAGAAGCAACTCGCTCGTGCCGCCGCCCTGGTAGCCACAGACGCCCCGCTGCCTCGCCAGCTCAAAACTGAATCATTCGCCTCCAGCGATTTTGAGCAACTGCCGCACGTCAGTGCGGTGGCCGGCGCCGCTTTGCAGGCCGACATCGTCGAGGTCAACAGGGCGATTATCCGACTGCTCAAAACCGCTGCACGCATGGGTTCCGCAGAGCCTCTGTCGCCCATTTTACTGGGGACGACCCAAGAGATGATCGATCTGTTTTTCAGCCCGAGTGCGGGCGAAAGACTGCTCAGCCAGTCGATTGGCTTCCCCCTGTTCCAACTTCGCATCCACGACGTCGGGGTGATGCGCCAACTGCTGTCTGACGGGCTTGTGAGCGCAACATCAGTACAGGCGCTCACGAAGACGTTCCCTCTCGAAGTCGTGCAGACATCCACGCGTCAACGGAGGTTTTAACCATGGGCACTTCAAACGCTTCTTTGTCGCACCCGGCTTACCCGTGGGCAGTCATGATGGTGCGTATGGGTGCCCGCGCTTGTGTCGTCTCTCAAATCACCGGCCTCGCCCAGTTGGATGCACGCACAATTTGGAAACAAATAATGGGCGAAAGCTCGCCCAGCGGACAGCAACCAAACGACATGCTTTGGTATACACGCACACCGCAACGCAGGAGTCATGCAGCCCTTTTGGTAAGGCTCTATGACAAGGCCTGCGCGACCTTACCCGATTATGCGGCCTTCGCGCACGCTTACTACCACTACGCACGCATGACAGCATCCCCTGCCACTTCTAATTCATGGGTGAGCAGGGATGAGCCGGCATTCCGCCGCAGTGAGCAAGACTACGTGATTCCGTTTGGTCGTGGCTTTTTCTTGTGCCAGTCTTACACCGATGATACCTTTGCCGGGGGCCGGCGCAAATGTGAGCTGATCATTCGTCGGTGCCGAAAATGCCAAGGCCAGTACATGTCACACGATAGCGAAGCCGCGCAAGTCTGCCCAAACTGCGGTAAAGATCATTTGGCAGGAGATGGTTGATTATGGAGACGACCATCCGGGCCACCCCCGAAAACGCGCCCCTCATGCGCAAGGTTATTGCGGAGTGGCCAGAGCTCAACAATTGCATCGACAGTCTGCGCCAGCAGGGGGTGTTTCCTGGGCTTCGGGTGATGTCGATCACGGTTCCCGAGGGTTGCACCCTCGATGACCTGATCAAGCCTCACGACACTACAGAAAAGAACAAAGGATCGCCAAATGAATGACTTGCCCCATGCCTTGGACGAACTCATACAGGCCCAAATCCGAGATGATCGGTGCTTCAGATCCGCAAAGGATCAAAACGCTCATCCAGTCTCTGTGTACGAATTGGAAACCAACTGGTTCGCCTCAGCAACAGGTAAGGGGCGGACATGAGCCTCAACCGCCAGCAACTTTGCGCCGCCTTGGCAATCAGCGAAAGCACCGTCCGCAGACTTGAGCTTTCTGGTCTGCCTTACACTCCCGTCGGCGTGCGGTCTAAGCGCTACGACTTGGACGAGTGCAAAACGTGGCTGAAGGAGCATCAACCGTGTCAATCTGGGACGACAAGAAGGGCCGCAAGCACATCGGGATCATGGTCGATGGACAACGGGTCCATCGCATCCTTGCGCCGGGTGCAACTGCGGGTGATGCCAAGCGCATAGAAGCTGAGCTGCGGGCGGCCATGGCCAAGGCCTCCGGCAGCTCCCCGCAACTGGGCGACATGCCCATGACCACGGCGCTGCACCTGTACATTCAGCACGCTGCCAGCTTGCGCAGCGCGTCCACCAGCGAACAGCACGCCTTGCGCCTTGCCCCTTGGGCCGAAAAGTACACCGCCGCCCAAGCGCGTGAATTCACGGCGCACGCGGTCAAAGACCTGAGCACCCAATACGCCCCGGCCACGGTCAACCGGTCGCTGGCCACGCTCAAAAAAGGCCTGACCATTGCATGGGAGCGCGGTCTGACACCTGAAAACTTCGGCCTGCGCATCAAGTTTGTGCCGGTGAACAACAAGCGCGAGGTGTTCCTGAGCATCGAGCAGGTCGGCCAGATCGCCCAGCATTGCACAAAGCAGGTGCAGGCGGTCATTTGGGCGGCACTGCTCACCGGGGCCAGGCGCGGCGAGCTGGTGAAGATCCGCGCCGAAGACATCGGGCCCGACACCATCAACCTGCCAAGCAGCCACACCAAGACCCTGAAGGCCCGCGTGATCCCAATCATCCCGGCGCTGCGCCCGTGGCTGGTGTACTTTCCGACCGAGGTGGGCGTGGAAGGCATCAAGACCGCTTGGCAGCGTGCGCGGGTCAAGGCGGGTATGGAGCATGTGAATTTTCATGACCTGCGCCACAGCTGCGCGTCGATCATGCTGGGCTTGGGCGTGGACCTGTACACGATCAGCAAGATTTTGGGGCACAGCACGGTGCAGACCACTCAGCGGTACAGCCACCTGCAAGTGGACGCTCAGCGCCAGGCGCTGGAAAAGCTGGGAAATTTGATGGTGAAAGTGTCTTAGCCGGATGAGTCCACCACCGCGAAGGTGGTGGGCGGTGCAGGTTTCGAACCTGCGACCCCCACAGTGTGAATGTGGTGCTCTACCCCTGAGCTAACCGCCCGGTTTACACATGAAATTACACAGGGCGCGTGTAACTTGTTGATTCTTAAGGGCTAAGCAGTGCAGTGTGAATGCAGTGCTCTACCGCTGAGCTAATCGCCCTGCGCTTTGCAGCGAGGACAGCCATTATGACACACAAAGCCTGGTGTTTTTGCCGACGAAGGGACTGGATGGATTGTGAGGCGGCTGCATAGACCCCAAGGCAGGCGGGTTCAGCTCGCCTGGGTTTGTCGCCAGACGGTTTTGCCGCCGCTGGATTTGTCGAGTTGCAACAAAAGCTCTTCGTGGGCAGCGATTTCCTGTGGATTGGCCGTCAGAACGGGCAGTGCATATTGGCTGAGATCGGCCCCCACCAACGAGGAGTGCGCGTCTCCTGTGGCATCGGCGGCAACGATCAGCAAAGCCTCTTGGCCGCGTGTCATGTTGATGTACACATCGGCCAGCAATTCAGCGTCGAGCAAAGCGCCGTGCAGGGTGCGACCCGAATTGTCAACTTCCAGACGATCGCACAGGGCATCGAGGCTGTTGCGTTTGCCTGGAAACATTTCCTTGGCCATGACCAGGGTGTCGATGACGTTGCTGACGTAGGATTTCAGAGGTTGTTTGCCCACCCGCTCCAGCTCTTTGTTCAAAAAGCCCATGTCGAATGCGGCGTTGTGGATGATCAGTTCCGCATCACTCAGGTATTTGAGGATGTCATCGGCCAGCTGGGCAAACTTGGGCTTGTCACGCAAAAATTCGTTGCTGATGCCGTGCACCTTGAGCGCGTCTTCATGGCTGTCGCGCTCGGGGTTGAAATAAAAATGCAGGTTGTTGCCGGTGAGCTTGCGGGCATACAGCTCCACACAGCCCAGCTCGATGATGCGGTCGCCACCTTCGGCCGACAGGCCCGTGGTTTCGGTGTCCAGAACGATTTGACGCATGGTTCGACTTCGCTCAGTGCAGCTCTTTGGCGTGGTTGATGGTGTAGCGCGGGATCTCGATGACCAGATCGCTCTTGGCCACAAAGGCCTGGCAGCTCAGGCGCGAGTTGGGCTCCAGGCCCCAGGCGCGGTCGAGCAGGTCTTCTTCGGTTTCTTCCATCTCACCCAGGCTTTTGAAGCCTTCGCGCACCACCACATGGCAGGTGGTGCAAGCTGCGCTCATGTCGCAGGCGTGTTCGATGTTGATGTGGTTGTCGAGCAGCGCTTCGCAGATGCTGGTACCCGCAGGCGCGGTGATTTCTGCACCGTTGGGGCAGTATTCGGCGTGGGGCAGGATTTTGATGACGGGCATAGGGGTCTTTGAATTCGATACAGGGCAGACTTTACAAGGACTGGATGTTTTGACCAGACAGCGCCTTTTGGATGCTGTGGTTCATGCGCTCGGCCGCAAAGGCTTCGGTGCCCTTGGCCAGCGCCTGGGTGCAGTCTTCCAGGGCCTTGGCGTCTTGCTCGGTCTGGACAGCCGCTTGCAAGGTGGTCATCAAGGCGTCGATGCTGGCGCGCTCGGCAGCGCTCAGCAATGGGCCGTCAGCGGCCAAGGCGCTGCGCGTGGCCAGCAGCATGCGGTCGGCGTCCACTCGCGCCTCGACCAAGGCGCGGGCTTTCATGTCGGCTTGGGCTGTGGTGAAGCTTTCCTGCAGCATGGTGGCAATCTGTTCGTCGCTCAAGCCATACGAAGGCTTGACGTCAATGCGCGCCTCCACGCCGCTGATTTGTTCTTTGGCACCCACGCTCAACAAGCCATCGGCGTCCACCGTGAAGGTGACGCGGATGCGGGCCGCGCCTGCGGCCATGGGCGGGATACCGCGCAGCTCAAAGCGGGCCAGGCTGCGGCAGTCTTGCACCAGATCGCGCTCGCCCTGCACCACATGCAGCGCCAGCGCAGTTTGGCCGTCCTGATAAGTGGTGAAGTCTTGCGCCATGGCGGTGGGGATGGTCTGGTTGCGCGGGATGATGCGTTCGACCAAACCGCCCATGGTCTCGATGCCCAGAGACAACGGAATCACATCGAGCAGCAGCAACTCACCTGCGGCGTTGTTGCCTGCCAGTTGGTTGGCCTGAATGGCCGCACCCAAGGCGACGACTTCGTCGGGGTTGAGGTTGTTGAGCGGGGCCTGGCCAAAAAACTCGGCCACGGCCTGCTGAATTTGCGGCATGCGGGTGGAGCCACCCACCATGACCACGCCTTGCACATCGTCCTTGGCCAGTTGCGCATCGCGCAGCGCTTTGCGCACGGCGGTGATGCAGCGGGCTGTCAGGGCTTGGCTGGCTTGCTCGAAATCTGTGCGGCTGATTTGCACCAGCAAGCTGCCGCAGGACAAGGCCGCTTTCAACGTGACCGCATCGGCGCTGCTGAGGGCTTCTTTGGCGGCGCGGGCAGCGGCCTTGAGCACGGTCTTGTCTTGGGCCGTGGCCGCCTGCAAGTCGGGCTGGCGGGCCATGGCTGCATCGGCCAAGGCTTGGTCGTAATCGTCGCCACCCAGGGCTGAGTCGCCGCCAGTTGACAAGACCTCGAACACGCCTTGAGTCAGGCGCAGGATGGAGATATCAAAAGTGCCGCCACCCAGATCGAACACGGCGTAAACGCCTTCGCTCGAATTGTCCAGGCCATAGGCAATCGCCGCGGCAGTGGGTTCGTTGATCAGGCGCAACACATTCAGGCCCGCCAATTGCGCGGCGTCTTTGGTGGCTTGGCGCTGGGCGTCGTCAAAGTAAGCGGGCACGGTGATCACGGCACCATACAGGTCGTCGTTGAAGGTGTCTTCGGCGCGGTAACGCAGCGTGGCCAAAATTTCGGCGCTCACTTCAACAGGCGACTTGGGGCCTTGCACGGTCTGGATGCTGAGCATGCCCTGATCGCTGGCGGTGAACTCATAGGGCAGCTTGCTGCGGTCGGCAATGTCTTGCAGGCCACGGCCCATGAAGCGCTTGACCGAGGCGATGGTGTTGACCGGGTCTGAGGCGGCAGACTGCACCGCATCAAAACCAATCTGACGGCCCTGCCCCGGCATGAAGCGCACCACCGACGGCAGGATCACCCGGCCATCGTCGTCTGGCAAACATTCGGCCACGCCGCTGCGCACCGAGGCCACCAGCGAATGGGTGGTGCCCAGGTCGATGCCCACGGCAATGCGGCGCTGGTGCGGGTCGGGCGACTGGACCCGGTTCGGAAATCTGCAGTAAGGCCATGGTCAATCGGGAGGAGGTCAGTTCAATCGGTCGAGTTTAGCGTTCACTTCTTGCGTGAAGCGCTCAATGAACATGAGCGCCCTCACCTGCCCCACGGCTTGGGCGGGGTCTTTGGCCACATCCAGCAAATCGCCCAGCGTTTGCTCGACAAGGCGCTGCTCTGCAGCCACCTCATCAGCCAGGGCTTCAAGGCCTTGGACACTGCCCGTCTCTTCCAGACTTTCGCGCCATTCCATTTGCTGCATCAGGAATGCTGGGGGCATGGCGGTGTTGTTTTCGGCCTGCACGGGCGCACCTTGCAGTTCGCACAAATAAGCCGCGCGTTTGAGCGGGTCTTTCAGGCGCTGATAGGCCTCGTTGATGCGCACCGACCACTGCATGGCCACGCGTTGGGCAGCAGCGCCATCGGCAGCAAAGCGGTCGGGATGGGCTTCGCGTTGCAGGGCTTTCCAACGGGCATCGAGTTGAGCGCGGTCCTGTGCGTACTGCACAGGCACATCAAACAGCTCGAAGTCGTTGGCTTGAAGCGAAATCACACGCGGAAAGACTCACCGCAACCGCAGCGGTCACGCTCGTTGGGGTTGTTGAAGCGGAAGCCTTCGTTCAGGCCTTCGCGCACAAAGTCGAAGTTCGGTGCCGTCGATGTAAGCCAGACTTTTCGGGGTCCACCAACACCTTGACGCCGTGGCCTTCAAAGACCACAGTCTTCGGGGGCGATGTCGTCCACGTACTCAAGCTTGTAAGCCAAGCCCGAGCAGCCCGTGGTCTTGACGCCCAGACGCACACCCACACCCGAGCCGCGTTTGGCCAGGTAGCGGGTGACATGCCGAGCTGCGGCAGCAGACAGTGAGATGGCCATGTCAGTTCAGGTGTTTCTTTTTGTAGTCTTCCACGGCCGCCTTGATGGCGTCTTCGGCCAGGATGGAGCAGTGGATTTTGACCGGTGGCAGCGCCAGCTCTTCGGCGATTTCGCTGTTCTTGAGGGCTGCAGCCTGGTCCAGGGTTTTGCCCTTGACCCATTCGGTGACGAGTGAGCTGGACGCGATGGCCGAGCCGCAGCCGTAGGTTTTGAAGCGCGCGTCTTCGATCACGCCGGTGGCCGGGTTGACCTTGATCTGCAACTTCATCACGTCGCCGCAAGCCGGTGCCCCGACCATGCCGGTGCCCACGCTGTCGTCGCCCTTGTCAAAAGAGCCGACGTTGCGGGGGTTTTCGTAGTGGTCAACCACTTTTTCAGAATATGCCATGGTGTTTTCTCCGTGTTCAGGTCAGTGTCAACTCAGTGGGCAGCCCACTGAATGGTGCTTAAATCAATGCCATCTTGGTGCATTTCCCACAGGGGGCTGAGTTCGCGCAGCTTGGCCACGTTCTCGCGGATGGTTTGGATCGCGTAGTCGATGTCTTCTTCGGTGGTCCAGCGGCCAATGGTCATGCGCAAGCTGCTGTGGGCCAACTCGTCGCTGCGGCCCAGGGCGCGCAACACATAGCTGGGCTCCAGGCTGGCCGAGGTGCAGGCCGAGCCCGACGACACCGCCAAGCCCTTGATGCCCATGATCAGCGATTCGCCTTCGACAAAGTTGAAGCTCATGTTGATGTTGTGCGGCACGCGTTGGGTCGCGTGGCCGTTCAGGAACACCTGCTCCATGTCGCTCAGGCCATTGATCAGGCGGTCGTGCAAGGCACGCGCCTTGGCGTTGTCTTGCGCCATCTCCAGCTTGGCAATGCGAAACGCCTCGCCCATGCCCACACACTGGTGGGTGGGCAAGGTGCCCGAGCGCATGCCGCGCTCATGACCGCCACCGTGCATTTGTGCCTCCAGCCGCACGCGGGGCTTGCGCCGCACATACAAAGCGCCGATGCCTTTGGGGCCGTAGGTTTTGTGCGAAGCCAGGCTCATCAGATCGATGGGCAACTGGGTCATGTCGATCTCGACCTTGCCGGTGGCTTGGGCCGCATCGACGTGGAAGATGATGCCTTTTTCGCGGCACAGGTTGCCAATCGCGGTCACATCCTGGATCACGCCGATTTCGTTGTTCACGAACATCACGCTGATGAGGATGGTGTCGGGGCGAATGGCGGCCTTGAGCGCATCCAGGTTGAGCAAACCATCGGCCTGCACGTCCATGTAGGTCACTTCAAAGCCCTGGCGCTCCAGCTCGCGCATGGTGTCGAGCACGGCTTTGTGTTCGGTCTTGACGGTGATCAGGTGCTTGCCGCGTGACTTGTAAAAGTGCGCTGCGCCCTTGATGGCCAGGTTGTTGGACTCGGTGGCGCCGCTGGTCCAAACGATTTCGCGGGGGTCGGCACCGATCAAGTCGGCCACTTGCTCGCGGGCTTTTTCGACAGCGGCCTCGGCCTCCCAGCCCCAGGCGTGGCTGCGCGATGCAGGGTTGCCAAAGTGTTCACGCAACCAGGGGATGATGGCGTCCACCACGCGCGGATCGCAGGGGTTGGTCGCGCCGTAGTCGAGGTAAATGGGGAAATGTGGGGTGGTCATGGCTTGTACTGCTTCATCGATCAGGATTTTGCGAACATGTTGCCCAAGTCAAACACCGAGTTGGGCACATTCACGCGGATGGGTTGGCTGATCGGCATCGGGGCAATCGCGCGCTTGAGGCTGGGCTTGTTTTCAACAACCAAGCCTTTGGCCAATTGGTCGTCCACCAACTTTTGCAGGGACACCGAGTCCAAGAACTCCACCATTTTGGAGTTCAGGGAAGCCCACAGGTCGTGCGTCATGCAGCGGCCCTCGCCGCCATTGCAATTTTCTTTGCCGCCGCAGTGGGTGGCGTCAATCGGCTCGTCCACCGACAAAATGATGTCGGCCACCGTGATTTCAGTGGATTTGCGACCCAAGGTGTAACCGCCGCCAGGGCCACGGGTGGACTCCACCAGGTTGTGTCGACGCAGCTTGCCGAACAACTGCTCCAAATAAGACAGTGAAATCTGTTGGCGCTGGCTGATGGCGGCCAATGTCACAGGGCCTGCGTCTTGACGCAAAGCCAAGTCGATCATGGCGGTGACGGCAAAACGACCTTTGGTGGTTAAACGCATGGCAGACTCCTGAAGTGGTGAGAGGCTTGGCCCGCAACCTGCTTGACAGGTTCCCGAGTAAAGAAGTCAAGTATACCTAATCCCGATCAAATCACTCGGGTTATAGGGCCATTCAGGCCCTGATGAGCGGCACGATGGGGTCGCCCCCTGCCGCGCCAAAGGCCTGCTCCTTCAGAACGGTCAGCTGGTCGCGCACCTGAGCGGCTTTTTCGAACTCCAGGTTGCGGGCGTGCTCCATCATTTGCTTTTCCAACTGCTTGATGGCTTTGGCGATGTCTTTCTCGCTCATGTCCTCCACTTTGGCCCGTTGCACCGCCGCCAGTTCCAAGCGCTCGGCTTCTTTGCCCGACTTTTCGCTGTACACGCCGTCGATGAGGTCTTTGACCTTTTTGACAATGCTCTTGGGCGTGATGCCCATGAGCTCGTTGTGGGCCACTTGCTTGACGCGGCGCCGCTCGGTCTCGCCGATGGCTTTTTTCATCGACTCGGTGGTGCGGTCGGCGTACAAAATCGCCCGGCCGTTCAGGTTTCGGGCCGCACGACCTATGGTCTGAATCAAGCTGCGCTCGGAGCGCAAGAAGCCTTCTTTGTCGGCGTCCAAAATCGCCACCAACGAAACCTCTGGAATATCCAAGCCCTCGCGCAGCAGGTTGATGCCCACCAGCACATCGAACGCGCCCAAGCGCAGGTCACGCAAAATTTCCACCCGCTCCACCGTGTCCACGTCGCTGTGCAAATAGCGCACCTTGACGCCGTTGTCGCTCAGGTAATCGGTGAGCTGCTCGGCCATGCGTTTGGTCAGCGTGGTGATCAGCACCCGCTCGTGCTTGTCCACCCGGATGCGGATTTCTTGCAGCACATCGTCCACCTGGTGCGTGGCGGGGCGCACCTCGACCTGCGGATCGACCAAGCCCGTGGGGCGCACCACCTGTTCGACCACTTTGCCCGAATGCGTTTTTTCGTAGTCGGCGGGCGTGGCCGACACAAAGATGCACTGACGCATGCGTTTTTCAAACTCTTCAAACTTGAGGGGGCGGTTGTCCAGTGCGCTGGGCAAGCGAAAACCGTATTCCACCAGCGTGGTTTTGCGCGCCTTGTCGCCGTTGTACATGGCGTTGAGCTGGCCAATCATTTGGTGGCTCTCGTCCAGAAACATGATGGCGTCAGGCGGCATGTAGTCGGTGAGTGTGCTGGGCGCATCGCCCGGGGCCGCGCCCGACAAATGACGGGTGTAATTCTCAATGCCCTTGCAGTGGCCCACTTCGGACAGCATTTCCAGGTCAAACCGGGTGCGCTGCTCCAGGCGTTGCGCCTCGACCAGCTTGCCCATGCCCACCAGCTCTTTGAGGCGTTGGGCCAGCTCCAGCTTGATGGTTTCCACCGCCGCCAGCACTTTGTCGCGCGGCGTCACATAGTGGCTCGACGGGTAGACCGTGAAGCGCGGGATCTTTTGCCGAATGCGCCCAGTCAGCGGGTCAAACAGTTGCAAGCTCTCAATCTCGTCGTCAAACAGCTCGATTCGAATGGCCAGCTCGGAGTGTTCTGCCGGGAACACATCGATCGTGTCCCCCCGCACCCGGAACTTGCCGCGTGAAAACTCCATGTCGTTGCGCTGGTACTGCATGCGGATCAGCTGCGCGATCACGTCGCGCTGGCCCAGCTTGTCGCCGGTGCGCAGCGTCATGATCATGCGGTGGTAGCTCTCGGGCTCGCCAATGCCGTAGATGGCCGACACCGTGGCCACAATCACCACATCGCGCCGCTCCATGATGCTTTTGGTGCAAGACAGCCGCATCTGCTCGATGTGCTCGTTGATCGCGCTGTCTTTTTCAATGAACAAATCACGCTGCGGCACATAGGCCTCGGGCTGGTAATAGTCGTAGTAACTGACGAAATACTCGACCGCGTTCTTGGGGAAAAAACTCGCGGAATTCGCTGTACAACTGCGCCGCCAGCGTCTTGTTGGGCGCAAACACAATGGCGGGCTTGCCAATTTGTGCGATCACATTGGCCATGGTGAAGGTCTTGCCCGAGCCGGTCACGCCCAGCAGGGTCTGAAACACCTCGCCATCGTGCACGCCTTCGACCAACTGCTCAATCGCCACGGGCTGGTCGCCAGCGGGCGGGTAAGGCTGGAACAGCTCAAAGGGCGAACCCGGGTAGCTGACGAATTGGCCATCGAGGGGGACAGCTGTGACCTCTGACAGAGGAATGATTTCAGACATGGGAACTCGTTTTTTGTGGAATGAGGAGCGACTGACCGGACTGAATCTGCCTGCTCAGAGCACGTCCTGAGGTCAATAGCCGCCCAACAAGATGTCGAGCGCATTGACCACCTCGGGTGCTTGGGCGCGCAAATTCAACAGCGGCGCACCCAACCAGCGCACAGGCACTGCGGCCAATGCGGCACTGTCCAGCACCAGTTCCTGACCCTCCACCGTGCAGACAGGGTTGAGGTCACGCATCGGCAAAGGGGCGTATTCGGCGCTGCGCAAGGGGATCACAACACGCGTGGCAATCTTGTCCAAAAAGCTGTTTTGCACGTCCAGCAAATAGGGCGTGCGCTCGCGCATGCGGGCATCCGGGTGGGGATAAACGTCGAACTGGGCCATGGCTCAGAAGCTGCGGTAAGCGTCCAGGGGCAAGCCCTCTTGCTCGATGCGGGCGTTGTAGCTGGCAATGGCATCCAGGTTTTGCGTCTGCCAGCGCGCCCAATACTGGCGCTTGACTTCTTGGGCCAGCAAGGCATCCACCGTGCGCGACACATTCATGTCCAACTCGCGCGCCATGGCCAGCACCTCAGCATTGAGCGATAAATTGACAGGTTTTTTCGGGGCATCTTCAAAGCGCAACATGTGGAACCTCCGAGAAGTATGCGCATAGTTTATGCGCAAAACAGCATCAAAGTGCTTTGCAAGGCCAAGTGCCTGCGGCCCAATCCATCTGCCCAAGGCCCAAAGCCCATGGATTGTGGCGCGCATCGCGTCTTGGGTTTGGACGCGCCGGTGCAGTGGTTTGAGCCTAAAATGGAGGGCTTTTTCCCATCGACTACACAGGATTGTCACCATGTCTTTGTTCTCCGCCGTCGAAATGGCCCCCCGCGACCCGATCCTGGGGCTGAATGAGCAATTCAACGCCGACACCAACCCCAACAAAGTGAACCTGGGCGTGGGCGTGTACTTCGACGACAACGGCAAACTGCCCCTGCTGCAATGCGTGCAAGCCGCCGAAAAAACCATGATGGCCACCCCTACAGCCCGTGGCTACTTGCCGATTGACGGCATCGTGGCTTATGACAACGCCGTCAAGGCGCTGGTGTTTGGTGCTGAATCGGACGTGGTCAAGTCGGGCCGCGTGTCCACCGTGCAAGCCATTGGCGGCACGGGCGGCCTGAAAATCGGTGCCGACTTCCTGAAAAAAGTCAGCCCCAAGGCCAAAGTGCTGATTTCCGACCCCAGTTGGGAAAACCACCGCGCCATCTTCGTGAACGCCGGTTTTGAAGTCGAGAACTACGCTTATTACGACGCGGTCAAACGCGGCAGTCAACTTCGAAGGCATGCTGGCCAGCCTGAACTCAGCTGCGGCGGGCACCATCGTCGTGCTGCACGCCTGCTGCCACAACCCGACCGGCTACGACATCACTGCGTCCCAGTGGGACCAGGTCATTGCCGTCGTCAAAGCCAAAAACCTGACCGCCTTTTTGGACATGGCATACCAAGGCTTTGGCCACGGCATTGCCGAAGACGGCGCGGTGATCGGCAAGTTTGTGGCTGCGGGACTGAACATCTTTGTCTCCACCTCGTTCTCCAAGAGCTTCAGCCTCTACGGTGAGCGCGTGGGCGCCTTGTCGGTGGTGGCTTCAGACAAAGAAGAAGCTTCCCGCGTGCTCAGCCAACTCAAGATCGCCATCCGCACCAACTACTCCAACCCACCCATCCACGGCGGTGCGGTGGTCGCGGCAGTGCTCAACAACCCCGAACTGCGCGCCCAGTGGGAGCAGGAACTGGCCGAGATGCGTGTGCGCATCAAGGCCATGCGCCAGAAACTGGTCGATAGCCTCAAAGCCGCTGGCGTGCAGCAGGACATGAGCTTCATCACCACCCAGATCGGCATGTTCAGCTATTCGGGTCTGACCAAAGACCAGATGGTGCGTCTGCGCAGCGAATTTGGTGTGTACGGCACCGACACCGGCCGCATGTGCGTGGCGGCGCTGAACAGCAAAAACATCGATTACGTATGCGCCTCGATTGCCAAAGTGGTTTGATCTGACTGGTATGGCGTTTGCAGCAGCCTGCAACGGGGCAAAACCTATTGAGCGGTGCAGAAGGTGTCGGCCAATTAGGGGACACACTCAAAAAATACCCTGGGGTCTCCTGTAGTATCGTCGCACCGCATCATTTTGTTGCAAGGGAAATTGTCAAATGCTTTACCAGATTTTCGAAACGCAGCGCTCGATCATGGAACCCTTTTCCGATCTGGCGCAAGCAGCGGCCAAGCTGTACAGCAACCCTCTCAATCCCATGGCGCAAACCCCTTTGGCACAACGCGTGTCTGCAGGATATGCCTTGATGCACCGGTTGGGCAAAGACTACGAAAAGCCAGAGTTCGGCATCAAGACCGTCAAGGTCAACAAAATCGATGTGGCCATCCATGAGCGCATCGAGATCGATAAGCCTTTTTGCGAGTTGCGCCGCTTCAAACGTTTTTCTGACGATGCCGCCACGCTGAGCGTTCTCAAGACCCAACCCGTGGTGCTGATCGTCGCACCGCTGTCAGGTCACTACGCCACCTTGTTGCGCGATACCGTCAAGACCATGCTGCAAGACCACAAGGTGTACATCACCGACTGGAAAAACGCCCGCCTGGTTCCCCTGTCTGACGGTGAGTTCCATCTGGATGATTACGTCAACTATGTGCAGGAATTCATCCGCCACTTGCAAACCAGCTATGGTCATTGCCATGTGGTCAGTGTTTGTCAGCCCACTGTGCCGGTGCTGGCCGCTGTGTCCTTGATGGCCAGTCGTGGTGAAAAAACGCCAGTGACCATGACGATGATGGGTGGCCCCATCGATGCACGCAAATCTCCCACCTCGGTGAACAACCTGGCAACCAACAAGAGCTTCGAGTGGTTTGAGAACAACGTCATCTACCGCGTGCCGCCCAACTTCCCCGGAGCAGGCCGGCGCGTGTACCCCGGCTTCTTGCAGTACACCGGCTTTGTGGCCATGAACCCCGACCGACATGCCAGCAGCCATTACGACTATTTCAAGGACCTCATCAAGGGCGACGACGCCAGTGCCGAAGCCCACCGCAAGTTCTACGATGAATACAACGCCGTTTTGGACATGGACGCCGATTACTACCTGGAAACCATCCAGACGGTGTTTCAGGACTTCAAACTGGTCAATGGCACTTGGGACATCAAGGGTGTGGATGGCCGGATCGAGCGCGTTCGACCCCAAGACATCAAGGGCACGGCCCTGATGACGATTGAAGGCGAACTGGACGATATCTCCGGCTCAGGCCAAACGCGGGCAGCGCAAGACCTGTGCACCGGTGTGCCCGCAATTGAGCGCAAACATATGGAAGTGGCGGGTGCGGGCCATTACGGCATCTTCAGCGGCCGCCGTTGGCGCGATATGGTTTACCCACAATTGGTGAAGTTCATCACCAGCCACGCCCCAGAAGCCAAGTCCGTTGCGCCCAAAACGATGACGAAGACCCCGGCCAAGACCACCAGCACCCCAGAGGCCAAGCCAGCAGCCAAAGCCGTCAAGCGCGCCGCCGCCAAGAAGCCTGCTGCAAAAGCCGTGACCAAAGTCGTGGCCACAGCGCCTGCTGATAGCGGCAAAGCAAGGGTCAATCCGCAAGGTGCCATCAAAACCACCTGGGTGGTGGCCCCAAAAGCCTGAGGCCCATGCCCATGAAGCCCACAGCGCCTGAGACCCAGGCGCTTTTTCTTTTGCTCAACGAGGCCCTGCCGCAAACGCAGTGCACGCGTTGCGGGTTTCCGGACTGCGCCAGCTACGCCATGGCCATGGCCGAGGGGCAAGCACCGATCAACCAATGCCCACCTGGCGGACAAGAAGGCATACAACGGCTTTCAGCGCTGACAGGCCTGCCTGCCTTGCCCCTGAACCCCAAACACGGCCATGAAGGGCCACGCCATGTGGCCATCATCGATGAGGCTTGGTGCATCGGTTGCACGTTGTGCATCAAAGCCTGTCCGACCGATGCGATTTTGGGGGCCAACAAAGTCATGCACACCGTGATTGAGCCATGGTGCACGGGGTGTGAATTGTGCATCCCGGTGTGCCCGGTGGACTGCATTGCGCTGGAGAATGTGACTGACACACGCACCGGCTGGGCAGCATGGTCCGCGCAAGAAGCTCAGACAGCCCTCACGCGGTATGCGTCACGCCAAAAACGCCTGGCGCATGAAGAGGCCGCCCACCAAGCCCGGCTGATCACTGAGGCCGAGCACACCTTGGACGACTTGACCGCCCACACCAAGGGCACCGGCAACGCGCCCGAAGTGGACCGAAAACGCGCCATCATCGAAGCGGCGCTGGCCAAAGCCCGTGCCAAACAACATCCAGGCTGACCGCCCGACATCGGCCTTGATCGCGGTCGCAGACCGCTCCTGCACCGAACCTGTTTTAGACGGCGGAGGCTAATTTCTCAAAAGCACTGACCACCTCGGGTGGGGCCTGCACCAATTCGATCAACACACCCTCGCCGCCCACCGGGAACTCTTCATTCGCCTTGGGGTGCAAAAACGTGATGTCAAATCCAGCAGCGCCCTTGCGGATGCCACCCGGCGCAAAGCGCACGCCTTGTGACGTGAGCCACTCCACCGCCACCGGCAAGTCGTCAATCCACAAACCGATGTGGTTGAGCGGCGTGGTGTGCACGGCGGGCTTTTTTTCGGGGTCAAGTGGCTGCATCAGATCGACCTCGACCTTGAACGGACCCGTGCCGATGGCGCAGATGTCTTCGTCCACGTTCTCGCGTTCGCTTTTGTAGGTGCCGGTCACCTCCAGTCCGAGCATGTCAACCCAGAGTTTTTGCAAACGCCCTTTGTCAGGCCCGCCAATGGCGATTTGCTGGACGCCCAGCACTTTGAAGGGGCGCGTCATTTATTCAAACTCCACGATCATCTGGTCCACAGTGAGCGATTCTCCTTTGGCGGCCACCACTTTCTTCACCACGCCGTCTTGAGCAGCGAACAACACGTTTTCCATCTTCATGGCTTCGATCACGGCCACGCGTTCACCCGCTTGCACCTTTTGGCCCACCGACACGGCCACCTCGACCAACAGGCCGGGCATGGGTGACAAGACAAAGCGGCTGAGGTCTGGCGCTGCCTTGTAAGGCATGAGCTGGTGCAGCTCGGCCATGCGGGGCGACATGACCAGCGCTTCGATGCGGGTGCCGTTGTGCTGCACTTGCAACGCCAACGGGTTCTTCAAGGTACCACGCTCGATTTGCGCGGTAAACGGCTTGCCGTTGCAAGTGCCTTCGATGCGGATGTCGTTCAAACGCGATTTGCTTTCGATGGCGTAGGTCTTGCCCGCCACCGTGATTTGCGCCACGCCAGGCTTGCCGGTAAATTCGTCCACGTGCACCGGGACATAGCGGTTGTTGACGCCTTGTCCCAACTCGACCACCGCATAGTCCTGGCCAATCTTGACGTCGTAACCAGGCAACTGACCGCTGAGGTTGGCAGCGCGTTCGCGAGACTTGCGACGAACGAAGGCCGCCAGGGCGGCCAGGAAGTCGTGGTCGTCGTGGGGCACTTCTTCAGCGCGGAAACCTTGGCTGTACTGCTCGGCAATGAAGCCGGTGTTGAAGTCGCCCGACACAAAACGGGGGTGGGCCAACAAAGCCGACTGAAAGGGGATGTTGGAGCTGATGCCACGGATGACGAAGCCATTCAGGGCTTCGCGCATTTTGGCAATGGCATCCAAGCGGTCTTTGCCGTGCACGATCAGCTTGGCGATCATCGAGTCATAGAACATCGGAATTTCGCCGCCGTCTTGCACGCCCGTGTCCACACGCACGCCATACAGATGGGTGGTGTTGGCCTGAAACATGGTGGTTTGCGGCGTCTGAAAGCGCACCAAGCGACCCGTAGATGGCAAGAAGTTGCGGAACGGGTCTTCGGCGTTGATGCGGCACTCGATGGCCCAGCCGTTGCGCTGCACGTCTTTTTGCTCGATGGACAATTTTTCGCCAGCGGCCACGCGGATCATCTGCTCGACCAAGTCCAGGCCCGTGATGGCTTCGGTCACCGGGTGCTCGACCTGCAAACGGGTGTTCATCTCCAAAAAATAAAAGCTTTGGTCCTTGCCGACCACAAACTCCACCGTGCCCGCCGATTGGTATTTCACCGCCTTGGCCAACTGCACCGCCTGCTCGCCCATGGCTTTGCGGGTGGCTTCAGAGATGAAGGGTGACGGCGCTTCTTCGATCACCTTTTGGTGACGGCGCTGGATCGAACACTCTCGCTCGTTCAAATAAATCACGTTGCCGTGGCTGTCGCCCAGCACCTGAATTTCGATGTGACGAGGCTCTTCAACAAACTTCTCGATGAACACACGGTCATCGCCAAAACTGTTGCGCGCTTCGTTGCGGCAAGAGGTAAAGCCTTCAAACGCTTCCTTGTCGTTGAAGGCCACGCGCAGGCCTTTGCCGCCGCCGCCAGCCGAGGCTTTGATCATCACCGGGTAGCCGATGTCCTTGGCAATTTTGACGGCTTTTTCTGCCGTCTCGATCGCATTGTTCACGCCGGGAATGCAGTTCACGCCCGCAGCGCCCGCCAATTTCTTGGACTCGATCTTGTCACCCATGGCGGCAATTGAGAAATGGCGCGGCCCAATGAAGGCAATGCCTTCGTCTTCGCAGCGCTTGGAGAACTCGGCGTTTTCGCTCAAAAAGCCGTAGCCAGGGTGAATCGCCTGGGCACCGGTGGCCTTGGCTGCGGCAATGATTTTGTCTGCCACGAGGTAGGACTCTCGCGAGGCCGCCGGGCCAATCAGCACGGCCTCATCGGCCAGCATCACATGGCGGGCCTCCTTGTCGGCCTCAGAGTAAACGGCCACCGTCTGGATGCCCATTTTTTGGGCGCTGGCGATGACACGGCAAGCGATTTCGCCACGGTTGGCAATCAGGATTTTGGTAAACATGTTCGATGAGCGTTAAGCTTTGAGTGTTGAGCAGAAAAATCAGGTGTGGCTTCGGTTCAACCGTCTGAACACTGAGCGCCAAACGCTGAACCTCACAGCGGAATGTTCCCGTGCTTGCGCCAGGGGTTTTCAATCTTCTTCTCTTTGAGCATCACCAGCGAACGGCAGATCCGCTTGCGCGTCTCATGCGGCTGGATCACGTCGTCAATGAAGCCGCGCGCGCCCGCCACAAAGGGGTTGGCAAAGCGGGCTTTGTATTCGGCTTCTTTGGCGGCCAGTTTTTCCGGGTCGCCTTTGTCTTCTCGGAAAATGATTTCCACAGCGCCCTTGGCACCCATCACTGCAATCTCGGCATTGGGCCAGGCAAAGTTCACATCGCCACGCAGGTGCTTGGAGGCCATCACGTCGTATGCGCCGCCGTAAGCCTTGCGTGTGATGACGGTGATTTTGGGCACGGTGCACTCGGCATACGCGTAGAGCAACTTGGCACCATGCTTGATGATGCCGCCGTATTCTTGGCTGGTACCGGGCATGAAGCCGGGCACGTCCACAAAGGTGATGACGGGGATGTTGAATGCATCGCAAAAACGCACAAAGCGCGCCGCTTTGATGGCGCTTTTGATGTCCAGGCAACCGGCCAACACTGTGGGTTGGTTGGCCACAATACCGACGGTTTGGCCTTCCATGCGGGCAAAACCGATCAGGATGTTCTTGGCGTAGTCCGGTTGCAGCTCAAAAAAGTCACCATCGTCTACGGTTTTGACGATGAGCTCCTTCATGTCATAGGCTTTGTTGGGGTTATCGGGCACCAGGGTGTCCAGGCTCATGTCCATGCGGCCAGACGGGTCACCGCTGGAGCGCACTGGCGCTTTTTCGCGGTTATTCAGCGGCAGGTAGTTGTACAGGCGGCGCACCATCAGCAGGGCTTCCACATCGTTTTCAAACGCCATGTCGGCCACACCGCTCTTGGTGGTGTGGGTCAATGCGCCGCCCAGCTCTTCGGCCGTGACTTCTTCATGGGTCACGGTTTTCACCACTTCAGGGCCCGTCACAAACATGTACGACGTGTCCTTGACCATGAAAATGAAATCGGTCAGTGCAGGCGAGTACACCGCGCCACCGGCGGATGGGCCCATGATCATGCTGATCTGGGGCACCACGCCGCTGGCCATCACGTTGCGCTGAAATACTTCGGCATAACCACCCAGCGAGGCCACACCTTCTTGAATGCGGGCACCCCCCGAATCGTTCAAGCCGATCACGGGCGCGCCCACCTTCATGGCCTGGTCCATGACCTTGCAAATTTTTTCGGCGTGCGTCTCGGACAAAGCGCCGCCATACACGGTGAAGTCCTGGCTGTACACAAAAACCAAACGGCCGTTGATCATGCCGTAGCCGGTGACCACGCCGTCGCCGGGGATCTTGTTGTCTTGCATGCCGAAGTCGGTACAGCGGTGCTCCACGAACATGTCCCACTCTTCGAAGGTGCCTTCGTCCAGCAAGACCTCGATGCGCTCACGGGCTGTCAGTTTGCCTTTGGCGTGCTGCGCATCAATGCGCTTTTGCCCGCCGCCCAAGCGGGCCGCAGCGCGCTTTTTTTCCAATTGTTCAATGATGTCTTGCATGCTGGGTCTCTCTCAAAAATCAGGTGGGGCGTTCATCCGCGCGAACGGGTTGGGAATGGGCTTGCGCGGCCAGCAACTGGCGCGCAGCCGTCGATGCAGCCAACTGGCCAGAAGCGACTTGTTGACTCAGTTGGGGCAGCAGCGTTTGCACGCGCGGCTGCGCCCGAAAATTGTGTTTGAGCCCCGCGTCGATGCGCTCCCACATCCACGACAGGGCCTGGTGCTGACGACGATCGGCCAAGCGGCCATGGGCTGTTTGCAGGGTCCTGAATTCGGACACTGCCGCCCAGAATGTGTCGACGCCCTGGCCAAGCAAAGCGCTCAGCTGCACCACCTTGGGGTGCCACTGGGTCGCATCGGCGTGCGCGTGGCCCGAACCGCCGTGCATGCCCAGCAGTTGCAAAGCGCTGGTGATCTGCAACGCGGCGCGGGTGGCTGCAATCGCATCGATGTCGGCCTTGTTGATGACCACCAAATCGGCGATTTCCATCACGCCTTTTTTGATGGCCTGCAAATCGTCGCCCGCATTGGGCAGCTGCATCAACACAAACATGTCGGTCATGTTGGCCACGGCGGTTTCGCTTTGGCCCACACCCACCGTCTCGACGATCACCACGTCGTAACCGGCGGCTTCACAGACCAGCATGGACTCGCGGGTTTTCTCGGCCACACCGCCCAAAGTGCCGCTGCTGGGGCTGGGGC
This sequence comes from Limnohabitans sp., assembly GCF_023910625.1. NCBI lineage: Bacteria > Pseudomonadati > Pseudomonadota > Betaproteobacteria > Burkholderiales > Comamonadaceae > Limnohabitans > Limnohabitans sp. Next base: position 125,778 of record NZ_JAAVVW010000002.1, read on the forward strand.
GGATGTAGGCGCGCTCGTGCACGCTGAGCAACTCCATGCGGGTCTTGTCGCCCAAGATGGAGCCGCCCGACACGGTGGAAGAAGGGTCAATGGTCAGCACCGCCACGCGGTGGCCTTGGCCGATCAAATACAAACCCAGCGCCTCGATGAAGGTGGACTTGCCCACGCCCGGCACACCGCTGATGCCCAAGCGAAATGACTTGCCCGTGTGCGGCAGCATGGCCGTGAGCAACTCGTCGGCCTGGGCGCGGTGGTCGGTGCGGGTCGATTCGAGCAGCGTGATGGCTTTGGCCATGGCGCGGCGCTGCCCGGCAGCGTTGCCATGCAACAGTCCCTGGAGCAATTGCTCGGGCGTCATGCTTTGTCCCTCATGCCGCGTAGCACGCCCAAATGTGTCACGCGAAAGCCCAAGGGGAACTTCAGTCCGAAACCCAAGGCCCGGTCAAAGCCAATGTGCGCGAACCAGATCAGTGAAGCCTGCAACAGCATGGGCACATCGAGTCCGAGCCCCAGCATTGCCAATAATCCCGCCCCCAGTGTGCTGTGGGTCGCGTTGTAAGCCCACATGCCGACACGCTCGTTGCCAAACACGTAAACCAAAATCGCCAGATCTGGCAGGAAAAACCACAATCCGAATGCCAGCCACGAAAAACCTTGCACTTGGTACAAGGTACACGCCAACAGCAAACACACCACCCCCTCAGCACGCAAAATTTTCAGCGCCGGGTTCATGAGTCCATAGTGATCGCCTTTGATGTCCTGCATGTCCATGTCAGGTTGAGCGAACGGGTTGTTGAGCTTCATGTGCATCGCCTCACAAGATCTCAAAATGCCGCCCATCGGGCAGGCGATAACGCGAGAAGTCGCGCACATCCATGGTCATCACGTTGAGGGTGTTCGTGTCTTGCGCCAACCAAACCAAAGAGGCATCGGCCAAGTCCATTTCTGTTCGAGGCTCAGCGGTATAACGCGCCATCAGCTCCGCCAAGTCGGGGAGGTTCGACACATCAAACGGGAACACGATGACGCCACCTTCGGACACCCATCTCAAAAATCGCTGGACGGCATTGGCACCCAGAAAATGGCACACCTCCACCACACACGGCCAGGTGGTCGTCAAACGCCAGTTTTCAGCCAACAAACTGGTGTAGTGCCGATGCGCCACATCACTGGCGTCAAACAGCGCCACCATAGGGCCGGTGTCGATCAAAGCCACCTTCACGGTTGATCCGTTTCCTGGTGTGAGCCAGACCACTCTTTGCCCTGCTTTTTGGCCTCTTGAAAAGCCAGCCAATCGGCTTGGTGGGCATCCCGTTTGGTTTTGAGTTTGGACCGAATGGCCGCCTTGGTTGGCGAAAGGAATTCATTGCCTTCTGGCAAAGACTCTCGCACCTCCGCTTGCACCTTGAGCAGCAGGTCATAGGGGTTCTTGCGCCCCAACGCTCTTTCCAGCGCAGAAACGATGAACTGTGACTTGGTCACGCCCATGCGTTTGGCGGTCAACTCCAGCTCTTTTTCAAGCAGAGGTTCCAGTCGAACGGATACAGCCATAGCAGACTCCTTGAAAATGCTTGTGATACCGTATTACTGTATCACAGTCATCTTCAAGCCAAAGCCTTCTTGATCTGCTCCAGCACATCTTTGGCGCTGACCGGGATCGGGGTGCCGGGGCCGTAAATGCCCTTGACGCCCGCTTCGTAGAGCATGTCGTAGTCCTGGCGCGGAATCACGCCGCCCACAAACACGATGATGTCGTCGGCACCCTGCTTTTTCAGCTCGGCAATGATGGCGGGCACCAGGGTTTTGTGGCCAGCTGCGAGCGTGCTCACGCCCACGGCGTGCACATCGTTTTCAATCGCTTGGCGGGCGCACTCTTCGGGGGTCTGGAACAACGGGCCCATGTCCACGTCGTAGCCCAAATCGGCGAACGCGGTGGCCACCACTTTGGCGCCCCGGTCGTGGCCGTCTTGGCCCAACTTGGAAATCATCACGCGGGGGCGACGGCCTTGGGCGTCGGCAAAGGCGGCGATGTCGGCCTTGAGTTGGTTCCAGTATTCCATGGTGTCTCCCACGTTTTGGCCATCATCGTAGGCGGCGGCGTACACGCCCGTCACCTTTTGTGTGTCGGCGCGGTGGCGGCCAAAGGCTTTTTCCAGCGCATCCGAAATCTCACCCACCGTGGCACGCAAGCGCACCGCCTGAATGGACAAGTCGAGCAGGTTGCCTTGGCCCGAATTGGCGGCAGCGGTCAAAGCGTCCAACGAGGCTTTCACCTTGGCGCTGTCGCGGCTGGCGCGGATCTTGGCCAAGCGCTCGATCTGGCCGTCGCGCACACGCACGTTGTCAATCGACAAAGTCTCGATCGGGTCTTCTTTGGCCAGCTTGTATTTGTTCACGCCCACGATGACGTCTTTGCCCGAGTCAATGCGGGCTTGCTTCTCGGCCGCTGCGGCTTCGATCTTGAGCTTGGCCCAGCCGCTGCCCACGGCTTGGGTCATGCCGCCCATGGCCTCGACTTCTTCGATGATGGCCCAGGCTTTGTCGGCCATTTCTTGGGTCAGGCTCTCCATCATGTAAGAACCGGCCCAAGGGTCGATCACGTGGGTGATGTGGGTTTCTTCTTGAATGATGAGCTGGGTGTTGCGTGCGATGCGCGAGCTGAATTCGGTGGGCAAGGCGATGGCTTCGTCAAACGAGTTGGTGTGCAGCGACTGGGTGCCACCAAACACGGCCGCCATGGCTTCGATGGTGGTGCGCACCACGTTGTTGTAGGGGTCTTGCTCGGTGAGCGACCAACCCGAGGTCTGGCTGTGCGTGCGCAGCATCAGGCTCTTGGGGTTCTTGGCGTCAAAGCCCTTCATGATGCGGCACCACAGCAAGCGCGCCGCACGCATCTTGGCGATTTCCAAATAGAAGTTCATGCCCACCGCCCAGAAGAAGGACAGGCGACCAGCGAACTCGTCCACGTCCATGCCCTTGGCAATCGCCGTCGTCACATATTCCTTGCCGTCGGCCAAGGTGAAGGCCATCTCGAGCGCTTGGTTGGCCCCAGCTTCTTGCATGTGGTAACCCGAAATCGAGATCGAGTTGAACTTGGGCATGTTCTTGCTCGTGTACTCGATGATGTCGCCGATGATCTTCATCGACGGCTCGGGCGGGTAGATGTAGGTGTTGCGCACCATGAACTCTTTCAGAATGTCGTTCTGAATCGTTCCACTCAGTTTGTCTGGGCTCACGCCCTGCTCTTCGGCAGCGACCACATAGCCCGCCAGCACCGGCAGCACCGCGCCGTTCATGGTCATCGAGACGCTGACCTTGTCCAGCGGGATCTGGTCAAACAAGATCTTCATGTCTTCGACCGAGTCAATCGCCACACCGGCTTTGCCCACGTCGCCCGTCACGCGGGGGTGGTCGGAGTCATAACCACGGTGCGTGGCCAAGTCAAAAGCCACCGACACGCCCTGCCCGCCTGCGGCCAGGGCCTTGCGGTAAAACGCGTTGGACTCTTCAGCGGTGGAGAAACCGGCGTATTGGCGGATGGTCCAGGGGCGCACCGCGTACATGGTGGCTTGCGGCCCACGCAAAAACGGCTCAAAACCGGGCAGCGTGTTGACGTAAGGCAAGTTGGCCGTGTCGGCCGCTGTGTACAGGGGCTTGACGACGATGCCGTCGGGCGTTTTCCAGTTCAGCGCGTTCACATCGCCACCGGGGGCGGATTTGACCGCTGCTTTTTGCCAGGCTTCCAGGTTGGAAGCGCTGAATTCAAAGGATTTGGACGTCATGGCGCTGGGCTTTCGGGACAAAAATGGCTGAATCGGATTGTGGCAGCCCGTGCGGCTGACCGGTGCTCAATGACTGTGATTCATAATTATTGATGCAGAATATTCTAACCGGCTTACAATCGCGCATCTGAAACGCCTGAAATGCCGTTTGACCACGCCCAAACACTCGCCCTCTGATACCCCTCCTCTGATACGCCCCATGTCCGCCCTGTCTCTTGCCCCCCGCGCCCTGTACGAAGAAGTGGCCGAACTGTTGCGCCAGCGCATCTTTGCGCGTGAACTGGAGCCCGGCAGCTGGATCGACGAGTTGCGCATCGCCGAAGCCCTGGGCATCAGCCGCACCCCCTTGCGCGAAGCGCTCAAAGTGCTGGCCGCCGAAGGCCTGGTGACCATGAAGGTGCGCCGAGGCGCTTATGTGACCGAGGTCAGCGAGAAAGACCTGCGCGACGTGTACCACCTGCTGGCCCTGCTCGAATCGGACGCCGCCCGCGTGGTGGCGCAAAGCGCCAGCAACGAACAAATGGCGCAAATCGAAGCCTTGCACCAAAACCTGGAAGCGGCCGTGGACAACCGCGACCACTTCTTCGAGATCAACGAGACTTTTCACATGCTGCTGCTGGAATTGGCCGACAACCGCTGGCGCGACCAGATGGTGGCCGACCTGCGCAAGGTGATGAAGCTCAACCGCCACAGCTCCTTGTTCAAGGAAGGCCGGATTGAGCAATCCCTGGCCGAGCACCGGGCCATCGTGCAGGCCCTGACCCAGCGCCAGCCCGAACTTGCGGCCAAGCGCATGTCCGCGCACTTCACGAACGGCCTGCAGGCCGCGCGGCAAGCCATCTAAAGACTCAAGCGCGCTTTTGGGCGGGACCCCCCGACAAAGCGCCTCGGGCTTTCAGGACAAGGCCCAACTGGGCAACTCGGCCCTGGTCAAAGGCAAGAAACTGCCCACGTCCAAAGAGGTGGCCGCCTTGGGTTACCGCGCCATGCAGCGCGGCCAGCGGGTTTACATACCGGGCTTCATGAACTGGGCCATGGCACAAAGCATGCGCTTGACGCCGCGCGATCTGGCCACCAAAGTGGTCAAAATTTTGACCCACCCCCTCGCTTGAGAACGCCCCCCTGAGCGCACGCCTGCATCGGGAACCTGCGCCGCTCAAGGCCCAAGAAACTCCCCGCATACAAACCGTCATGAACCGCTTTTCAATGGACAAGACGGTCGAAATGCTGCTGCCTATCCTCGGGCTGGGCATGCTTGTCTTTTGGCAACGCGACGTGAAGCATGGGGCATGGCCTTGCGACCCGAGTCGCACGCTCAGTCGGCCACCACCGCGCCCCGCGCCAACGCAGCCCGGGCCAGTTGCCAGACTTCACGCGGGGGCAAGGACTTGAGTTTGTGGTCGCTCCACACTTGCCGCCACAAACGCCCACCGCGCTGGCCGTGGTACAGGCCCAGCATGTGCCGCGCGATCGCATACCAGGGGCAGCCGTCTTCGGCAAAGGCGCGCTCCATGTAGGACACCATGGCCTCTTCCACCGCTTCGCGGCTGGGCACTTCATGCGTGTCGCCAAAAAAAGTGGCGTCCCAACTGCCCAAAAGCCAGGGGTTGTAATAGGCCTCGCGCCCGACCATCACACCATCGGCCTGCTGCAAATGATGCGCAATGTCTTCGTTGGTCTTGATGCCGCCGTTCACCGCGATCAACAGGCCCGGAAAGTCTTTTTTGAGCTGATAAGCCAGCTCGTAACGCAGCGGCGGGATTTCGCGGTTTTCTTTTGGCGACAGGCCATCGAGCCAGGCATTGCGGGCATGCACGATGAAGACACGGCAACCGGCTTCGCTCACCGTGCCCACAAAGTCGCGCACAAAGTCGTAGCTCTCGGTGCGGTCAATGCCGATGCGGTGCTTCACCGTCACCGGCACATCCACCACGTCGCGCATGGCCTTCACGCCGTCGGCCACGGTGCGCGGCTCATTCATCAAGCAGGCACCAAACGCGCCGCGCTGCACCCGGTCTGAGGGGCAGCCGCAGTTGAGGTTGATCTCGTCGTAGCCCCAGTCTTGGCCCAGTTTGGCCGCGTGGGCCAAATCAGCCGCATCGCTGCCGCCCAGTTGCAGGGCCACGGGATGTTCTTCGGCGTTCAAGCGCAGGTGCCGCTGCACGCTGCCGTGGCGCAAGGCGCCGGTGGTCACCATCTCGGTGTAAAGCAAGGTGTGGCGGGTCAGCAGGCGGTGGAAAAACCGGCAGTGGCGGTCGGTCCAGTCCATCATGGGAGCGACCGAGAGACGCCAGCGTTGGGATTCGGGGAAATGCATGGGGGCTGATTATCCTTGCCTTGCATCGGCATGGACCGAAGCGGACAGCCAGCCCCAATAGCACGGCTGTCAAGTAACGCCACGACAAAGTGGACAATACGGCCACAAACTAGGGAGATCTTTCATGAACGATACAACGATGTGGTGGGTGCTGACCGGCGTCTTGGTGGCTTTGGAGTTGGTGACCGGCACCTTTTACCTGCTGATGTTGGGCCTAGGCACTGTGGCTGCGGCCTTGGTTGCATTCGGGGGATATGGCCTGAGTACGCAATTGGTGGCCGCCGCCGTGGTGGGCGGCCTGGGGGCCGTCTTTCTGGGCCAGTGGCGCAAGCGCCAAACCACCACGCCACAAGAAACCCAAGACCAACACCTGGACCTCGGCGCCACGGTGGAGGTCGAGGCCTGGGACGCACAAGGCACCGCCCAGGTCCAGCACCGGGGCGCCGCCTGGACCGCCTTGCTGGCCCCAGGTCAAATCGCCACACCGGGCGCGCATCGCATTCAGGCCATGGCAGGAAACCGCTTGGTGCTTGAAAAAATCTGAACACACCGATTTAAACCACCTAGAGGAAAATAAGCCATGGAATTCTCAGCCGTCCTTGTCATCATCGCAATCCTGTTCATCGTCAAGACCGTCAAGGTCGTGCCTCAACAAGAGGCCTGGGTGGTCGAAAGGCTGGGTAAATTCCACGCCAGCCTGGCCCCAGGCCTGAACTTTGTGGTGCCCTTTGTGGACAAGGTGATCCAGAAACACAGCCTGAAAGAAATTCCTCTCGACGTGCCCAGCCAGATTTGCATCACACGCGACAACACACAGTTGCAGGTGGACGGCATCCTGTACTTTCAGGTGACCGACCCCAAGCTGGCCAGCTACGGCTCGTCCAACTACATCGTGGCGGTGACGCAACTGGCCCAAACCAGCCTGCGCAGCGTGATCGGCAAGCTGGAGCTGGACAAAACGTTTGAAGAGCGTGACATCATCAACGCCCAGGTGGTGGCCGCCATCGACGAAGCAGCGCTCAACTGGGGCGTGAAGGTGCTGCGCTACGAGATCAAGGACCTGACACCGCCCAAAGAGATTTTGCTGGCCATGCAGTCGCAGATCACGGCCGAACGAGAAAAACGTGCCCTGATCGCCGCCTCCGAAGGCCGTCGCCAGGAGCAGATCAACATCGCTACCGGCGAGCGCGAGGCTTTCATTGCCCGATCCGAGGGCGAAAAGCAAGCGGCCATCAACAAGGCCCAAGGCGATGCCGCCGCCATCACCGAATTAGCCAACGCCACAGCCCAAGCCATTGAGCGGATTGCTACCGCCATACGCCAGCCTGGGGGCGAGCAAGCCGTGCAACTCAAGGTGGCCGAGCAAGCGGTGCAAGCCTATGCCAAAGTGGCACAAGACGCCAAGACCACGCTGATCGTGCCGGGTAACATGACCGAAGTGTCTGGTCTGATCGCCTCGGCCATGCGGATGGTGAGCACGGGCAAACAAGCGGGCTGAAGCTGAGCTGTAGATGCAAAAAAACCCGCCGAGGCGGGTTTTTTTCTGGCATCGGGCGATCCCCCGATGGCACCTGGACGGGCCTCAGGCCTTTTTAGCCCAGGCAGAGCACCAGCCTTTGGCCGACACTTGCTTGGCACCAAACAAGGGGCAACCCCCCGAAACAGCGCCCGGTTTGGCTTGGAACAATGCGCAGTTGGCACAGTTGCTTCCGGCGACGTACTTAGGGTTCTTGGCTTTGTCGACTTTGGTGGCGTCGGCTTTATAGGCCAGGCCCACCGCTTGTGGATCTTTTTCGTCCAACATGGCTTGAGCAGAGGCTTCGCTGGCCACCATGATGGCGGTTGCGGCTGTGGCCACTTGCATCATGAAGACGCGGCGGTTGGAAGGGATGGCGTTGAAACGGGACATGCTGGACTCCTCGAAGGTATATCAAAAATTACTGGACAGTTCATTGTGCGCCAGTTCAGTCGCATTGTCTTGACAAGCGCAATACCTGAGCAAATCACACAGGAAAGGCCCGGTCGCCCCAATGTCAGCCGGACTGGACAGCCCGTGTCAGAATGCGTACTTTCAAAGGCCCATGGCCCAGAGACAAGGAGTTTTTCATGTTGGAATTGCTGTTCGGTCTTGCGCTCTTTTTGGGCATCCACTCGCTGCAGAGCCTGGCTCCGCAATGGCGTCAAGGCGCACAACAGCGTTGGGGCGCACTGGGGTACAAGGCGGTTTATGCAGCGGTGTCCTTGCTGGGCCTGTATCTGCTGGTGCAAGGCTACGGCCTGGCGCGCCTCGACCCAGTGGTGCTATGGACACCCCCACGCGGCATGCAGCACGCCACCATTTTGCTGATGTGGTTGGCCATGGTCTTGCTGCTGGCCACGTATGTGCCAGGCAACCAGATCAAGGCCAAACTGCGCCATCCCATGACCTTGTCGGTCAAGGTCTGGGCACTGGGGCATTTGTTGTCCAACGGCAACTTGGCTGATGTGTTGCTGTTCGGCGGCTTTCTCGTCTGGTCGGTGCTGGTGTTCCGCGCGGCACGCCGACGAGACCGCGCGAAGATGTACTCTGCGCCCGACGGCCAACTGCTGGGCACATTGCTCACCTTGGTGGCGGGCACTGGGGTATGGGCGGCTTTCCTGATGGGCGGCTGGCACGTCTGGCTGGTGGGCGTGATGCCCTTCACACGCGCTGGCTAAGCCCGATTCATGGACGGCGACTGCCCCGTTGAAGCTGCGCCCATGAAACCACCTGCCTTGAGTGCATCCAATACCCAAAGCTCAACAGCCACGGCCCCAGCACGCAAGCTGTGCACCGACTGCGGCCTGTCTCGCACCAACGACCCCAAACGTTGCGGCCAGGCCTGCCAGTTCATCCAGCCCGACTACCCGGGGCTGGAGCGTCGCGTGCACGGCCGCGTACGCCAACAGGGCCACGCCGCGCACAAGGCTCAGCCCGACGAGTTGTTCTTTGGTCCTTACCAGCAGATCCTGAGCGCCCGCCTGGACCCGCCCACCCAGGGCGCGCAGTGGACCGGCATCACCACCCGCTTGGCCGAAGTGCTGCTCGAAAAAGGCCTGGTCGACGCGGTGATCGCCATGGCCGCCGACACGCACGACCGCTGGCGGCCCCGCCCGGTGTTGGTCACCCGCGCGCAAGACATGGCGCAGTGCCGGGGCATGCGCATGGGCTATGCGCCCTTGCTCAGCCTGGTTGAGCCCGCGCTGGCCCAAGGCCACAAGCGCCTGGCTGTCATCGGCATCCCCTGCCAAGTCTATGCGCTGCGCGCCATCCAGCCGCAGCTCGAACAAGAGCAAGGGCTGGAACAGTTGTATGTCATCGGCACGCCCTGCTCGGACAACACCACCACCGAAAACTTTCACCAATTTTTGGGGTTGATTTCTGACAGGCCAGAAGACATCAGCTATGTCGAGTTTCGCGCCGACTACAAGGTGGAGGTGCGTACCGACCAGGGCGACAAGCGGCTGATTCCATTTTTGAACCTGCCACTGTCCACCCTGCCGCCCGACTTTTTTCCGCTGACCTGCCGCACCTGCGTGGACTACACCAATGCGCTGTCCGACATCACCGTGGGTTACATGGGTGGGCACGGCCAGCAATGGTTGCTGGTGCGCAACGCACGCGGGCAAGCCGTGTTGAATGGCATCCAGAACCAACTGGTCGCCAGCACACCGATCAGCCGAGGCAAAAGAGAGGGCCCCGTGCGGGGGTTCATGGCCAACACCGAGCGCGCCGCGGGGGGCCTGCCGCTGCGACGCATGCCCGCCTGGATCAAGCCGCTGGTCAACTGGCTGATGCCCCGGGTCGGCCCGCGTGGCCTGGAATTTGCCCGCGCCAGAGTCGAGATGAAGGCGATCGAGTCCATCTTGCACCTGCGCCGCGAGGCACCTGCGCGCATCAAGAACATGCTGCCTGCACATGTCTGGGCGCTGGCGGCGCGCTATGGCCTCCAACCCGAGGCAGCCGTCCCCGAAAAATCCAAACCCGAAACCCCCTCATCCTCTGCCCCTCTGGACACATCAAACCACAAACTGTAAATTTAACTTGACACTTTGGCGCGTCTTTTGGATGATGGTCCGAGAACAGTTTTGCGGAAATACGCCCCATGGCATTGACCTTCCCCTTCGCGGCCATCGTTGGTCAGGACGACATGACTCTCGCCATCCAGGTGGTGGCGGTCGACCCCTCCATTGGCGGCGTGCTCGTGCTGGGTGACCGGGGTACCGGCAAATCCACCGCTGTGCGGGCCCTGGCCGATTTGCTGCCACCCATTCAGGTGGTCAAGGGGTGCCCCTACCGCTGCGACCCGACCCAACCGGCGGGCAACTGCCCGGCCTGTCAGGGGCGTGCACCGAAAACCAAAATCGTGACCGAGCGCCAGAGCGTGGCCGTGGTTGACCTGCCTTTGGGTGCGACCGAAGACCGCGTGGTTGGCGCGCTCGATCTGGAAAAGGCCCTGTCGCAAGGCGTTAAATCCTTCGCCCCCGGCCTGCTGGCGCAAGCGCACCGGGGCTTTTTGTACATCGACGAAGTCAACCTGCTCGACGACCATTTGGTGGACCTGCTGATCGACGTGGCCGCCTCGGGCGAAAACCTGGTCGAGCGCGAAGGTCTGAGTGTGCGCCACCCAGCGCGCTTTGTGTTGGTGGGCAGCGGCAACCCCGAAGAGGGCGAGTTGCGCCCGCAACTGCTGGACCGTTTTGGCCTGTCGGTGCAGGTGCGCACGCCGCAAGACCTTGCGCTGCGGGTGGACATCATCAAACGCCGCGACGCCTTTGAAAAAGACCCGGTCGGCTTCAAGGCGCTGTGGCACAAAGACAACCAGAAGCTGCAAAAACGCATCCTCAAGGCGCGTGGACGTTTGGCCGCGGTCACGGTGAGCGACGACATGCTGATGCTGTGCGCCCGGCTGTGCCAGCAACTGGGCACCGACGGCCTGCGCGCCGAACTCACGCTGCTGCGTGCCACCCGCGCCTTTGCCGCGCTGCAAGGGCAATTGACGGTGCAGGCCGAACACCTGCAAAGCATGGCCCCGCTGGCCCTGCGCCACCGTCTGCGCCGCAACCCTCTGGACGACACCGACTCGGGCGTGCGCGTGCAACGCAGCCTGCAAGAAGTGCTGGCCACTTGAGGCGCTGCACTGCCCTGCAGCCCATGGCCCACAACAACAACCCAACCCAGCAGCGCCTGCATGCCTGGCACGATGCGCTGACCAGCCTGCAAATTCTGCAGCTCGACCCGCACGGCTTGGGTGGCGTGTGCCTGCGCGCGCCGCACGGCCCGGTGCGCGAGCGCTGGCTGAGCGCGCTGGCGGGCTTGGGCCTGCCACTGGTCAAAGTGCCCGGCTCCGCCGATGCCGAGCGCCTGCTGGGTGGCATCGATCTGGCCTACACCCTGCAAACAGGGCAACTGCGCATGCAAGCGGGCTTGTTGCAACAAGCCGACCAAGGCCTGGTTTGCCTGCCCATGGCCGAGCGCCTGCCCCCGGCCCTGCTGGCTCCCCTGCTGCAGGCCCTGGACACTGGCCAAGTGGCGGCCACACAACACGCCAGTGCGCCCAGCGCCACCCGCTTTGGCGTGGTGGCGCTGGACGAATCCTTGCCCGACGAGGCGGGCGTGAACGCTGCGCTGCAAGAGCGCCTGGGCCTGTGGCTTGACCTTCAGGCGCTGTCGCATTCGGACATCGACGCGGGGCTGGACAGCCACACGATCCACAGCGAAGAAGATGCACTGCAGCTTCACCTGAGCCCTGGGGCGCTGTCGCGGGCACGCGCAAAACTGCTGCACGTGCAAGCCAGTGATGCACAACTGCACGCACTGTGCGCTTCGTCGCTGGGCCTGGGCATCCCCTCCTTGCGTGCGCCCAGCCTGGCGCTGCGCGCGGCTTGTGCGCACGCAGCGCTCAACGGGCGCAGCGTGCTGGACGACGAAGACCTGGGCTTTGCCGCGCGCTGCGTGCTCGCGCCCCGCGCCACGCAGTGGCCTGCCGAGCCGTCAGAAGAAAAAGAACCCACAGAGCCGCCGCAATCCGACAACACTGAACCACCGCAAAACCTGGAGCCGAGCGATCCGCCGCCATCGGGCCAAGCGCCAGAAGATGCGCCGCAAGACACCCTACCCCAAGAACCCAGCGCCGAAGACCTGCAAGAGATGATGGTGGCCGCCGCCCTGGCCAGCTTGCCGCCGCACATGCTGGACGCACTGGCCACACAAAAAGGCGCGCGCAGCAGCCACACCTCCGGCCGCAGCGGCCAGACCCGGGCCGGTCAACAACGTGGCAGGCCCCTGCCCGCACGCCCGGGACGCCCCGGCGGCCATGCGCGGCTGCATGTGTTGGCCACCTTGCGCGCTGCCGCGCCCAAGCAACGCTTGCGTCTGGCAGCGCCTCTGACCTCTGGCAGCGACACAGCAGCCAGCACCCAACGCCGCATCGCCATCCGCGCCGAAGACTTCCACATCCAGCGCCACCAGCAGCGGTCATCGAGTTGCCTGATCCTGGCGCTCGACGCCTCCGGCTCGGCCGCCTTGCAGCGCCTGGCCGAAGCCAAGGGCGCGGTCGAGTTGCTGCTGCAGCAGTCCTATGCACGGCGCGACAGCGTGTGCATCGTGGCCTTTCGGGGTGCGCAGGCTCAGTTGTTGCTGCCCGCAACACGCTCGCTGGTGCGCGCCAAACGCGCCATGACCGGCTTGCCCGGTGGTGGCGGCACTCCCCTGGCACTCGCCCTCAAAATGGCGCACGAACAAGCCGCCTTGCTGCAGCGCCAGGGTGTCACGCCCATCCTGGTGGTGCTGAGCGACGGGCGCGCCAACGTCACACTGCAAGGACTGGGCGGCCGTGCCCAGGCACTGGCCGACGCCGACAACTGGGGCCAGCAATGGCGCAGCAGCGGCCACTGCGCTCTGTGGATCGACACCAGCGTTCAGCCCGATGCCCAAGCCCGGCAACTGGCCGCGACCATGGGTGCGAGCTACATGCCCATGCCGCAGGTGCAAGCCCAGCGCATGGCCCACGCCATGGACAACCTGCGCACAGGCCTTGCCTGAGCCCTGCCATGTTCGAGCGTTTTTACCCCAGCATGTCCTGGGCCGAACACCGGCCACACTGGCCACATACCCAGCACAGCCGATTTGTGAAGGCTGGGGGTATCCACTGGCATCTGCAAATGATGGGCCAGGGCCCTTGCATGCTGCTCTTGCACGGCACTGGTTCGGGCAACTTCAGCTGGCGCGGCCTTTTGCCCACGCTGGCTCAGCACTTCACCGTGCTTGCACCTGACTTGCCGGGCCACGCCTTCACCAGCCGGGGGCCCGACGGTGCCCTGTCGCTGCCCGGCATGGCCGAAGCTCTGCGTGCCCTGACGCTGCAATTGCAATTGACGCCCCAAGTCATCGTGGGCCATTCGGCCGGAGCCGCGATCGCCGCCCACATGGCGTTGCACATGGACAGCCTGGCGCGCAGCACCCTGATCGGTCTGAACCCGGCTTGGCTGCCGCTGCCCGGTGTGGCCTCGTGGTTGTTTGGCCCAGCGGCCAAACTGGCGGCGCTCAACCCGCTGTCGGCCTGGGCTACCGCCAAAATGGCGGCCCAACCCGCAGCCGTGGCCGAGTGGCTTGAGCGCACCGGCTCCACGCTCGATGCACAAGGGCTGGATTTGTACACCCGCGTGCTGAGCGACTCGGGCCATGTGCACGGGGTGCTGTCGATGATGGCGGCCTGGCAGCTCAAGCCTCTGGCCGCGCGCCTGCATGAGATCCGCAACCCGGTGTTCATGCTCATTGGCGCGCAAGACCAGACTGTGCCCCCGGCACTGGCCGACCAAGCAGTCTTGCGCCTGCCGCACGCCCAACAACACCGGCAAGCGGGTTTGGGCCATCTGGCCCATGAACAAGATCCGGTCGGCACCAGCCAGTACATTTTGCGCTGCAGCAAAAACTGACAAACCCATGCCCGATGGGTGGTTCCCGTCTTGTGGTACTTTCAAGACATGGTTTTGTCCCTTGATTTCCTCTCATTGCCTTTGATGGTCGGTGCTGCGCTGGTGTTCATCAGCGTCTTGGCCGGGGTGTTTTCTGCGCGCATCGGTTTTTCTTTTCTGTTGATTTTTTTGGTGGTCGGCATCTTGGCGGGCGTTGACGGGCCTGGGGGCCTGGTGTTTGACGATTTCCGTCTGAGCTTCTGGGTCGGTAACGTGGCCTTGGCCGTGATCTTGCTGGATGGCGGCCTGCGCACCCAGATGGCCACGTTTCGCACCGGTTTGCGCCCTTCTCTGTTATTGGCCACGCTGGGCGTGGTGCTGTGCACCGGCATCACCGGTTTTGCGGCCTATTGGCTGTTGGATTTGTCCTGGCCGCTGGCTTTGCTGGTGGGGGCCATCGTCGGCTCGACCGACGCAGCGGCCGTGTTCTCCCTGCTCAAATCCTCCGAAGTGCACCTGAACGAGCGGGTGGCAGCCACACTGGAAATCGAGTCGGGCATGAACGATCCCATGGCGGTTTACCTGACCCTGACCTTCATTGCCATCGCCTTGGCCATGGGACAGCCCGACACGACGACACCGGGGGTTTTAGACGTGTTGCTGTCACTGCTGCAACAAATGGGCTGGGGCAGCGTGTTGGGTCTGGCCTGCGGGTGGGCCATGGCCGAACTGCTCAAACGCCTGGGCCGAGGAGAAGACGGCGGCGGCGGTGTTCGCGCGCTCCTCATTGTCTCGGGTGGACTGACGGTGTTTGCCTTCACCACCTGGTTTGGCGGCTCAGGCTTTTTGGCGGTCTACCTGATGGGTGTGGTGGTGGGCAACCGGGCACGGCGGCAGGTGCGCGCATCCTTGTCGGCCATGGACGGCTACGCCTGGCTGTCCCAGGCGGGCATGTTCTTGTTGCTGGGTCTGCTGGTGACCCCTTCCGACATGTTGACCACACTGTGGCCTGCGATCGGGGTCTCGCTGGTGCTGATGTTCGTGGCACGCCCACTGTCGGTCTGGCTGTGCCTGAAGCCCTTGCACTTTTCTGGGCGCGAGATCACCTTCATCTCCTGGGTGGGGCTGCGCGGGGCGGTGCCGATTGTGTTGGCGGTGTTCCCGGTGATGGCGGGGGTGGAAAACGCCAACATTTACTTCAATGTCGCCTTCATTGTGGTGCTGACTTCGTTGGTGCTGCAGGGCTCGACGATTGCCTGGAGCGCGCACCGCCTGAATGTGGTCCTGCCTGACCTGGACGACACCGAACATGCCCGTCTGGTGTTTGGTGATTTTGTATTGGCAGCGCCCACACCCATGGGCGATCTGTGCCTGTTTTACGGTTTGGAATTGCCCTGCGATGCCGAAAAGACCGTGGGCCTATGGTTGGCCGACACGCTGCACCGCCCTCCCGTAGAAGGTGACACGGCGCACCTGGGCAAAGCCGAGATCAGCGTGCGCGCCACCGATGGCAACCGCATCACCCAAGTGGGCATTCGCATCACCTGAAGCGCCTGAACGCAAAAAATCCGCCACGGCCTGCAGCGATGCCCGTGCCGCTTCTTCCTGGGGCACATGCCCCACTGCGGGCCAGGACACCAGACGGCTGCCCGGGATGGCCTGTAGGTAATCGCGGGCATTGCCAAACGGGATCATGGCGTCGGCCTCGCCCCAAACCAGCAAAGTAGGGGCCTTGATCTGGCGCAGCAGCGGCCCGGGTTCTTGCAGCACGGTTTGACTCAAGCGCTCGAGCATGGCCTGGCGCGCGCCCGGAGCGCGCAACAAGTCGTGGTATCTGTCGATCAGCGCATCGCTCAGGCTATCGGGCTGCGCATAAGCGGCTTGCAAGTTCATGCGCAACAGCGGCTTGGGCAGCACATGACGCATCAGGCCCAGCGTGGCGGACACCTCGATGGGCTTGCCGTATTCAAAACCAGAACTGGCAAAGCCGTCCGGGGCCACCAGCACCAGCCGATCGACGCGCTCGGGGTAACGTGCCGCCAAAGTCCAGGCAATGCGTCCCCCCATCGAATGGCCCACCCAACTGGCGCGGGCCACACCCGAGTCGTCCAGCAGGCGCAACAGCATTTGCACACTGCGCGCATCGCTATAGTCGTGCGCCGGATCGGGCGGGCTCAGGCCACTGCCCGGCAAATCGATGCGGATCACCCGGTGGGTGGCAGACAGTCCCTCAGCCCAGACGTCCCAGGTGTGCAGACTGGACCCAAAACCATGCAGCATGACCACCACGGGTGCCGCACGCGGCCCCGTGTCGCGCACATGCAGCGCCCAAGGGTCCACCGTGCGCAGGTCACCCGGCGCACTCAGGTAGTGCTTGTGCAACTGCTCGCGTGGCAGGTCAGGGGTCCACAACCACAGTGACAAGGCGCTCAAGACGGTCAAAGCCAACATCAGGGGCTTTCTTTGCCTGCGTTGCCAGCCGCCTGTCCTGCGCTCAGGCAGGCGGGCCAAAGGGGCCATTGAGCAGCACCGTCTGCACATTCAGCACAGCGGCGATGCTGACCCAGACCCAGTAAGTGACCAAAAGCAAACTGGCCCAGCGCGACAAACGCCAAAGGCCAATGACCATCGCCAAAATCGACAACCACAAGAACACCAGCTCGAACAGTGCCCAGTCCGGGCGCTGCAGTTTGAAGTAAAGCGCGCTCCAGAGGATATTGAGCAGCGCGTTCGCGCCAAACAAAACCAGCACTCGGCGTCGCAGTGCATGGGTGTCCGCTGCCTGCCAGGCCAACCAGCCGCTGATGGCGCACAGCGTAAAAATAGTGCTCCAGATCACGCCAAAAGCGGCATCTGGTGGCTTCCATGCGGGGTGGCGTAAGGCCAAATACCAAGGCCCCAGCTCGGTCAGGGCGGCACCGATGCCCGCTGTGGTGTAGCTGAGCACAAAAGCCACCAGCAGGGCACGCAGCGAAGCCTGGCCCATGCGCCATGAGGTCACCACGGGCAAACCGTGTTCGGGGTGCGGACTCACCAAGACCTCACGTGCGCGCCAGGCCCAACAGGTGCGCCATGTCCTTGAAGAAAATGCGCACATGCGCCATCGGGTCCTTGCGCGCCAACTCCTTGTTCATGTAGGACTCAAACGTCAAACGCTGCACATCGCGGTCTTCGCAAATCTTGACGAACTTCTCACGACGGCGGTCGCTCTGGTACCAGAAGTACTGCATCACCCCCAGGATCCAGAACACGCGGCCGTGTTGCTTCATGAAACTCTTGCGGCCTTGTTTGAGGCAAGCGCTGTTGCCGGTTTTGAGGGCCTGATGGGTGCCTTGGGCGACGCGGCGGGCGCAGTCCATGGCGTAATAAATACCCTCGCCCGATGAGGGTGCGACCACACCTGCAGCATCACCCACCACCACCACGTCGCGGCCGTTGTCCCATTGGGGCAAGGGCTTGAGAGGTATCGGCGCACCTTCGCGGCGCAAGGTGGGCGCATTGACCAGACCGGCAATTTCACGCAAACGTGCCGTGGCGCCGCGCAATGAATAGCCCTTGTCGGCGCTGCCCATGCCCACGCTCATGGTCTTGCCGTGCGGAAACACCCAGCCATAAAAGTCGGGCGAGACCTCACCCTGGTAATACACATCGCAGCGCGCTGCATCGTAGCCCGGCTGGCCGATGGGCGACTCGATGATCTCGTGGTAAGCGAACACGTATTTGGTCTTGTGCGCATTCGGGATGGCCTGTCGCGCCACTTCGGAACGCGCGCCATCGGCCCCCACCACCATCCGGGTGCTGACCTTGACAGGTTTTGCGTGCTCGCCGGCTGTATGCCCCTTGGACGTGACCGGGGTGTAATGCACCCACAACTGCTGGCTGACATCGTGCTCGACCTTGTCAAAAATAGCTTGGCACCGCACCGCTCCCGACTGGGCGGCGCGTTCGCGCAAATACTCGTCGAATTCGTCGCGGTCCACCATGCCGACGAAGCCGTTGTCGATCGGGATATCGACCTTGTTGTCGGCGGGTGAGATCATGCGGGCGCACTTGACCTTGGCCACCAGCAGGTGGTCGGGGATATCAAAGTCCTGGATCAGCCGCGGCGGAATCGCCCCGCCACAAGGCTTGGTGCGGCCCTGGCGGTCAAGCAACAACACCCGCCAGCCTTGGCGCACCAAATCGTGGGCAGCGGTGGCTCCGGCAGGCCCCCCCCCCACCACCACCACATCAAAATCATTCTGGTTCATGAGCTTGACCCACCTTTCAACAACGCGGAACCATCAAAACGCAAGGGCAGACGTGCAGGAGACCCGGAACGAAGACGCAAGGCCACCGCAGCCGAGACAGCAAACATCATCGCTTGCATGCCAAACACGGCCGCATAGGCCGTGCGCTGTTCACCCAACAGGACTTGGGCCAAGTCACTGGCCGCCGTGCCCAGCAAGCCGCCCAAACCAAAGGCCGCCGCTTGGGCTGCCCCCCACAAACCCATGCGCGTGCCTTCACGGCCCCTACCGCTGCCGTCAGCGCCATCACCGGCCAAACGCATCATGGTGGCAATCGCTGCAATCGAAAACGCGCCGTTGGCCACACCCAGAAACACCACATTGGCCTTGAGTGGCCACTCGCCCGACAAGGCCGAGCTGACCAAACCCACCGTGGCCAGCGCCGACACAAGGCACCCCCCCACCATCCAGGCCTGCACCGATCCCAGTCGCCCTGCCACCCATCGCGAGCCCGCCCCGGCCACTGCCAACATGCCGATCAGCACGCCCATGTGATGCCAGCCCGACAACTGGGTGGTCTGGCCAGGTGTGAAACCGTGCACGGCTCCTGCAAAGGGTTCCAGAATCAAATCCTGCGCGCTGTAAGCCAGCATGGACATGAACACAAACACAGTGAAGGTGCGCGCTGCGGGTTCGGACCAGACCTCCCGGAAGGCTTCTTTGAATTTTTGCTTTTGCAAACGCTCGGTGTTGGCACTCGGCACAACCACCTCAATGGCCTCGTCGTCTTTTTCGAGACCCCACAAGCACAGGGCCGTGATGAATGCGGTGACCAGGCTCAGGCCCGCAGAGACTTTCAGCAGCACCCGAGGGCTGTAGGGGTCAATGAGTTGGCCCACGACCCCTGCGGTGATGGCGAAGCCCATGATCATCATCAGCCACACGGCGGTGGCAGCAGGTGCGCGGCGCTCATCGGGCACCCGCTTGGCCATCAGGGCCAGCAGCGAGGTACCACAGGCGCTCACGCCCAAACCGATCAAGCTGAATGACAACCAAGCCAACAATGCACCGTAAAACGGCTCGGCGGCCATCCAGACCGTGGCTGTGGCAGCCATCACCCCGCCCAGGCCCAAGACCAGCATGCCGCCCATCATCCACGGGGTGTTGCGCCGACCCTTGTCAGCACCAAAACCCATGCGCGGGCGCACCATTTGAACTGCGTAATGCCAGGCCACCAAAAAGCCCGGCAACAAAGCAGGCAGCGCCAGCTCGACCACCATGATGCGGTTGAGCGTGGAGGTGGTCACCACCACCACCGCGCCCAGACAGGCCTGAATCAAACCCAGGCGGATGATCTGAAACCAGCCAAACGTCGGTGCCCTCATGCCCACCCCCCGACGCCATGTGTTTGCAATTGACGCAGCCCCCAGGCACTGACCATCATGCCGCTGACAAACAAGGGCACGCCAAAAGCACTGACCTGCAAGGCGCGAGCCACCGGTTCGTGCAAAAACCGCGCCATCAAAGGCCACTGCGCCAAAGTCAGCGCCAGCACGGCACTCGCGTGCCAAGGCAATTGCCAGAGCAGCAGCAAAGCCGCCACCGCCACTTGCGGCACCAGCATGAACAAGCAAGCCACCCGCGCCGCGCCCAAGGCACCGAGCTGAACCGGCAAGGAAGCCACCCCCATGCGGCGGTCACCCTCCATGGCTTTGAAATCATTGAGTGTCATGATGCCGTGCGCTCCCACGCTGAACAGCAGAGCCAGCGCCACAGCATGCAGCCCGGGCCAAGCGCCGCCCAACATGACCGCCGTGCCCGTCAGCCATGCCAAGCCTTCATAACTCAAGGCGCAAGCGGCGTTGCCCCACCAGCCGTTTTGTTTCAGACGCACAGGCGGCGCACTGTAGGCCCAGGACAATGCGATCGCTAACGCGCATGCCGCAAAGCCCCATGGCCCCATGAGGGTGGCCCACAACAGCGACAACACCGTCCAGCCGATGGCAATGCCCAGACCCCAGCGGCCAGGCATGCGACCGGAGGGAATCGGGCGCTCGGGCTCGTTGATGGCATCCACATGACGGTCAAACCAGTCGTTCACCGCCTGGCTGCTGGCACACACCAATGGCCCTGTCAGCACCAGCCCCAAAAGCAGCAAACCCCAGTGAGCACGCAAATCCTGGCCTGAAGCCACCACACCACAGGCAAATGCCCACATGGGCGGAAACCAGGTGATGGGCTTGAGAAGTTCGGTCACCGTCCCCAGCGCAGGCCGCGTGAGCCCATGCACGCTCACGCGTTCAACCGGTGCCGAGAGGGAGGCCGAGGGGGGAGGCACATGGGCTAATGGCGGAATGTCCATGCCCTGATTGTGAAGATGGTTTTGAAAATGTCAATCGAGATTGACACTTATCGTCATTTTTTATTGACAGCTCAGGGAAGATCGGTTTCCACCTCTGAGACCATGCCAAAGCGGCGCAACTTGACGTAGAGGCTTTGCCGGGACAGCCCCAGCATTTCAGCCGCCGAGGCTCGGTTGTTGTGGGTCAACTCCAGTGCCGCTTCGATGCAAATGCGCTCGATGGTATCGACGGTCTCTCCCACGATGTCCTTGATCGGCCGTCGGCCCACCAACTGCGACAGATCGGCAAAAGGATTGTTGGCCTGGTTTTTCGACACCGAGCCCCCCCCCTGAAGGCGGCGGTCCATGTCACGCACAAAAAAGGCAAACATCGGCTCGGGTCGAGCCAGGCACACGGCCGACACCTCCACAGGCAAAGTCATGCCCGACAAAGTGCGCACCTCGGTCGCAAAATTACGCACCGGCAATTGCTGGCGCAAACTGGTGTTCAGCACACCCCAATCGACCGCCCCACGCAGCAGCCAGCGCTCCAGGCTCTGTCCCACCACTTGAGAAGAGGCCGTCAAGCCCAACAAGGCCATGCCTTCTTCGTTGACGCTTTTGATGATGCCGGCGGTGTCAGTCAGCAGCCAGCCATCCGGAAAGCGCTCCATGGCCTCACTCAGCGCGGCCGAAGAACTGGCATCCTGATGGATCACCGGGCTGGCATCTCGGGTGACTATGCGCACCAGAAATTGCGCGCCACCTTCTTGCCGGAACACGGTGGCGGAGACCGTCCAGGCAGAAGGCAGGCCTGCAATCCGGGCCGCGCACATCTCGATGCGGCCTGTGGCCAGCGCCATGCGCAGCAGAGATTGAACCTCACCCTGGCTATCGCCTTCAAAACATTCACGCACATCGCGGCCCACCAAGCGTTTGCCGGCGTCCTTGAGCAGGGACTGTGCGCCCACATTGGCTTCCAACACGCGCTGGGTGCTGGCGTCCACCATCAGCACCGCTTCGGAAGAGGTGTCAAACAAGACGCGGTAGCGCGCCTCAATGTGCCGCAGGCGCAAATAATCGCGCTCCATGGACTGCTGGGTTTCCACCAGCCGTCGCTGCAGCTCGGCCAAACTCTCCAGGTCGCGCCCCATGGCCAGGATTTGGCCGCCACCCAATGGCAAGACCACATACTGCAAAGCCACCTCGGCACCGGTGGGCGACAAGTGGTTGACATGCCGCCAGCGCATCACCTCAGGGACTCCCTGGGACACCAGCATTTCCTGTATTTTGACCCGGCTCTCACTGGTCACGGTGTCGATCCAGCGCCGACCAATCCAGGACTGACAACCCAAAGCAGCCAAGGTGTCGCGTCCGGTTGACACGTCCTCGATCACACCCTGCGCATCCATGACCAAGGTGACATCAGACACCACGCCCAACAACTGGGAAAAACTGGACGGATCCAAAGAAGGAAGCTTCATTCTGTAAACCAAGGATTTAGGTAATCAGGGTTTTGACACCCGGATTTGCCGTGGAAGTATAGGCCTAAAGAAAACCCCCAAGACATGACCTTTGGCCAACAAGGTGAAGTCACGCATACCAAGGTACAAGTCAGCATGTCAGGATGTCTTGTCAAAGACCTTCGACATGAGCTGCCCCATGAACGCCACGGTGGCCGGCGCATCTTCGGCCACCACCTGGGCGGCCAGCGCCTTGAGGCGCTCGGGCGCAACATGGGTCATCGGCCCACCCACAAACACCTGCAAGTTCAGATTGTCAGCGCCCTCGCGCAACTGCGGCAGCACGCTGCCCAGCGTCTGCAAGTGCCGGTCCGTGCTCACCGAAATACCCACCGCGTCATACCAGTCTGCCTGGAACAGGCGCTTGAACTCGGTCACATCCTGCGGCACGCCCAAAGTCACCGTCCAGCCCGCGCGTTTGAAGAATTCGCTGAGCATGAACAGTCCCATGCTGTGTTGAGCTCCCGGCTCGGTCATCAAAAGCAGGCTCAAGCCATTGGCTTGCCGGGGCGCTTCTTGCAAAAACTCGCTGCTGAAGTCGTGCAACAGTTGCTGTAAATGCGCCGACGCGATGGTGGTCATGGCGAAGTCCAGCCGGTCGGCGCACCACCAATCTCCCAACAGGCGGGCACAAGGCGTGATGCCTTGCAGATAAATGTCTTCCAGCGATTGCCCCTGCCGCTGCCAGCCAAAAACCACCTGACGTGCCGCATCCAGCCCCTGAAGGCAAGCTTGCGCCAGAATTTGGATTTGCGCCAGATCGAGCGCCGACTTGCCGGTAAACGTGGTGCCGCCCACCAGACGCGGCCCCACAGGTGAGCCCTGTCGCAAAGCTTGCGGCAAATGCTGTGTCAACCTTGGTCCGCAGGGCAGTGACTGGGAGTTTTCGACATTGAATTGCGCCATGACAAGCACCGATCATCAGAGAAAGACACCAGCGGCAGGCTCCACCGGATTGGAGTGCTCGTCGCAAGAGTTGCATGGAGCAGGGTCAGGGAATGACCCCACAAGACACAGCATTGAGTGTGCGTGGATTGCGCTGACTTGTATTCAGTGTAAACCCTATCATTCGCAAATATTGTCAATTTATGTTGACACACTGTATCTCCAGACTTACATTCATTCCAAACTCAAACAACCGACAAGGTTTGCCATGCCCGCTCCCAGCACCCAGGTTTTGTACACGCCAGCGCAACGCGCCCGGCGTGACGCGACCGCTTGGACACTGGTCCAAGGGGTCTTGGCACCCGTTCAGTTCCTGATCTTTGGCATCAGCCTGTACCTGGTGCTGCACAGCTTGCAAACGGGCGAACATACCGACTGGGCCCTGGCCTCGGTGGCGATCAAGACCTTGGTGCTCTACGCCATCATGGTCACCGGGGCCATCTGGGAAAAAGTCGTCTTTGGCCAATACCTGTTTGCCCCAGCTTTCTATTGGGAAGACGTGGTCAGCATGGGTGTTTTAGCCCTGCACACCGCTTATTTGTGGGTCTGGTGGCAAGGCGTTTGGAGCCCCACCGACCAACTGCTGCTGGCCTTGGCGGCCTATGGCAGTTACGCCATCAACGCTGCCCAATACATCCGCAAGCTGCGCATGGCGCGGCTGCAAAAAACCTCCACTTCTTTGCCCACATCGGGTGCACAGGCCAGCACATGAGCACCGTCATCCCCATCCGCGCAGAAACTTCCGCCTCAACCTACCGGTTGTACCGACCGTCGTGCCTTTGGTCGAACGCGGCCAGCGCGAGGTGTTTTGCGGCCTCACCGGCATCATCTGGATGCACCGCAAAATTCAAGACGCCTTCTTTTTGGTGGTGGGCTCACGCACTTGCGCGCACCTGATCCAGTCGGCAGCGGGCGTGATGATTTTTGCCGAACCCCGCTTTGGCACCGCCATCATCGACGAGCGCGACCTCGCCGGTTTGGCCGATGTGCACGAAGAACTCGACCGCGTGGTGGGCCAGTTGCTGGCGCGCCGCCCCGACATCCGCTTGTTGTTCTTGGTGGGCTCATGCCCATCTGAAGTCATCAAGCTCGACCTGTCGCGCGCGGCCGAACGCCAAAACCAGATTCACCACCCCAAGGTGCGCGTGCTCAACTACTCGGGCAGCGGCATCGAAACCACCTTCACCCAAGGCGAAGACGCATGTCTTGCGGCCATGGTCCCCGGCCTGCCCGCCAGCACCAACACCGCGCCCGCCCTGATGGTGGTGGGCACCCTGGCCGACGTGGTCGAAGACCAGATGCGCAGCCTGTTTGATCGCATGGGTCTGCAAGTCAGCTTCTTCCCGCCGCGCAACAGCCAAGCCATGCCGGTGGTCGGCCCCAACACCCGCTATTTGTTGGCCCAGCCTTTCTTGGCCGACACCGCCCGCGCTTTGCAGTCGCGCGGCGCGCAGCACCTCGCCGCCCCCTTCCCGCTGGGCGTGGAAGGCACAACCGCTTGGCTGCAAGCGGCCGCCACCGAGTTTGGTGTGGCCCCCGAGGTGTTTGAACAAGCCACCGCAGCACCACGCCAGCGCGCCGAAAAAGCCTTGGCCGTGCAGCGCCAAATGTTGCAAGGCCAGCGCATCTTTTTCTTCCCCGACTCGCAGCTCGAAATCCCGTTGGCCCGCTTTGTCAATCGCGAGCTGGGCATGGACCTTGTGGAAGTGGGCACGCCCTATTTGCACCGCCAGCACATGGCCGAAGAGCTCGCGCTCTTGCCCGCGGGCACCCGCATCAGCGAAGGCCAAGACGTGGACTTGCAGCTCGACCGCTGCATCGCCGATGCCCCCGACCTCGTGGTGTGTGGCCTGGGTCTGGCCAACCCACTCGAGGCCCAAGGCATCACCACCAAGTGGGCCATCGAGTTGGTCTTCACCCCCATTCAGGGCTACGAACAAGCGATTGATCTGGCTGGCTTGTTCAGCCGTCCACTCAAGCGCCGCCTGAAGTTGGCCGCTTAAAGCTCAGGAACACCCCATGCAACTGACGCTCTGGACTTACGAAGGACCACCCCATGTGGGCGCGATGCGGGTAGCCACCGCCATGACCGATGTGCACTACGTGCTGCACGCCCCGCAAGGCGACACCTACGCCGACCTGCTGTTCACCATGATCGAGCGCCTGCCGCGCCGCCCGCCCGTCACCTACACCACCTTCCAGGCGCGTGATCTGGGCGGCGACACGGCCGAACTCTTCAAAGACGCAGCCCGTCAGGCCATGGCGCGCTTCAATCCTGCGGCCATGCTGGTGGGCTCGTCCTGCACAGCAGAGTTGATCCAGGACGACCCGGGTGGTCTGGCCCAGGCCCTGAAACTCACCATTCCCGTGGTGGCCCTAGAGCTGCCCTCTTACCAGCGCAAGGAAAACTGGGGCGCGAGCGAGACCTTCTACCAACTGTGTCGCCACCTGGTGCACAAGCCTGCAGCCAAGTCCGAAACCCCCGACAAACCCGCCAAAGCTCGGCCCACTTGCAACCTCCTCGGCCCCAGCGCCCTGGGTTTCCGCCACCGCGACGACGTCAAGGAAATCACCCAACTGCTCAACCAATTGGGTGTGGACGTGGCCGTGGTCGCGCCCCTGAGTGCCAGCGTGGCCGATGTGCAAAAACTGGCCGAGGCCGACTTCAACGTGGTGCTCTACCCCGAGATTGGTCTGGCCGCCGCGCAATGGTTGCAGCGCCAGTTTGACCAGCCTTACACCAAGACCGTGCCACTCGGTAGCCACGCCACCCGCGACTTCATTGCCGAAGTCTGCGCCCTGACGGGCCTGCCCCTGCCCGCACAAGACCCCGACAACGCCCATGCCCCCTGGTACGCCAAGTCGGTCGACTCGACCTACCTGACCGGCAAGCGCGTCTACATTTTTGGCGACGCCACCCATGTGGTGGCCGCTGCCCGCATCGCCAGCCAGGAGATGGGTTTTGAGGTGGTGGGCCTGGGCAGCTACAGCCGAGAATTTGCCCGCGAAGTGCGCGACTGCGCCAAGCGCCACGGGATTGAAGCGCTCATCACCGACGACTACCTGGAAGTCGAAGACCAGATCAACGCCCTGCAACCTGAGCTGATTTTGGGCACGCAAATGGAGCGCCACATCGCCAAGCGCCAAGGCATTCCCTGCGCGGTGATTTCAGCCCCGGTGCATGTGCAGGACTTCCCGGCCCGCTACGCGCCGCAAATGGGTTTTGAAGGCGCCAACGTCTTGTTCGACACCTGGGTGCACCCGCTGATGATGGGTCTGGAAGAACACCTGATCGGCATGTTCCGCGAAGACTTTGAATTCCATGCCGGGGCCGCACCTTCGCATTTGGGCAGCACACGGCCTGCGGCTGAGAGCATGGCACCGGTAGCTGCCGCACCTGCCGCAGTCAACGCGCCCATGGCCATGGCACAAACACCGGCCAGCACCCCGGTGCCCCAATTGGTGACCGACAGCATCCAAGCCGTCGCCACCCCCGCCCAAGCCGCTTCGAACCAGGCCACCTGGAGCGCCGAAGCAGAAAAGGAGCTGGGCAAGATCCCGTTCTTTGTGCGTGGCAAAGCCCGTCGCAACACCGAGCGATTTGCCCAGGACCTGGGCGTGGCGACCATCACCGTGGAGACGCTCTACGATGCCAAAGCCCATTTCAGCCGCTAAGTCCAGCAAGCCCTTAACACCACGCATGAGCGTGGTGCTGCTGACCATGGACAGCCACCTGGCCAGCGCCGCTGAAAGCGCCGCCGAACGTTTAGACCGCGACTTGCCGGGTCTGCACCTGCAAACCCACAGCGCCTCGGCCTGGCGCGACAGCGAAACCGCCCTGGCCAACTGCCTGGCCGCCGTGGCGCAGGCCGACATCGTCATCGTGACCATGCTCTTCATGGAAGACCATTTCCTGCCGGTGCTCGACGCCCTGCAAGCGCGCCGCGATCATTGCGACGCCATGGTCTGCATCATGTCCGCGCCGCAGGTCACCCAACTCACCCGCATGGGCAAATTGGTCATGGGCCGCGAATCAACGGGCCTGATGGCCTTGCTGAAAAAGCTGCGCCCCACAGCCAAAAACAAAGACACGGGTTCCGAGACCGGCGCGCCCTCAAGCGCCGGGGCCAAGCAAATGGCCATGCTGCGCCGCCTGCCCAAGCTGCTGCGTTTCATTCCCGGCACCGCGCAAGACCTGCGCCTGTTCTTCCTGACCATGCGCTACTGGCTGGCCGGTTCCGAGCACAACATCGAGCATCTGGTCAAAACCCTGGTGCACCGCTACGCCCAAGGCCCCCGCGAACCCCTGCGCGCTTTGGCCCAGCCGGAAGACCCGATCGAATACCCCGAAGTGGGCCTGTACCACCCGCAGATGAAAAACCGCATCAGCGAACAGCTGAGCGACCTGCCCGGTCATGGCCGCAAAGACCAGCCTGCCGTGGGCTTGCTGCTGCTGCGCTCGTATTTGCTGGCGGGCAACACCGCGCATTACGACGCGGTGATCACCTCGCTGCAAGCACGCGGCCTGCGCGTCATTCCCGCCTTTGCCAGTGGCCTGGATGCCCGTCCGGCAATGGACCGGTTTTTTAAAATTGGTGGTGCCCCGACCATCCAGTCGCTGGTCTCTCTGACCGGTTTTTCACTGGTGGGCGGCCCCGCCTACAACGACGCCAGCGCCGCCGAAGTGGCCCTCAGCGAACTCGATGTGCCCTACATCGCCGCACACCCACTGGAGTTCCAGTCGATTGAGCAATGGGGCAGCTCCACTCGTGGCCTGCTGCCCGTGGAGAACACCATCATGGTAGCCATCCCCGAACTCGACGGCTCCATCTTGCCCATGGTCTACGGCGGACGCCCCGGCCCTGCCGGGCAAACCTGCACCGGCTGCGACAAGCGCTGCACCTTCCCCACTGGCCCGCGCAGCCGGGACATGTTCACCTGCAGCGAGCGCACCGACATGCTCAGCGCACGCGTGCAGCGCCTGGTCCAACTGCGTAACAAACCACGTGCCGAACGCAAGCTGGCCATCGTGTTGTTCAACTTTCCACCCAACGCAGGCAGCGTGGGCACCGCCGCTTATTTGTCGGTCTTCCAGTCCCTGTTCAACACCTTGCAGCGCTTGGCGCTAGAAGGCTATCGGGTCGATCTGCCAGACAGCGTAGACGACCTGCGCCAACGCTTGCTGCAAGGCAACGCCAGCCAATACGGCACCCAGGCCAATGTGCTGCACGCCATCGACAACGGCCACCATGTGCAAAACGAGCGCTGGCTAAGCGAGATCGAAGCGCAGTGGGGCCCCGCGCCCGGCAAGCACCTGACCAACGGCCAGTCGATCTTTGTGCTGGGTGCGGCCTTTGGGCAGGTGGTCGTCACGGTGCAACCTGGCTTTGGCTACGAAGGCGATCCGATGCGCCTGCTCTTTGAAACCGGCTGCGCACCCACCCACGCCTTCAGCGCGTTTTACCGTTACCTGCGCGACGATTACGCCGCCGACGCGGTACTGCACTTCGGCACACACGGCGCACTTGAATTCATGCCCGGCAAACAAACCGGCCTGTCGGCACAGTGTTGGCCCGACCGCCTGATCGATGCCTTGCCCAATGTTTACCTGTACGCCGCCAACAACCCTTCCGAGGGTGCGCTGGCCAAACGCCGGGGTGCGGCCACGCTGGTCAGCTACCTCACTCCCTCACTCACCCATTCGGGTCTGTACAAAGAACTGGTCAGCCTGCAGCAATCCATCGAGCGCTGGCAGCAAATGGGCCCGGATCAGGCCTTGGACCGGGCAGGCCTGACCGAATTGATCCACGAACAAGCCCGCAGCATCGACCTGAGCGTACCTGCCACACTCGACCCAGATGCCAACACCGAGCACGCTTGGATCGAGCAATTGCAAAACCAGTTGCTCGAACTCGAATACGCCCTCATCCCCGAAGGCCTGCACGTCATGGGCCAGGCCCCCACACGCGAACAGCGCCTGGGCACACTCAAAGTGATGGCCGATGCCATGGGTTTGAAAGCCGCCCAAAACGCCGCCCTCATGGAAGCCCTGGTCGATGGTGCCAACGAGGCACAACTGAACGCAGAGTTCAGCGCCGATTTGATGAGCGACGACAAAGCCCAGGCCGATGCCCTGCGCCAACTGGTGCGCAGCAACCGCCTGCTGGGCGAAGACCACGAAATGCAAGGCCTGATGCGCGCGCTGGATGGCCGCTACCTGGCTCCTGCACCTGGCGGCGACCTGATCCGCAACGCCAACGTGCTGCCCACCGGGCGCAACCTGCACGGCCTGGACCCCTTCCGCATGCCGTCTGCCTTTGCCGTGCGCGACGGCCAGCGCCAGGCCGACAAACTCCTGGCCCGCTACCAACAAGACCACCAGGCCCTGCCCGAAACCGTGGCCATGGTGCTGTGGGGCACCGACAACCTCAAGACCGAAGGCAGCCCGATGGCACAAGCCCTGTCCTTGATGGGCGCGGCTCCGCGCTTTGACAGCTACGGCCGTTTGGCTGGTGCGCAACTGATTCCCTTGGCCGAACTCGCCCGCCCCCGCATCGACGTGGTCATCACCCTGTCAGGCATCTTCCGTGACCTGCTGCCCATGCAAATCCGCCTGCTGGCCGAAGCGTCTTTCTTGGCCGCCAGCGCCGATGAACCGGCTGATCAGAACTTCATCCGCAAACATGCCCTGGCCTTTCTGGCCGAACACGAAGGCAGCACCTTAGAAAGCGCAGCGCTGCGGGTGTTTGGCAACACCGAAGGCGCGTACGGCGCGAATGTGAACCACCTGATCGACAGCAGCTGCTGGGACAACGAAAACGAGTTGGGCGACGCCTTCACCCAGCGCAAAGGCTTTGCCTACGGCCGCGAAGGCCGCCCGGTGCGCAACACCGCCGTGCTGCAAAGCGCGCTGGCCAGCGTCTCTCTGACCTACCAAAACCTCGACTCGGTCGAGCTGGGCGTGACCAGCATCGACACCTACTTCGACACCTTGGGCGGCATCAGCCGCGCCGTGTTGCAGGCCAAGCACCAGCGCGACGGCAACGCGGCCGTAGCCCCGCCCGTGTTCATTGGCGACCAGACCCAAGGCGACGGCGTGGTGCGCAGCCTGACCGAACAAGTGGCCCTGGAAACCCGCAGCCGCATGCTCAACCCCAAGTGGCACGAAAGCATGTTGCAACACGGCTACGAAGGCGTGCGCCAGATCGAAGCGCACCTGACCAACACCATGGGCTGGTCGGCCACCACAGGGCAAGTGCAGCCCTGGGTGTACCAACAACTGGCCCAGACCTTTGTGCTGGACCCCGCCATGCGCGAGCGCATGGCCCAGCTCAACCCCACCGCATCGGCCAAAGTGGCCAACCGCCTGCTGGAGGCCACCCGCCGCCAGTACTGGCAACCCGACGCCGAAACCATGACAGCTTTGCTGCGGGCGGGCGAAGAACTTGAAGACCGCCTTGAAGGCATACACGAAGGACTCCCAGCATGATCGAAACCACCAGCATCCCTGTGAACAGCATCCAGAGGGTACGCGGCGCAGACGGCGAAGGCAGCGTGCAGTTCCAGATGGACCCCACCGTCAAGATCGGCACCGCCAAGGTGTTTGCGGTCTACGGCAAAGGCGGCATTGGCAAGAGCACCACATCGTCCAACCTGTCGGTGGCCTTCAGCAAACTGGGCAAGCGCGTGCTGCAAATTGGTTGCGACCCCAAGCATGACTCCACCTTCACCTTGACCAAAAAGCTCATGCCCACCGTGATCGACGCGCTCGAAACGGTGGACTTCCATGCCGAAGAGCTGCGCCTCGATGACTTCGTTTTCAAAGGCTACAACGGCGTGATGTGCGTCGAAGCCGGCGGCCCACCCGCAGGCACCGGCTGCGGCGGCTATGTGGTCGGTCAGACCGTCAAGCTGCTCAAGGAACACCACCTGCTCGAAGACACCGACGTGGTGATTTTTGACGTGCTGGGCGACGTGGTGTGCGGCGGTTTTGCCGCGCCCCTGCAACACGCCGACCGCGCCCTGATCGTGACGGCCAACGACTTCGACTCGATCTTCGCGATGAACCGCATCGTGCAAGCGATTGGTGCCAAGGCCAAAAACTACAACGTGCGTTTGGGCGGCGTGATCGCCAACCGCAGCGACGCGACCGACCAGATCGACAAATACAACGCGGTCACTGGCCTCAAGACCATGGCGCACTTCCCCATGCTGGATGAGATCCGCAAGAGCCGTTTGCAAAAGTGCACCCTGTTCGAGCTCGAGCCCACCCCCGCCGTCAAGGCCGTGCAGGACGAGTACATGCGTTTGGCTGCCGCGCTCTGGCTGGGGGCCGACCCGCTGCCATCGATCCCGATGAAAGACCGTGACATTTTTGACCTGCTGGGTTTTGACTGATCCGCGCAGCAAAAAACGCACCGAAAGCCAAACATGAACAGCACCACCGCTTACGAACAACGCCGCAGCCAGATCGAGCACTACTTTGACCGCACCGCGGCCGATGCCTGGGCACGCCTGACCTCGAACGAGCCGGTGGGCCGCATCCGCGCCACCGTGCGCGCCGGGCGTGACACCATGCGCGAGACGCTGCTGTCGTGGCTGCCGCAAGACCTGCGCGGCAAGCGCGTGTTGGATGCCGGTTGCGGCACCGGAGCCCTGGCCCTGCAAGCGGCACTGCGCGGGGCCGAGGTGGTGGCGATTGATTTGTCGCCCACCTTGGTCAAGCTGGCTGCCGAACGCATGGCCGCCGAACACCCCACCCTGCCCGGCTCGGTGGAATTTTTGTCGGGCGACATGCTCAGCCCCGATTTGGGCCACTTTGACCATGTGGTCTGCATGGACTCGCTCATCCACTACGACAGCGACCAGATCGCCGAAGCTTTGGCCGGTTTGGCGCAGCGCACACGCGGCTCCATGGTTTTCACCTTTGCGCCGCGCACGCCCCTGTTGGCTCTGATGCACGGCGCGGGCCGCTTGTTTCCGCGCAGCGACCGCTCGCCCTCGCTCTCGCCCGTGGCACACGCTGACTTGCTGCAACGCATGCAAAACCACATCGATTTGCAGGGCTGGCAAGGCGCGCGCATGCAGCGCGTGGCCAGCGGTTTTTACACCTCACAAGCCTGGGAGTGGACCCGCGCATGAAACTGCACATCCCGGTCCCCCGCTGGCTGACGGCCTACGGCACGCGCTTCATGCCGTTTGCCGACGCGGCCTCGCCCGAACTGCCGATGGCGCGCCTGTTGCGCCTGTCGCTGTTCCAGGTGGTGATCGGCATGGTGACCGCTCTCTTGGTGGGCACGCTCAACCGGGTGATGATTGTCGAGCTGCAAGTGCCCGCTTGGTGGGTGGCGCTGGCTGTGGCCATTCCCATGGTGTTTGCCCCTCTGCGCACTTTGATCGGCTATCGCAGCGACACACACCCCTCGGCGCTGGGCCTGCGCCGCATTCCTTACATGTGGACCGGCACCTTGCTGCTGTTTGGCGGCCTGTCCATCATGCCCTTTGCCTTGTTGCTCTTGTCCGAGCCCGATGCCGCGAACCTGTGGGTAGGCCAGCTGGGCGCATGCCTGGCTTTTGTGCTGGTGGGCACCGGCATCCAGGTCACGCAAACTGCGGGCATGGCCTTGGCGCACGATTTGGCCACCGACGACAAGCGGCCCCGCGTGGTGGCACTGCTCTACAGCATGTTGCTGGTGGGCATGATCGTCAGCAGCGCGGTGTTTGGTTGGTTGCTCGCCGACTTCAGCCCGCAAAAACTCATTCAGCTGGTGCAAGGCTGCGCCGTGGTGGTGGCGGTGATGAACCTGACCGCCTTGTGGAAACAAGAGGCCCGTGGCGTCAAGCGCGGACGCCGCGAAGCCGGTGGCTTTGCCAGCAGCTGGCGCGAACTCATGGCCGAACCTCAGATGCGCCGCTTTTTGTGGACCTTGGGCATCGGCACCTTCGCCTTCAACATGCAAGACATCGTGCTGGAGCCCTACGCGGCAGAAATCCTGAAGCTCGATGTGGGTGCGACCAGCGCCCTCACGGGCCTGAGTGCCGGTGGCGCTTTGCTGGCTTTCTTGTTGTCGGCACGATGGTTGTCGGGTGGCATGCACGCCTGCCGCTTGGCCAGCCTGGGTGTGCTGCTGGGCTTGCCCGCATTTGCGATGGTGATTTTTTCGGGGCCGCTCGAAGCGGCCTGGATGTTTCGCATTGGCGTGGGCCTGATCGGTTTCAGCGGTGGTTTGTTTTCGGTGGGCATGCTGGTCACCGCCATGGGCATGGCCCAAGACGGCAGCCCGCTCGGCAAACTCGGCGGCCTGGTCATCGGCACCTGGGGCGCGGTGCAAGCCACCAGCGCGGGTGCAGCGATGGCTCTTGGCGGGGCTTTGCGCGACGGAGTGTCGGTGCTGGCCATGTCGGGCGCTTTGGGCGAGGTGCTGGTCACCCCCATCACCGCCTACAGCTTTGTCTACCACCTGGAAATGTATTTGTTGTTTGTCGTGCTGGTGGCCTTGGGCCCCATGTTGCGCGCCAGCCACTTGGAAGCCAGGGCCAAAGCCCAGAGTCCCAGCACCCCCTCAACCCCATTTGGCCTGGCACAACTGCCAGGCTGACGCACAGATTTTTTGAAGGAGCACAGCCATGGAAACAGGCGCTATCACACAGTACATCGATGTGGCCCAAATCGTGTTGTACATGTTCTGGGCATTCTTTGCGGGGCTGATTTATTACCTCTTGCGGGAAAACCACCGCGAGGGTTACCCCATGGATTCAGGCCGTGAAAATGGTCCCAAAATCGAAGGCTGGCCGCCCGTGCCCGAGCCCAAGGCCTTCAAGACCCAAGACGGTCACAGCTATTTGTCGCCTGACCTGGCCCGCCCTGACGGCAGCTACAGTGGCCAACCCACTCACGGCTGGAACGGTGCCCCCCTGGAGCCTGTGGGCGACCCCTTGCTCGCGGGCGTGGGGCCTGGTGCATGGGCCATGCGCGCCGACATTCCTGACGCTGACCCGCACGGTCAGCCCAAAATCGTGCCACTGCGTGTGGCCACCGACCACTCGGTCGCCAAGCAAGACGTCGACCCACGCGGTCTGCCAGTTTGGGGAGCAGACAAAGAGATCGCAGGCACCGTGGTCGAACTCTGGGTGGACCGCATGGAAATGATGTTCCGCTACGCTGAAGTGCAACTGGCAGGCTCCGACAAACGCGTCTTGCTGCCCATGACTTTTGCGCGCATCAAGAAAGATGGCACCCATGTGCAAGCCATCCTGGCGCACCAGTTTGCCAACGTGCCACAAACCAAGTCGAACGAACAGATCACCCTGCTCGAAGAAGAAAAGATCACGGCTTATTACGGTGCAGGCACCTTGTACGCGACGCCTGAGCGTCAGGAACCCATCATATGAAAGCCACCCACGAACACGAGTGGGAGGCCTCCCCCGGCCTGCCCAGCGCCCTGCCCAAGGGCGAGCGCGTGGTCTGGCAGGGCGCGCCCGACTGGAAACGCCTGGCCATCCACGCGTTTCATGTGCGCAAAATTGCGCTGTACTTCGCGCTGATGCTGGCCGTGCAAGTGATCAACCTGACGGCCCCCGAAAGCGGCACTGGCTGGAAGCCCCTGACAGAAGTCGACTGGAAACCCCTGGTTGTGGCCGCCAGCCTCTACGCCCTGGCCTTGGCCCTGCTCTTGGGCTCGGCCTGGATGTCGGCGCGCAGCACGCTCTACACCCTCACCAACAAGCGTGTGGTCATGCGCATCGGCATCGTGCTCACGCTGACCTTCAACCTGCCCTTCAAACGCATCGCAGGCGCTTCCCTGAAGACCCAAGGCGCAGGCACTGGCGACATCGCGCTGGCTTTGCACGCCGAAGACCGGATCGGCTGGTTCCACCTGTGGCCACACCAACGCGCCTGGCACATCACAAAACCGCAGCCCACTTTGCGCTGCGTGCCTGACAGCCAGCAAGTCGGCGAACTGCTGCTGGACCTGTGGCGTGCCGAGCGTTCGGGACAAAACTTGCAGCTGGGCGATGCGGCGGTCCCAAGCCACTCCTCGGCACCTCACCAAGGCATGCTGGCATGAACACCCTGCCCAAGCACGACTGGCAACCCAGCCGACCAGCCACTCATACCCAGGGCCTGAACCGGCCCATGGCCTGGATCGGGGTGATGCTGCTGGCCATGCTTGTGGCCGTGGGCCTGGCCCGCTGGTCGGGTCTGGACCCGCGCACGCCCGACGCCGCCGTGCAGTGGCAGCGCGACCTGCAATTCACAGACTTGCCGGGCGGCGACATCGCCGTGCTGGACCACCGCACCGGCCAAAAAGTGGCCGTGTTTTCTGGCGAGCAAGGTTTTTTGCGCAGCACCTTGCGCGCACTGGCCCGTGAACGCCAGCGCGAAAGTCTGGGCAAAGAAGCCCCCTTTTTATTGATCGGTCGCGCTGACGGCCGACTGACCCTGCAAGACCCCAGCACCGGCCAGCGCATTGACCTGGAGTCGTTTGGCCCCAGCAACGCGGCCGTGTTTGCCAGCCTGCGACTGGCAGGGCAAGACACCACGCCTACAAACGCGCCCCGCTGATCCAGACTGAACCCGCACCGGAGAACACCATGACCGCCACCGCTGTCCACACCATCGAAACCGCTGAAGACGCCAACAAAAAAGCCGTGCACGACGACATGATCAGCCCGCGCTTTTACACCACCGACTTTGCGGCCATGGACCGCATCAACATCGAGCCGGTGCGCGCCGAGTGGGACAAGATGATGGCCGAGTACGAGGGCGACAACAACCACGACCACTTCCAGCGCGACGAAGCCTTTGCAGGCGAAGTGGCAGCAGGCATGGCCAGCCTCTCTCCCGAGATGCGCCAGGAGTTCATGGACTTTTTGGTCAGCTCACTCACTTCGGAATTTTCTGGCTGTGTGCTCTACAACGAAATCCGCAAGAACGTCACCAACCCCGACATCAAGCAGCTGATGACCTATCTGGCCCGGGACGAATCGCGCCATGCGGGCTTCATCAACCTGTCGCTGCGCGACTTCAACCTGGGCATCGACCTGGGCAACTTGAAGCGCACCAAGAAATACACTTTCTTCAAGCCCAAATACATTTACTACGCGACCTACCTGTCCGAAAAAATCGGCTACGCGCGCTACATCACCATCTTCCGCCAGCTCGAAAAGCACCCCGAAAAACGCTTCCACCCCATCTTTCGCTGGTTTGAGTTGTGGTGCAACGACGAGTTCCGCCACGGCGAATCGTTTGCCCTGATCATGCGGGCCAACCCCAAGCTGCTGAGCGGCGGCAACAAGCTGTGGATTCGCTTCTTCTTGCTGGCTGTGTACGCTACCATGTACGTGCGCGACCACACCCGCCCCATGCTGCACGAGGCCATGGGACTCGACTCCAGCGAATACGACTACCAGGTGTTTCGCATCACCACCGAGATCACCAAGCAGGTGTTCCCTCTGGCGCTGGACACCGACCACCCTGACTTTCGCCGCGGCCTTGAGCGTCTGTTTGCCCTTTCACAAGCCATGGAAAAAGCCAAGGCACGCGGCGGCTTGGTGGGCAAGCTGCAGCAGAGCCTGTGCGCCATCAAGGCAGCAGCCACATTTGCGCGGCTGTACTTCATGCCCGTGATTGAGCAAGACCTGTCGCCCCAGGTCCGCATGGAACCGGCATGGTGACTGAAGTCATCTGGGCCTGCGTTTTCACGGCCCTGTGCTGGTGGCTCGGCACGGGTGTGATTTTGTGGCTCGACCGGCTGCCTGTGCGCAGCTTCCGTTTCAGCCTGGCGGGTTGGACGGTGCTTTTGGCTTTGAGTTTTTGGGGCGTGGCCCACAGCATGCAAGAGGTCAGCGTGTTCAACGCCTACCTCGCCTTTGGAAGTGTCATCCTCATGTGGGGCTGGCACGAATTGGCCTTTCTCACCGGCTGGATCACCGGCCCGCGCAAAACCCCGCTGGATGCGGGCACCACGGGTTGGCCACGATTTGTGCAGTCGGTGCAGGTCATGCTCTACCACGAGCTGGCCTTGCTGGCCAACTTTGCCGTACTGTGGTGGATGCAAGAGGGGCAAGCCAGCCATGTGGCCATTTGCACCTATGCGCTGCTGTGGTGCATGCGCCTGTCGGCCAAGCTCAATTTGTTTTTTGGCGTGCCGCAAAACGGCGCGCAATACCTGCCCACTCACCTGCAATACCTGGCCAGCTATTTCCGCACCCGCGACATGACGGCCTGGTTTGTGCTGTCCATGGGCGTGGCCATGGGCACCTGGTTCTGGCTGGTGTGGCTGGCGCAACAAGGGGCTGTGGCCATCACCACCGGCTGGGTCATGCTCGCCACGCTGCTGGGGCTGGCGATTGTGGAACACCTCATCATGATTTTTCCGTGGCCGCTGGAGCGGTTGTGGGGTTGGGCCATGGGCCAGACCACCAAACCGGCTTTGACCTCGCCCCCCTGAAGGCACCATGAACGCATACACCTCCGACGGCTTTACCCCACCCGGCAGCGCCCAGAGCCCCCCCCTCACAAGAGGCTCGCAGCGGCCCATGGCGGTGGTCATTGGCAGCGGCTTTGGCGGGCTGGCTGCGGCGATCCGGCTGAGCGTCAAGGGATATCAGGTCAAGGTCTTTGAAAAGCTCGACGCCCCCGGTGGCCGCGCCTATGTGCACCACCAGGACGGCTTCACCTTTGATGCAGGGCCCACCATCATCACCGCACCGTTTTTGCTCGAAGAACTCTGGGCCTTGTGCGGCAAGCGCTTTGCCGACGATGTGACGCTGGTGGCCATGGACCCCTTTTACCGCGTGCGGTTTTCTGATGGAACCTGGTTCGACTACAACGGCGACCCCGAACACATGCGCGCCGAAGTGGCGCGCTTTGAGCCGAACGACCTGCCTGGTTACGAACGCTTTTTAGCGGAAGCCGAGCGCTGCAAGACCCTGGGCTTTGAGGGCATGGGCGACATGGCCTTTGACAAGGTCAGCGATCTAGTGGCCGCCATCCCCGACTTCATGCGCATGGGCGCCTGGCGCAGCCTGTACAGCCTGGTGGCCAAACACATGCGCAACGACAAGCTGCGCACCGTGATGAGCTTTCACCCCTTGCTGATCGGCGGCAACCCCTTTGCCGTGACCTGTGCTTATGCGCTCATCAACTCACTGGAACGCACCTGGGGTGTTCACTCGGCCATGGGAGGCACCGGAGCCATCGTGCGCGGTCTGGTGGGCCTGCTGCAAGAGCGCGGTGTGCAACTGCGCTGCAATGCGCCCGTCACGCAAATCCGCATCGAAAACGGCCACGCCTGTGGCGTCGAATTGCAAAACGGCGAGTTCATCGCCGCCGACATCGTGGTGAGCAATGGCGACACCGCCTGGACTTATAAAAACCTGGTGGCACCAGAGCATCGCCGCGTCTGGACTGACCGCAAGATTGCTCAAGGTAAATACTCCATGGGCCTGTTCGTTTGGTACTTCGGCACCTCGCGCCAATACAAGGAAGTGCCGCACCACATGATGGTGCTGGGCCCACGCTACAAGGGCTTGCTGCAAGACATCTTCAAGAAACACAAACTGGCCGAAGACTTCAGCCTGTATTTGCACCGCCCCACCGCCACCGACCCATCGCTCGCGCCCGAGGGCTGCGACAGCTTTTATGTGCTCTCGCCCGTGCCGCACCTGGACAGCGGCACCGACTGGCCCGCCTTTGCCGAGACCTACCGCGCCGCCATTGCCGAAAGCCTGGAGGCCAGCGTACTGCCGGGTTTGCGCGAACACATCGTGACCAGCAAAGTCACCACGCCGCAAGATTTTCACGATAATTTGTGGTCCTACAAAGGCGCAGGCTTTGGCCTGGAGCCGCTGCTGCTGCAAAGCGCCTGGTTTCGCCCACACAACCGCAGTGAAGACATTCCCGGCCTGTTCGTGGTGGGGGCCAGTACGCATCCAGGTGCTGGCGTGCCCGGCGTATTGATGTCTGCCAAAGCTTTGGAAACGGTGGTCCCCCATGTCAACGCCTGAACACCCCACCTCAGCACTGGAGCAACCCGTGGCCCCACGCTCACCCGCCGAGCTGAACTTTGACTCGCAAGACCTGCAAGCTTGTGTGGCCATGATGCAAGGCGGCTCCAAAACCTTTTTTGCCGCCAGCCGCTTGCTGCCGCTCCGTGTGCGCACCGCTGCCATTGCGCTCTATGCCTTTTGCCGCGTGGCCGACGACCTGGTCGACGAAGCGGTGGCGGGTGACACACCGCTCGACGCGCTACAAAACCGCCTGGACGCGATTTATGCACTCACCCCGCACGATCACGTCGAAGACCACGCCCTGAGCCTGGTGGTACAGCAACACAAATTGCCGCGCCACCTGCTCGACGCACTGATCGAAGGCTTTGCCTGGGACGCTGGCGGTCGCACTTACGACAGCATCGAAGACCTGCACGCCTATGCCGCCAGAGTGGCCGGCAGCGTGGGCGCGATGATGAGCTGGATCATGGGACCGCAAAGCATGGATACGCTGGCCCGCGCTTGCGAGCTGGGCGTGGCCATGCAACTGACCAACATCGCCCGTGACGTGGGCCACGACGCCAGCATCGGGCGCCTGTACCTGCCGCGCCGCTGGCTGATCGAAGCGGGCGTCAACCCGGAAACCTGGAGCGCAGACCCCTGCTTCACCCCGGCCATTGCACAGGTCATTGAGCGCTTGCTGGAAGAAGCCGACCGCCTTTACAAACAAGCGCACTCGGGTATCGCCGCCTTGCCGCCTGACTGCCGCGCCGCCATTTGCGCGGCCAGCATGATCTACGCCGAGATTGGCCACCAACTGCGCCGGGAAGGCCTGGACTCGGTCAACAAACGCACCGTGGTCAGCACCACGCGCAAACTCATGCTGTTGGCCAGCGCCTGGACCCAGGTGCACTGGATCCGCGTGAGCGACCGCACCCCAGAGCCACTGGCGGCCATCGTTGGGCTGGTGCAAGGCTGCCAAGCTGCGACGCAGCAAACCGGCAACAAAGCCTACTTTCCCAACCGCGCCATGCCCCAGCGCGTGGCCTGGATGCTCAACCTGTTTGAGCGCCGCGAAACCGAGCGCCTGGACCGCAACGCGTTGCGCCAAACACCATGAGGGTGCCCAGCCACACCATCAACGTGCGGCTGCTGTACGTGAGCCGCGCCGTTGGCCCGCAAACCACCACCATGACGACGACCATCCTGGCACAAGCGCAAGCCCACAACCCCGTGCAGGGCATCACCGGCGTGTTGTGCCAAGGACAAGGTTTTTTCTTTCAGGTCCTCGAAGGCGAGCGCAGCCGCGTCAATGCCCTGTACCGCCGCATCAGCGCCGACATCCGCCACCGCGACGTGGAAATCCTGCACTACGAAGAAATCCACGAACGCCGCTTTGGCCAATGGTCCATGGCACTCGTGCACCTGTCGGTGGACGACCCCATGGTCCGGCTGCACCACCCCGACTTTGACCCCTATTCGGCCACTGGCGCGCAGGTCATGCAGCAGGTGATGGATTTGCTGGAGACCGGTCAGCCGATTCGGTTGCCTGCGGGTTGAGGCACCAGCCAACTCACATCTGATCAATCGCCGTATTCACCGACGGCGCTTCCCCCGCCTTGTCCGACAGTGAAAACCGGTCTTCGGTGCGGGTGTAAAAACTCGCACCAAATCGGGCCACCGGTTTGTAATCGCGCAGGTTGACACGCCAGGCTTCGGTGTCGATCAGCCCATCACGCGCAGCCAGCCACTGGATGCGGCCAATGAAAACGTAGCGGCTGGGAGTTTCGAGCTTTTCGTGCAGCACGCACTCAAACGCAATAGGCGCTTGCTGGATGCGCGGCGGAGCAACGGTGTGCGAGGGCACAGGCGTCAAGCCCACGGCGGTCAATTCGCTCACATCGGACGGCAATGATTCGCCGCAATCGTGCATCTTCTGCGCCATGGCTTCGTCAGACATGTGCACCACAAATTGGCCGTTGTGCAGGATGTTGGCGGCCGTATCCTTGAGCCGGCCGTCCTGCAGTCTGTTGATGCTGATCATCAGGATGGGCGGGTCTTCCCCGATCATGTTGAACATGGAGAACGGCGCCGCATTGACCACCCCATTAGCCCCTAGCGTGGTCACCAAAGCAATGGGGCGGGGCACGATCAGACTGGCCATGAGCTTGTAGCGCTGATAACTGCTGATCTGGTCAAAGTCGACTTCGGTCATTAAGGGGTTCCAGGAGATGCGGGTTGAGGGAGATGCAAACACAAAACGGCAGTTTCCAGTCTAGACCTTACCGGAAGCTGCCGCCTTGTGCTGGCATCAAAGCCTTGGCTGGCGCTCAGGCGATCACCTCGACCTTGGCGCGTTTGGCCACGGCTGTCCAGCTGCTGATTTGGGACTGGATGAGCTTGACGAAATCATCCCCCACCACCGGCTGCTTGCGAGGCAGAGTCTGCACCTCCTCCAGCCGTGCCATCACATCGGGCTTGGCCAGGATCTCTGGGATCAATGCGGTCAGGCGCTGTGCAATGGGCGTTGGCAGATTCTTGGGCGCAGACAGGCCCAACCACTGTGATCCCGTGAGTGAGCCATAGCCCAACTCGGCAAAAGTCGGTATGTTGGGAAATGCGGCCATCCGCTGAGGCGTTGACACGGCCAATGCGCGCAACGACCCGGCCTTGAGTTGGTTGACGTTAGTGGTGACAGGGTCAAACACGCCGTCGATCTGCCCACCCAGCAAGTCTTGCATGGCCGGTGCACTGCCTTGATAGGGCACATGATCGAGCTCGCTGGCCTTGCCCTCGATTTTCAGCAATTCGCCATACAGGTGGTTGGCAGAGCCAATGCCGGATGTGCCATAACGCATCGGTTTGGTTTTGGCGGCATTCACAAACTGCGCCAGGGTTTGGTAAGGCGATTGAGCCCGCACCAGCAGCAGCATGGGCGCTTCGACCAACATGCCCATGTGGGTGAAATCGTTGACCGGATCGAACGGCATGGTGCGTCGGGTGGCGGTGGCGTAGATATGCACCGAGGCGTGGCTGACCAGCAGGGTGTAACCATCGGCGGCCTGACGTGATGCGAATTCGGTGCCGATCAAACCACCCGCTCCTGCGCGGTTGTCCACCACCACAGTTTGAGACAAGGCCTGCGACAGGTGGGGCGCCATCATGCGGGCAACGGTGTCCACCAAGCCACCGGGCGGGTACTGGCAAATCAAACGAATCGGTCCTTTGCTGGGCCAAGCAGACGACTGGGCATGGACCCAAGGGGCAACCAATGTGGCCGCACCCACGGCCAGTAATTCACGACGTTTCATGGGGACTCCTAGAGCAAAGCAAAGTTAAAAAATGGCTTGGCCACTGGCCAGCGATGTGGCTACGCAGGAGTTGTGCCAACCCGGCCCGATAGATGCTTTCCAGCCCCCGCCGTCATCAACAATGCGCGAGCCGCACAGTCGAAATCCCAAAAACGCACCAAAAAAGGGCTTAATCGCAGACGCGCACTGTTTTAAATCGACCCCTTGCACTGATTTAAGGCAGTTCGCACACCGTTTGAGAAAGGAAAACCAGTCATGAGCATGCCAACTCCTCGCCGCTATTTGCTGATCAACCCCAACACCAATCCTTTGACCACACAGCGGCTGCAAGATGTCTTGCAGCCGCTGGTGCCGCCGGGCGTTCAGTTGGATGTGCACACCGCCAGCTTCGGTGCGAACTACATCGCCTGCGAAGCCAGCCATGTGGTGGCCGCGCATGCTTGCCTGGATGCGTGGGCAGCGCAGCGCAGCGTCGCGTCCGATCCATTGGATGGTGTGTTGATTGGCTGTTTTGGCGACCCGGGCTTGTTCGCGCTGCGCGAAGCCAGTGGCTGCCCGGTCACTGGCCTGGCTGAGGCCTCCTTCATTCAGGCCGCAGCGCACGGCCCCTTTGCCATCGTGACCGGTGGCGAACGCTGGAAGCCCATGCTGCACCGCTTGGCCGGCAGCCTGGGCTTTGGGCCACAACTGCGCCACAT
This sequence comes from Limnohabitans sp., assembly GCF_023910625.1. NCBI lineage: Bacteria > Pseudomonadati > Pseudomonadota > Betaproteobacteria > Burkholderiales > Comamonadaceae > Limnohabitans > Limnohabitans sp. The sequence goes on from NZ_JAAVVW010000002.1 coordinate 168,852, forward strand.
CGAAACCGTGGCCCCCACCGGTGCGGCACTCCAGGCTGATCCTGAGATGGCCATTCGCTGTTTGACGCAGGCTTGCCAGCAAGCGGCCCAGTCCGGTGTGGCCGCCATCATCCTGGGCGGCGCGGGTTTGGCTGGTTACGCCCGGCTGTTGCAGCCGCACATCGTGCTGCCCTTGATTGACAGTGCGCTGGCGGGCTTGGAAGTCATGCTTGGCCAAGGCACACCGCCAGCGCCCCACGACCAAGACGGATTTTTTGCGCAATGGCAGGGTATGCCCGATGCGTTCGGAAGCATTTCAAGAGAGGGTGTACAGAGTTTTGTGTAAACGGGGCTGCGATCATCCTAGAAAACGCAGTTGCCCGCTTTGACCCCGCTGGAAACCCTGATGTATCCTGAACTTTGTGAGCACGAAGACGCTCACCTTGTGGGTGACACCGCTACGCACCCGATGGCACAGCCCTGGGGGGCACTGGCGGCGTTGCTCGTCGTTCCAGGGGTGCAGCCTGCGGCCTCCTCGCGCCTGGCCATTGCCCCCCATGTCAGCACCCTCGGGCGCGTTCAACTGAGTTTTCTAGGATCATTCCTTGGGCATCCTGCCTTCGAACTGAATTTAGGACACCCTCACTTCACAAGGCCGGATCCATGAAGCCCGACGTGTGCGCCGTGCACCCACAAAAAAACCGCTTCGCCGCGGTCTTTTTGGGGTGTCAGGCTTCAGGCATCACTTGCGTGGGCCTTTGGGTCTGTTCAACCAATTGGCCACCATGAACAGGCAGAAAACCACGAACATGATGATGAGGATGTGTTTGATTTCCATGGTGAGTCCTTGAGTTGCGAGTTGATCTTGTGAACGACGTGGGAATAGATTATGCAGAGATGACAGGCTGGCGTACAGAGGGGGACTTTGAACGCATCAAAGGTCCCATGGCCCACAGGGTCAGCAACAGCAGGGCAATTTCGATCAGGTAAACGGCCGAATAACCCATGACGGGGCTGCTGATCAGCGCCACACCGTCACGCACCAAGCCGCCTGCGGCCATGCCCACACCAGCGGCCGTGGCCTGCACGGCCCCCCAGGCACCCATGGCCAAACCGATCTGGCCTGGTGGGGCCAGTTGCATGGAGGCGGTGAGGGTGCCGTGGGCAAACAAACCACCCCCCAAACCAATCAGGAAAATGCCCAGCACAAACAGCGCAGGCCAGACCAATGGGGCCGCCGCGATGATGGCCACAAAGGCGGGCAAACCGATCCAGGCGCCCCAGCCAGACATGCGGTAGGCGTCTGCGCCGCGCCCCAGCACGCGCGAGGCCCAGGCAAAGCCCAGCAGCCCCCCCAGCGCCAAGGTGGCCGAGAGCAAGGTGGTGCTGGACACGCTCATGTGCAAGATCTCGCCACCATAGGGTTCGAGCAACACGTCTTCCATGGTGAACGCCATGGTGCCCAGGCCCACTGCCAGCAGGCGGCGCAGTGTGTTGGGGCCTTGGCAAAACAGTTGCCAGGCTTGCGCGAATGTGTGCTCGATGGGCGTGCCGGGTTTGCGCAGACGGCTACGCGGCTCCTGCTTCCACAAGGCGATCACGTTCAGCACCAGCGTGGTCACGGCCACGGCTTGCACCACGCGAATCAGCTGGCCGGGGCTGTAGTCGTGCAGCAAAAACCCAAGTACCAGGGCGCTGCCGATCATGCCGATCAGCTGCATGACGTACATCAGGCCCACCACCTGGGGCTGACGCTCTGGCGGTGCCAAGTCGGTGGCCAGCGCCAGGCCTGCGGTTTGTACGGTGTGCATGCCCAGGCCCACCAACAGGAAGGCCCCTGCTGCTCCCACTTGTCCGACCCAGGCTGGGGCCTGGCTGGACTGGCCGGCACCGGCCAGCACCAGCAGTGCAAAGGGCATGATGGAAAAACCACCGAACTGCAGCAAGCTGCCCATCCAGATGTAGGGCACGCGCCGCCAGCCCAGTTGCGAGCGGTGGTTGTCGGAGCGAAAACCGATCAGGGCCCTCAAGGGCGCGATCAGCAAAGGCAGGGCCACCATGAAGGACACCAGCGTGGCCGAGACCTTGAGCTCGACGATCATCACGCGGTTGAGGGTACCCACCAGCATGACCATGGCCATGCCCACAGAAATTTGAAACAGCGATAAGCGCAGCAGACGCGACAGCGGCAAATCATCGCTGGCGGCGTCGGCAAATGGCAAAAAGCGCGGGCCCAGATTGGCCAGCGACTGCGTCCATGAAGTGTGTGTTTTTCTCATAAGAGAAGGACCAGGCGCTTGCGCGCCTGGCCTTTCGGCGGGACAAGCCCGTTACTTCTTCACTGCGGCATCCGCCGGGGCTGCGACGGCGACTTTGGCGCTGCCGTTGAGGAAGTCTTTCACCCAGGTGGTGTTCAGGGTGAGGGCCAGGTGCACGCTGAACGAGGCAATGGCCACGGCCGCAATGAACACCGGGATACCCACCGAAGGTTTCACCACCAACCACATTTTCGAGTAGATCATGTTGTGACTCCTTTACTTGAGCCAAGGTGAGTAGATGTAGGCCAGCAGATGGGCAAATGCGGCAATCATGCCGAATATCTGCGTGCCCTGGATGAGATTGCGGTGAATCTCTTCCGATTCGGCCTGGGTCAGTCCCGTTGGCCAGACTTTGTCTGAGTTAGACATAGTTTTCTCCTTGCAGAAGACGTGCACGGCCCGCACGAGGGCTATTCTTGGCCACCACGGCCAGGAATGGATTGGCCTTGATACACAACGCACGCAGGCCGTAGCCGGGTGGGTGAAGTGCAAGGCTGTTCATCTCAAGCCCGCCTGGGCATGCGCCAGGGCAGCATGGCTTGAACCACCGGTGACACCAAACGCGGCACCGACAGGGTTTCGTGAAAGGCGAGCAAGGACTCACCCGCGTGATCAAATTGCAGCAAGGCGCGCTGGTAAAACGGCGTGTCTTCGAGTTGCTCCTGCACCTTGACCGGGTGCTCGCTGCGCATCCGCCGTGCGATGCGCCAGCCGGTTTTGGACAAGGTCTGCACAGGTGGTGTCTCGATGGTCTCTACCGCACCTTGCGGCGTGAAGCGCAAGGACAGTGTGTGATCGGCCTGTCCTGGGGCTTGCATGTCATAAAACACCACTGTGCTGCCATCGCGCATGCGTGCCCGCGACCAGTCCCAGGTGTGAAAACCCCGATCGATCGGCTCGTCGCCTTCGTTCGAGTCGAGGTATGCGTGGCCTTTCCATTTCAGCTCGGGGGCACTCAAATCCACCTCGATGCGTGCTGACGGGGCCAAGGGCCCCCAACGGTGGCGTGCGGCCACGTCCAAGGGCGTGGAATATCCAAACAGCAGTTGCGGCCAGAGCTTGATGCGGCCCCGGATGCGGCGCGGCAAGGGCACACTGACTTCGTTGATGTCGATGTTCAGGCAATCGCCGTCCCAATGGAGTTGGCTCGGGCCAACCGTGAACTGCGATGCGTTGCGCGCACAGTGTCTGCGGCCGCGCTCGGTCATGCCCCAGCGGCCCTGACCTTTGCTGTAAATGGCCACATTCAGGGCGCAGTGGTCATCCGGGTCACCACGTCCGCGCCGCCGAGCCCAAGCGTAATAAGGCGAAAAAACGCTGCCCACAAAGGCAATCAGGGTGATGCCGTGTTGTCCACAATCACTCATGGCGTCGACATACCACCAAAGGTAGCCCCCTTCAGGAACGTGCTGGTCAAAGCGAGGCTGGCCATCACGGCCTCGGCCGCCCGTTGCCCGGACAGGGCCGCCATCGGCACGCCCGGCCCCGGGTGCACGCTGCCCCCCGCCAGATACAGGCCCGACAGGGGCGTGGCGGAGCCAGGTCGGCTGAAGATGCTGGTCCAGCCGTGAGTCGCCTGCCCGTACAGAGCTCCTGCGCTGGCCGGAAAGCGCCGATGGAAATCCTGCGGTGTGGTCCGGATGCTGTTGCTGGGAGTCGGGCGCAGTTGCAGTCCCAGTTGGTTCAGGTGCTGAAAGGTGTGGGTTTGGCATTGCTCTATAGCCTCCTCGGTGATGCCGTTGCCATCACCGCAGGCGGGGGCGTTGACCAAACAAAAAATACGCTCGGCTTGTCCAGCATCCATATCGGCTGGGCGGTCTTGGGCACACACGTAAACCGTCGGCTTGTTCGGCAGACGCCGGCGCTTGAAAATGTCGTCGAACTCGCTGGCGTAGCTGCTTTGAAAGAACACGTTGTGGCGGTCCAGTGCCACGCCCTGCACAGGCGTGTGCATAGACCAGGTGACAGCCGACAGGGAGCGCGGCGGGGCGTCCTGAGGCACCGCACGGCGCACATCATCACCCAGCAGGCCTTGGCGCAAGGCGGCGGCGTCGCCATTGAAGATCACACGGTCAGCAGGCAAAAATTCGCCGGACTGCAGGTGCACTCCGCATACCCGGCCCTGCCGCTGCTCGATGCGCTGACAAGTGCTGCGGTAGCGGAAAACCGCCCCACGGCGGCGCGCCACACGGGCCAGTGCCTTGGCCATGCCCACCATGCCGCCTTCGACCGACCACACCCCGTCCATCTCGACCTGGGCAATCAGCATGAGGGTGGCGGGTGACTGCCAAGGCGAAGAGCCGCAATACGTGGCATAGCGTGCAAACAACTGGCGCAGACGCGGATCGGTGAATTGATGACCCAGTTGTTGCCACAGGCTGCGCATGGGTCCCAGTTGGGCCAACACGCCCAAGCCTTTGAGACCCAAGTCGCCCATGAAACCGGCCATGCTGGGGCGCTGGGCACAGATCATGGGGCCTTCGAGCGTGGCGTAAAGCTGGCGTGTGGTTTTGCAAAAATCACGAAAGCGTCGTGCCTCGTCACCGCCCGACCAGGCGGCAATGGCGGCTTCGCTCTCTTTCGGGTTGGCCGACAAATCGAGCTGGCTGCCATCGGGCCAAAAATGACGCGCCAGCACGTTCAGCGGCGTGACCTTCATCTCGGCTTCGACGCTGGTGCCCACACTGTGCAGCAAAGCATCCAGCACCCACCGCATGGTGAACACGGTGGGACCGCTGTCAATGCTGGTCCCCATGACCTCGCGGCTGTGGACCTTGCCGCCAGGGCCGTCAGCGGTTTCGACCACGGTCACGTCGAGCCCTTGGTTGGCCAACAGGATGGCGCTGCACAAACCGCCCATGCCTGCACCCACTATGACCACTTGGTGTTCAGACATTGCTGGGCTCCAACGCGGGTTTGCCCAACACGGGGGGCAGTGCCTGCGGCAAACGAAGCGCTGGGGTCTCGTAACGGCGTCCCAGCCACTGCCCGGCCATGTGCAGCACCTGCATGCGGACAAACAGCGACTCCGAAAAAAACTGGTGTTTGTAAGCGGCGGCACTGGCCACCTGATGTGCACCCTGTTGGGCGTATTGCAGCATGGCCGACGTGTCTTGCCACAAGCTGAAAGTGCATTGCCTGACCAGCGGTGCCTCGCCCAAGCCCATGGCCAGCAAACAGCCCGGTGCTTTCGACAAATCGGCTTGTGTGGCCGGCGCATAACGCCAAAAAGCCATGGCTTTGCTGGGCACGATGCTGGCGCGTGTCAACACAGCAAAGGGGGTCTTGCGGGCGGCTTCATCGCCCATGCCTGCGCCCAAAGCCACTGGGCTGGTGGCCTGCCAGGCTTGCTTGTCCCAATGGCCCCGAGCCGATTGCACCGACATGATGCCGATCCAGCACTCGCGCGCGCGGCTCCGGTAGGCCTCAACAGCGGGACTGTCCAGAAACTGCAGGGCTAAATCCAGATGGGTGAAGGTACAGATCAGGCCCTGGTGGGTGGCACTGGGGCGCAGACTGAAACCGCCTCCGTGGCCACTGCCCATGACCTTGGCCATGGTCAGCCCCGGTACCTCTTTGTAGGGGCTGGCACCTGCCACCAGGCGCAACCAGCCCCAGCCCTGGTGCTGACGCAAAAAGTCGGCCAGCAACACCACCACCACGCCGGACAGCGGGTCATGAAACGTTGAGCTGACTTCCATGACGGGCGTCCGGCAATGGGCCCGTGAGGCTACTTGGCCGCAACTTTGGCAGCGGCCAAAGCGGGTTTGAGCAACTCGGGATAGTCTTTGGCCATGGGAGCACCATTGAGGGGTTTGTAAGCCCCCTGGTGACAGGTTGCGCAGTTCATCTTGGCCACATCCCCCGTGGGGCCCTTGCGGTGAGCGGGGAAGACTTCGGTCAAAGGTTCCATGAAGGTCAGGTTCAGGTCGCGCGCCATGCGGATACCATGCCAAGCCGTCACACGCTGTGGGGGGCTGATTTCCCAATTCTGGAATGACTGTGTGTTGTGGCAATAGGTGCAGTTCACGCCCAGCGCTGTCGACATGTGGGTCATCAGGCCATAGGTCCACTCGGCCTGCTTGATCGACTGCCGGTTGCCAGAGGGCAGCGCTGTGGGGCCATTGACCCGGATGTTTTGCTTGTCCAGCAAAAACGGGGTGAAAGGGTCATTGGGCAGCGAGGACAGGTTGACCACGTTGGAGGGCTCGTTTTGTCCGGCTTTGTCGCCTATGAAATTGGAGCCTTGTGGTTGGGGGTCAGACTTGAACCAGATCGCGCTGGGCACCGGCTCACCCCGGTGGCAGGTGTAGCAGGTCACGCCGGTTTGGGCAACGTGCGGCTGCCAGTCGGCGTTGATGTGTTGTGTCATCTCCACCATGCGACGTGCCACCACCTTGGTGTACTTGCTGTCGTCTTCAAAATTGGGCAAGGCGTGGCAATAAGCGCAGCCTTCGTTGGGGGCCACCCAGTTGGTCATCGAGACCATCAGGCGGTTGAATTCGCCCACACTCAAGTTGCCCAGCACCTTGACATTTTTGTACACCTTCGAGGCCTTGGGACCCTCTGATCCAGGAGAGGGAATGACCGCAGGTGGCTGGTTCTTGTCGGTTTTGACTTCGAGCAAGCGGGCGTTGTAGACCTGCGCCATGCCGGTACCCCGATAGCCGCTTTGCACCGATTCGGGAATCGGCCTTTCGCAACCGGCCAACACCAGACCCGCCAGCAACAACCCCAGGCCCTTGAGCCATCGGCTGCCCCTTGTCGCGCAATTGGGTGTGTTCGTGCTCATGGCTTGCCTCCAGTGCTCAGCGTGGGATCAACCACCGCCGGAAAAATCTCGGGATAAGGGGGTGCCACGCCATGCTTGATGGCCCACAGGTACCAGTTGTCCACCACCGTGCCGGTGAGCAAGATGCCAATGCCGCCCGTGATGGGACACAGCACGGCAAACCACCAGGCCCAACGGTGGATCGATTCCATGGTGGCGTTGAAGCCCATGGTCCAGCGCCAGAACAAGGCTGCGCGCTCGGAGGCGGTGCCCCGATCGGTGATCTGCTCGATCTCGCGCTCACCACCGTAACGTGTCACGGCCAGGATGGTGGCACCGTGCATGGCAAACAACAGGGCAGAGCCATAGAGGAACACGATGGAAAGCGCGTGGAAGGGGTTATAGAACAAGTTGCCGTAGCGCAACGAGAAGGCCGCCGTCCAGTCCAGGTGGGAAAAGATGCCGTAGGGCACGGCCTCACCCCATGAACCCATCAGGATGGGGCGGAACAAACCCAGCACCAAAAACAACCAAATGGCCGCGGCAAATGCCCAAGCAATGTGCAGGCCCATGCCCAGTTCGACCGCGCGGCGGTAAGTGCGGGCCCACCAGAACATGATGGAAGCAGTGAGGAACAGGCCCACGATCAGGAACCAGCCGCCCTGGTTGAGCGGGGGCATGCTCAAGCCATAACTTGGCGGTGGTGGCTCCAGCGACAGCCAGAACAACTGGCGCACGAACTGGATCGGGTCGTAGTTGACCGAGGCCAGCATGTTCATGCCGATCAGGGTAAAGGCGATCAAGCCGCACACGAGCGAGGCCAAGCCCAGCCCCCCCAGGTAAATCGGACCCAATTGGGCGTTGCCCAGCTTGCCGATCCAGTAATTGATCACGGGTTGCCCGGTGCGCGGACTGTTGCCGTGACCCAGCTCCACTCCGTGGTGGACCGGACCCACAGCTTGCACCGTGGTGAACAGGTTTTGATAGTCGGCCATTTGCGGTACTCCTCAAATCTTCAGGTTCGGACGGGTTGAGCCATCCGACTCAAACGGGCCACTGGGACCAGATCGGCAGGTTCAGCCACCAACTCCACCACTCGGGCCAGCCACGGCTCCAGAAGGGGCCACTGAGCACGATGCACAGCGCGCTGAACAAGACAGCCGCCAGCGCCAGAAACAGGCCAACCCGGTGGATGCCCAATGTGCCCACCGAATAACCGATGAAATCCCGGAAAAAGGTGTCCTCATGCTCTGGGGTTTTGACCACTTGTCCAGGCTGTGGATTGGTGGAAGAAAGCACCAGCCCTCCGTGCAAGGACAAGGCAAAAACGCTGGCAAAGAAGAAACTCACGGCGATCATGTGCGCCGGGTTGTAATGAAAGTGCAGGTACTGGTAGCCCACGTTCGAGACCCAGTCCAGGTGGCTGAAAATGCCATACGGAAAGCCGTGGCCCCATGCCCCCATGAGCACAGGACGGATCACCACCAAGGTGAAGTACGCAGAGATCGCCACCCCAAAAGCCACAGGCACATGAAAGCCCATGCCCAGCTTGCGGCAGATTTCGACCTCGCGCATCATCCACGAGCCAAAGGCGCCAAGGGCACACACCGTGATGAGCTGCCACAGGCCGCCTTCCATCAGGGGCGCAAAACGCAAGCCGTACGACAAATCAGGCGGTGCGATGCTGATTTGCCAAATGTTCCAGGTCGGGCCTTGTGAGGCACCCCACAAAATGAGCGCCGTGCCCAGGAACGAAAAGAAGAGGGTTGTGACGCCGAAGAAACCGACGTAAAAAGGTCCGACCCAAAAATCGAACAAATCACCACCCAGCAGGGTACCACCGCGAACACGGTACTTTTTCTCAAAATTCAGCATGGCCATGGTTGGGTCCTCCTGCTTCAGTGGATGAACAGGTGCTGCATTGAATCGGCTTCAATGACAGCACCTGGACGACAAGCCCTGGATCAGGACTTGGGTGCGGGCAGCGATGCCACCGAAGCGGGCAGCGGCGAGTTTTGCGCCGATGCTGCTACAGGCTTTTTCGCGCCGTCGAGCCAGTTGAATTTGTTGGTGCTGAGCAAGATGAGGTGAATCATCGCGGCCAGGCCAAACAAGAAAATACCCTGCAGCACCATGGCACGCAAAGGGTCGTAAAGTCGCCAAATTCTCCACATGGTGAATCTCCTAAATGATGTGGGACATGAAGGTGTACACCGCAGCTTTCACCCCCTGACTCATGCTTTTGGCATCTTCTGCACCGGGCAACAAATCGCGCCAATGAACGCCGACCAGCTTGGCCAGAACGACGACCACAAACAGACAAGCGAAACCAATGAGGAAGATGGACCAATACGCCGGTGACTCATCCGCACGCGAATGGTCCTCGTTGAGGTGGGTGGTGTTTTGCATGACAGTGACTCCGTCAATCGATGGTTAAAAAAACAGGCTCTGAATCAGAACCAGGGACGCCACGCCCAGACCAGGATGTGGGCCAGCACAGCAACTGCTGTAAAGCCCACGGTGCCCTGCATCCAGTAGTGGTGGAACTCCTGGGCTTCCTCATCGGTGAGTCCGGAAATTGATGTCTTGGTGGACATGTTTTGCTCCTGTTAACGAGGCCTTGCGACCCGGGTTGCGCACAGCCCGCGCAGATGGGCATCCGCAGCCAACGGCCACGACATCCTGGGCAAGGCACCGAGCATTGCGGCCCCTGCTGTTGTGTGTGTGCGGGTATGTGAGCTCATGCTGCCACCCCCAGTCCCAGTTCGCGGCTGGCCGCGTTCACATGGGCCTCAGTCACTTCGTTTTGGCCTTGTGCCTGCGACAGTTGCTCGGCCTGATCGCGCAAACGCTTGGCCGCAGAAATCTGCACCAGCACCGGTTGGCTTTGCACCACATCGCGCAAACGCTGTTGGGCCGGCTCTTGCCAGCTCGCGTTGGGAGCGATCACGCCCCGCGCCTGCGTGGCTTCGACCTTGTCCATGTCGGTGCCCAAGGGCAAGATGTGGAACAACGCATCAAACAGTGCGTTGCACACCTCTTGCACCACATAGCTGGCACCGCTGTAACCCATGAAGGGGGTGCCGGTGTGGCGGCGGATGATGGCACCGGGAAATGACGCCGGAATGAAGGCCGCGCGCATCGGGCTGCCACCCGAGATCTCGCTCAGGTACATGCGTTCGTTGTAGCTGCCGAACATGATCAGCGGCGTCTGGGTTTTGACCATTTCACGCACGTTGGCGTTGTCGGTTTTGGTGCCTGCGGTGCGTGACACGCTGAAGCGACAGGGCAAACCCATTTCGGTTTCTAGGAAGTTTTTGAGGCCGCGCGAATAGGTTTCACCGGCCACCACGGCAAAACTGGCAGTGGCAAAAAAGTCTTGTGTGACCGAGCGCCACAGGTCCCACATGGGTTTGAGGGTGGTGTGTTTTTCCCGCTCAATGAAGGGCTCGGGATCGAGGTGCAGCAGTTGGCCAAGTTTGCGCAGGAAGTTGGTGGTGCTGTGCAGACCAATCGGTGCTTGCAGGTAGGGTCGCTCCAGCGACTCGCAAAGCATGCGACCAAATTCGCGGTACATGCAGATGTTCACATCGGCTTCGACCAGTCGAGATACATCGGCCAAGTGGCTGCCCAACGGAAAGACCATGTTGACCTCGGCCCCGATGCCTTGCACCAGTCGGCGAATTTCGGCCAAGTCGCTGGCACTGTTGAAGGTGCCGTAGCACGGTCCAATGATGTTGACACGAGGTTTTTCGCCCTCCGGGCGATCAGCAAAGGGTTTGCGTGCAGGCACTTTACGCAGACCGTATTCGCTCCACAGCCAGTACATGGCGCGGTTGGCACATTGCCACTGGTCTTCGTCGATGGTGCGCGGCAAAAAGCGGGCGATGTTGGTGCCCTCGGGCGTCACGCCGCCGCCAATCATCTCGGCGATCGAGCCGGTCACCACCACAGCGGGCAACTCAGGGTCGAGTGTGGCGTGGGCTCGCTTCATGGCACCTTCGGTTCCTTCGCGGCCAAGCTGTTCTTCGGCGAGACCGGTCACCACAATCGGCAACTCGTGGGGGGGCAGCGCATCGGTGTAATGCAATACCGAGGTCACCGGCAGGTTTTCGCAACCCACCGGACCATCGATCACCACTTGCAAACCCTTGATGGCGGTGAACACATACACCGCGCCCCAGTAGCCGCCTGCGCGGTCATGGTCAAGGATGAGCGGTGACTTGGGCGTGGCCGTGGTGGGTGTGGTTGGAGACGTTTGGTTCATGAACCCATCTCCTCGGCTTTGCGTTTTTTCAGCAACTTTTCAATTTGGCGACGGGTTTCGGCCTTGAACTCGGGACGGTCTTTGGGCACCGACTCCCACACCCCTGCGGCGTGGCCAGCGCCCACATCACCAAAAAAATCCTTCATGGCGTCAAAGCGAGCCTGGTTGCCCATGGCCGCTTGCACCACTTGCACCAGAGAACCCGCACCGGCTACACCCATCAAGGGACGCGCTGAAATCAGATTGGTGAAATACAAGGAGGGCACGCTGTTTTGCTTGGCGATCTGCACCACCGGCGTGGTGCCAATGGCCAGTTGTGGCCGGTACTCGTACATGGCATTGAGGTCTTGCTCCAGCGAGGCGCGCATTTGCACCTGCACGCCTTTGGCTTTGAGCCATGCAATGTCGTGCGCATTCCACTCGGTCGCAGGGCAGGCCGAGCCCACATAGCGCACGTCGGCACCGCACTCGATGAGCAAGCGGCCCACCAGCAATTCGGAGCCTTCATAGCCGCTCAAGGTGATGCGGCCTGCTATCGGTTTTTGCATCAAGAGGCCGCGCATTTGCGTGAGCGCCTGGTTGCGCGCCAAGTCGATCTGCGACTGGGCGATGCCTGCGGCCTGGCCAATGTTTTGCAGCCAGTCTTGCGTGCCTTCGAGGCCCACCGGGGCCGAACCCACCACGGGGCGACCAGCGGCCTTGAACTCGCGCACGCTGGCGGTGTAAAACGGATGGATGGCAGCGGCCACTGAGCAGTCGAGCGCGGCATACAGCTCGCGCCATTCGCGGGTGGGCACCACCGGGCCTGCAGCCAAGCCCATGGGGGCCAGCATCTGACCGATGATGACCGGGTCAGCCGGGAACATCTCGCCGAGCAAAGCCACTGTGGGCAACGCCCCTCGGCCTGCGCGGGGAGCGGCCACCGGGCCGCTCATGATTTCCTCGCGGGCGTACTTGAGCATGGCTCCGGCCAGCACGTCTTTGGCCTCGGCATGGGTGGGCACACCAAAGCCCGGCACATCGATGCCGATGATGCGCACGCCATTGATCTCTTTGGGCAACAGCTGCAGTGGCACACCGCTGGCTGTGGGCACACACAGGTTGATGATGACGACGGTGTCGACCTTGTCGGGGTCGGCCTCGGCATGGACCGCTTCGCGGATGTCCTCGAACAGCTTGCCGGTGACGAGTGACTCGGAGTTGAAGGGCACATAACCCACGCTGCGACGCGCACCATAAAAATGCGAGGTGAAGGTCAGGCCATACACGCAGCAGGCCGAACCTGACAGCACGGTGGCCGTGCGCTTCATGCGCAAACCCACGCGCAGAGAACCAAAAGCCGGGCACATGCTTTGGGGCTGGTCGTGCGGGCCAGCATCGGGCTGGCGCGGGTAGTCGCGGGCGTATTGGTCGAGCACTTCGGATTTGCCCGCCTCTTTGGCAGCAGCCACCATGGCTTCGGTGCCCGCGTGGCAGCCCAGGCCATCGCCCTGCAGGCCGGCCGTGTTCGCAGCTTTCGGACTGGGGTGGATCGGGATGGTGCGTGTCATGGCCTGTTCCTGTGGGTATGTCGGCGACGGCATTCAGGCCGCGTCGTAGACGACTTCCAGCGAAGGCTTGATGGCTTCGTGCTTGCCCACCATGTCGAACACGGTTGCGGGCTCTAGCACCACGTTGCGGCCCACCACGTCGGCACTGAAAAGACCCAGCAATTGGTCTTGCGTTTGGGGCTTAGGACGCTGGGGCGGTGCTTCAGCCACGTTTTTGGCCAGCTCGGCAAACAGTGGGCCCCACTCGCCATCGGGGCGGCCAATGATTTCGTAGCTGGCACTTTTGCGACGGATGTCTTCGTTGGCCGGGATCGCGGCCAGCACCGGGATGCCCGCATTTTGCGCAAAGGTCTGTGCCTCGCCCGTGCCGTCGTCCTTGTTGATGACCATGCCCGCCACGCCAACGTTGCCGCCGAGCTTACGGAAATACTCCACGGCGCTGCACACGTTGTTGGCCACATAAAGCGACTGCAAGTCGTTGCTGGCGACCACAATGACTTTTTGGCACATGTCGCGGGCAATCGGCAGGCCGAAACCGCCGCACACCACGTCGCCCAGAAAGTCGAGCAGGACGTAGTCAAAGCCCCAATCGTGAAAGCCGAGTTTTTCGAGCGTCTCAAAGCCATGGATGATGCCGCGACCACCGCAACCGCGACCGACTTCGGGGCCACCCAATTCCATGGCGAACACGCCATCGCGCTTGAAGCAGACATCGCCAATGCTCACCGCCTGACCGGAGAGCTTCAGGCGCGAAGATGTTTCGATGATGGTGGGGCAAGCCTTGCCACCAAACAGCAAGCTGGTGGTGTCGCTTTTGGGGTCACAACCGATCAGCAGGACTTTTTTGCCTTGCTGAGCCATCATGTAAGACAGGTTGGCCAGTGTGAAGCTTTTGCCAATGCCGCCTTTGCCATAAATGGCAATGATTTGCGTCTCTTTGGTCACTTCGGCGGTGCTCACGGCATCGGGTTCGATGTCGGCCTCGCGGCGCAGGACTTCCACAAATTTGATGGGCTGGGTGGTAGCGGTATCGGTGTTCATGAGCAGGCACTCCAATCAAGGATCATCTTGAGACAGCTCGCATCCCCGAAGGCGGTCTCGTAGGCAGAACCAGCAACTGTCGATGGCTGGGTGTGGGTGATCAAACCGTCAAGTGACAAGCGGCCGGTGTGCACCAGCTCGTTGACGGCCAACAAATCAGGCCGCTTCCACTCAGCAGCGATGCGCAGGCGAGCTTCGCGCATGAAGGCCGGGGCATAGGCAAAGGACAGGTCGTGTTTGTAAAAACCGGCCAATACCAATTCGCCCCCGGGGCGCAGGCGTTGGATCAGGCTGTTGAGCAAGCTGCCGTCGCCGCTGACGTCGTAAATCGTGCCGTAGTCGCGGCGCATGTCGTCTTGCGGCTGCATCACGGTGTAGCCCTCTGCGCCTGCGAAACGCTCGGTCTGGGTTTCCCACACGGTGGGGGCAGGCAGGCCTGCAGCCACCGTCAGGCGTGCCAGCAAGCGGCCCATCACGCCATGGCCGATGATGAGCTCGGGTGGGGCAAACGGGTCTTGCTGCCCCCCGCCAGACACCGCGTGGTAGGCGGTGGCGGCCAGCGCCAGCAGCACCGATTGCGCGCCCAGATGCTCGGCCACCGGCACCACTTTTTGTTCGGTGACCACCAGCCGCGAAGCCGCGCCGCCAAACAGGCTCTTGACCCCGGTGAAGCAATTGGCCCCCGGCACAAACACGCGCTGACCGGCTTGCAGGCCCGAGTCAGTGGCAGCACGCACCACGCGGCCTACCGTCTCGTAACCTGGCACCAAGGGATAGCCCATGCCCGGAAAAGGCGGCATGCTGCCGTCCCAAAGCATGCGCTCGGTGCCGGTGCTGATGCCGCTGAACTCAACGGCCACCTCGATTTGACCGGCTTGCAAGGCGGGCAAGTCCAGCGCCTGCAAACTCAGTTGCTTGGGGCTGTTGAAAACGACGGCTTGTGATTTCATGATTGCATTTTTACCTGACATCTGAATATGTCAAAGTTAATTGACACATTTTTTCAAAACCAAGGGTAAACACTGAGATTTACGCCCCACGAGAATGCGTGCATGAATGGGCATGGCGTTGGGCACTTGCTCCACATGCGAGAAACCCGCCTCTTGCATCATGTTTTGCAGCTCTTGCGGGGTGCGCAGCCGCCCTGCCCCCATGGCCAGGAGATAAAAGTGGAAGTAAGCGTCTACTGACGCCTGCGGCTGGCCGGCTTCGGCATCGGGTTGGGCCATAGGTTCAGCCAACAGCAAGACCCCGCCCACTGGCAGGGCTGCGTAGGCTTTTTGCAAAATCTGCTGCACCACGGCATCCGGGTGGTCGTGCGCCACGCGCACCAGCGTGATCAGGTCGGCCCCCACGGGCAAGGGGTCGTCCAGAAAGCTGCCCGGATGCAAGCTCACGCGCTCGCTCAGGTCCCTGGCCTGCAGGCCTTCGCGGGCCAGCGCCAGCACTGGGGGCAGGTCGAACATCTTGAATTGCAGGTGCGGCGCATGCGCGGCCAGCTCGCGGACAAAGCGGCCCCGCCCCGCCCCCACATCGAGCACGCAGCGGTGCTCGTCAAAAAAGTAGGACGAGAGGATCTCCTGCACCACAAAGCCCTGCGAGGCCGCCATCAGCTCGGAGTAGCGGGTGAACTTGTCCACTTCGGCCTGGGGCATGGCGGCGGGTGCAGGCTGTTTGTGGGCATAGGGCCAGTACTTGGCCATACTGCCACTCCAAGCATTGCCCAAAAATTGCAGCGGGTCCTGCATGTCCTGGTAGAGCAAATGGTTGTGCTCAATCATCTGGGCAATGCCCTCGTGCTGAGCCAAGGGCACCCCCAGCGGACCCAAGCCAAAACGTCCCTGGCTGCGGTGCTCCAGCAATCCCAGCGCCACGGCCGAGAGCAGCAAACGCTGCAACACCGCCGGGTCCAGGCCTGTGCGGCGAGCCAGTTCGCCCAGCTTGGCGGGGGCATGGTGCAAGGCGCGAAACAAGTCGAGCCGCACACAGCCGAGCAGCACTTGGCTGTGCACAAAACCGGCCATCAGGTCGAACAGCTTGCGGGTACGGCGGCGCGTGAGCCAGCGGGTCAAAGGATTGCTCAGTGACCAACGGTACAAGCCTGGATGCGCATACCAATGCTCCAGACGTGCTTGCCAGGCGTCCTTGAAAGAAGTGGCGTCAGATCGGGCCTGCACGGCGGCCAAGTCGAGGGGCTGGGACATGATGCTTCCTTTGCGGCTTGCAGGCTCGGCCGTCAGTGCGTGGCGTCGATGCGGCTTGTTGCCACTTCGGGATGGGTCTTGAAATACCCTTCACACAAGGCTTTGGGCACCAGACGCTCGGCCTCGAGTTGCACCAACTGGCGCAACATGTCGCGACACGAACACGGGGGAATCGATGTGGCAGCTTGCTCAATCAGGTGGTCAAAGTGGGCAATCGCGCCCTCCAGCCCCAGCGCCTGTGCCGAACTGGGGCGGGCATGCAAGACATCCTGGCCCACGGGTTTACCCAAACTGGCAGCATCGGCGATCACGTCACGGATGTCATCGGCCACCTGGTAGGCCTCACCCAAGTAATTGCCCAGATGCGCCCAGGGCTCGGGCTCTGCACCGCAGCTCAGTGCCCCGGCACAGGTGGCAGAAACAAACAAGGCCCCTGTTTTGGCACGCTGGTACTGCACCAGATCGGCACTGGTCTCGCACTCCCACGCTTGCCCAGCCACGATGCCATGCGGCAATCCGACGCCCACAGTCATGTTGTCCATCAACTCAATCAGGCGATCGGGCCGCTGTGCGCCGGCTTGCAACAACACACGGTAGGCCATGACGATCAGTCCATCCCCCGCCAGCAGCGCCAGCGGTTCGCTGAACGCCTTGTGCACCGTGGGACGCCCACGCCGCGTGTCGGCGTTGTCAAAGGCGGGCATGTCGTCGTGCACCAAAGAGGCGCAGTGCATCAATTCGAGCGCAACGGCAGCGGCATTGGTCAACTGGGGCGCATCGTCACCACAGGCGGTGGCCACAGCCATGCACAACTGCGGGCGGATGCGGGCCCCCCCCGAAAACACCGCATGACGCATGGCCGCCACCAATCGGGGCGGTGCCCCCACACCGACGGCTTGCTCAAAATGCGTGCTCAAGGCTTGCTCGGTGCGTGTCAACAGACTCATGGGACCTCCGGATGGGAAAGCCTGATAACAACGTGAGATGACAGGCATGAGTGTCAATATAACAAGATAATAAATGCTGTCAACTTTTATTGACACATCGGGACACGAAAGGTCATGCCATGGGAATCTGGTTGGAGCTGGGCATTTTTGGACTGGTCTTCGTGTTTGCCTTTTGGCAAATGCACGACGTGCGCAAGGCACAAGAACAGACTCGTCAGCAGCGGGCGCGCGACAAAGCTGCCCAGGAAGCGCAGGAGGCCGCCGCCTCATCGGACGACAAAGCCAAGGAAAAAGATTGAATCAGGCCATCACACCAGGGTGATGGGATGTGGGCATGCGCCTCGTCCCATCGCACATGGGGTGGGGTGCTGCTACACAGCGTTGAACTGCAGCGCGGCCAAGCTGGCGTAGAGGCCGCCTTTGGCTTGCAACTGGGCATGGGCGCCCTGCTCCATCAGGCGGCCGCGCTCGAGCACCCAGATCACGTCGGCGCGTTGCACCGTGGCTAGGCGGTGTGCAATCACCAGCGTGGTGCGGCCGACCATGGCTTTGTCCAGCGCGGCTTGCACCATTTTTTCGCTTTGCGCGTCAAGCGCGCTGGTGGCCTCGTCCAGCAACAACAATGGCGGGTTTTTGAGAATCGCCCGCGCAATGGCAATGCGCTGTCGCTGTCCGCCTGACAGTCGCACGCCCCGGTCGCCCAAATAGGTGTCAAAGCCTTCAGGCAGTTCGCGAATGAACTCTTGTGCATAAGCGGCTTCGGCCGCCGCGTGCACATCCTGCAGGCTGGCGTCAGGGCGGCCGTAGCGGATGTTCTCGATCACCGTGCCCGAAAAAATCACGGGTTCCTGCGGCACGATGGCCATGCGCTCGCGCAGGTCCTGCAAGTCCATCTGGTCGATCGGCACACCGTCCAGCACAATGCGGCCCGATTGAGGGTCGTGAAAGCGCATCAGCAAATCAAACAAAGTGGTTTTGCCCGCGCCACTCGGGCCCACCACGGCCACCGTCTGGCCCGATCGGATCTGGCCGCTGAGTTGGTCCAGCGCCCAGGTGCCGGGGCGCGAGGGGTAATGAAAGCGCAGCGCTTCGATCTGGAGCGATGAGCCGCCTTGCGGCCAAGCGGCATTTTGCGGATCGGCGGCGATTTTCAAATTCGACTCGGTGTGCAGCAACTCCATCAGGCGCTCAGTCGCACCGGCAGCGCGCAGCAAGTCGCCATACACTTCGCCCAGCACCGCAAAGGCGCTGGCCAGCAAGATCACGTAAAACACCGTCTCGCCCAATTGACCCGCCGTGCTGGTGCCCGCACGCACCGCCAACGTGCCCATGTACAAGCCCCAAAGCAGTACCGCGCTTGAGGCCATGATGATGAAACCCACCAGCACCGATCGCGCGCGGATGCGCTTGAGTGCCGTGCCCAAGGCTCTCGTGGTCGAGTCAATGAAGCGGCGCGTTTCTCGGGCTTCGGCTGTGTAGCTTTGCACCACGCTGATGGCGTTGAGCACCTCAGAGGCGATGGCGCTGGAATCGGCCACCCGGTCCTGATTGGCGCGTGACAATCGGCGCACCCGGCGGCCCAGGTAAACGCTGGGGAAAATCACCGCCGCCAACACCGCCACCACCTGCAGCATGAGCACGGGGTTGGTCCACACCAGCATCAAGAGCGCGCCTGTGCCCATGACCAGGTTGCGCAGGCCCATGGAAAACGACGAACCCACCACGGTTTGCACCAAGGTGGTGTCGTTGGTGAGGCGCGAAAGCACTTCGCCCGATTGCGTGGTTTCAAAAAAAGCGGGGCTCTGCTTGAGCACATGGCCGTAAACCGCGTTGCGCAGGTCGGCGGTGATGCGCTCGCCCAACCAGCTCACCATGTAAAAGCGCCCGGCAGAAAACACTGCCAAAGCCGCGGCCACGCCAAACAGCTGCAAGAAGTTGCCCGACAACTGGTCGGCCGGTGCACCCGTGGACAGGCCTTGGTCAATCAGTTGGCGCAAAACCCAGGGAAACGCCAGCGTGGTGCCTGCGGCCAGCAACAAAAACAGGGCCGCAAAGCCCAAGCCCACACGGTAGGGTTTGAAAAATGGGACCAGGCCCGTGAGCGATTTGGGAGAAGCAACCATGCGCAGTCAATGAACCAAGCGAAAAAGAACAAATGCCCGGCAAGCATAACGGCAAACCGAAACAGGCCTGGCTTGACACCGCCTCACCTGCCAATCACCCCATGGCCCTGCGTCTGCCCCGCCTGCCGATTGCGGGGATACCAGGCTGTTGGTATAGGGGTCTCCTTGTGGAGATGAAAACTTGAAATACAGCCGCACCTGATCGCTGCGAGCGTGCTCAGCGCAAGCCGTCCCACAAGAGCTTGCAGCCCGTGAGGAACATGCCCCAGCGGATCAGGCGGTAAAACAATGTGGGGGCGATGCGGCGGGCCAGGCGCACGCCCAGCCACACTCCCACAGGGGCCAGCGGCAACAGCACCAAAGAGGTCGCGAAGTTGCGCATGTCCAGCAAGCCCAGCCAGGCATAAGGCCACCACTTGGCCATGTTGATGAAGAAAAACAAAAACGCCAGGGTGCCCGTGAACTGCACCGGTTTGAGCTTGAGGGGCACCACATAGGCATTGACCGGTGGCCCGCCAGCATGCGAGATGAAACTGGTGAACCCCGCCGTGGTGAGCAAGATCGCGCCCAACCATCGCGAGGGCGGACTACTGTCAGGGCGAGGCTTGAACAACATTTGCTGCGCCAGAAAGAGCAAGGTAAAGGCCCCCACAATGGCCGCGACCACCTTGGCATCAAGCAGCTTGAACAACAGGGCACCGATCACAATGCCCACCATGGCAAAAGGCAACATGAATTTGAGCAAGGCCTTGTCAAAGTCCTTGCGAAATGCAGCCATGCCCAGCAGGTCCATCACCAGCAAGACGGGCATCAAAATCGCGGCGGCCTGCGGCACCGTGACGGCAAGAGCCATCATGGGCACAGCCAGAGATCCAAATCCGGATCCAAAGCCACTTTTGCTCAAACCCAGCAGCAGCACCGCTGGCGCGGCGATGGCATAAAAGAAGGGGTCGGTGATAAGGGGGAAATCCATAAGGCCTGTGCTGCACAACATTGCCCGCAGTCAGCGGGCCCTCGGCAGTGCCGCATCATCTTAGCCCCCTTGCGGCGGATGCGTTCGCCTGTTTGCGACACCCCTTGGTTCAGGCTCTGGGGCATCCTTCATTTTTGCAGCACATAGGTCCCGGGTGCAGGGCACAGCGGTGGCCAGTCCTGCGTGCCCATGGCAGGGGGCAACTCGGGCAAGCTGCCATGGGCTTGCAGCCAGTCAACCCAGTGCGGCCACCACGAACCCTCGTGCTTGGGGGCCTCTTCTTGCCAAGCGTCTGGGTCCAGATAAGGGCCATCGTGCAACTTGGTCAGCGCTTGATAGCTGCGTCCCGGCACGCCCGGCGGGTTGACGATGCCCACGTTGTGCCCACCCGATGTCAGCACAAAGGTGGTATCCACATTGGTCAGCAGGTGCAGCTTGTGCACCGAACGCCAAGGGGCCACATGGTCACGCACTGTACCGACGGCATAAATCGGGCACTGGATGGCCATCAGCGTGATGGGTTTGCCATGGACCGGGTAACGAGCGCTGGCCAGGTCATTGTTCAGGAACATGCGGTGCAAGTACTCGGTGTGCATGCGGTAAGGCAGTCGGGTGCCATCCGCGTTCCAGGCCATCAAGTCGCTCACCGGGCTGCGCTCGCCCAACAGGTATTCCTTGAGCAGGCGCGACCAGATCAGGTCGTTTGAATTCATCCACTGAAACGCGCCCGCCATCTGCGTGCCGTCCAGGTAGCCCTGGTCCCACATGATGTCTTCCAGGTGCGCCACCTGGCTATCGTCAATGAACAGCGCCAACTCGCCCGGTTCGCTGAAATCGGTTTGCGCGGCAATCAGCGTCATGCTGGCCAGGCGCGCATCGCCCGCATGGGCCATGGCCGCAGCGGCTACCGCCAGCAGCGTGCCGCCCAGGCAATAGCCCACTGCATGCACAGGCTGCCGGGGCAGCACGCGGCCCACTGCGTCCAGGGCGTCCATCACACCCAGGCGCAAGTAATCGTCCATGGACATGTCGCGCCACTCGGCACCCGGATTGACCCAGGACAGGACGAACACCGTGTGCCCCTGGTCGACCAAGTACTTGACCAGTGAGTTGTGCGGCGACAAGTCCAGGATATAGTACTTCATGATCCACGAGGACACGATCAGCACCGGCTCAGGCCGCACCTTTGCAGTGCTGGGGCTGTACTGGATCAGTTCGATCAAATGGTTGCGATACACCACCTGCCCCGGCGTGACGGCCACGTCGCGACCCACCTGGTAAGCCTCAGCGCCTTGCGGTGGCGCACCCGATGGCTTGCGCTGCGCATCGTCCAGCCAATTTTGAAAGCCCTGGCGCAAATTGTCGCCGTGGGTGCTCTGCGTGCGCTCCAGCACCTCGGGGTTGCTCAGCCAGAAGTTGGCTGGTGAAACCATGTCCAGCATCTGCCGCACAGTGAAGCTGACCACCGCCTCGTGGTGCGGGGATACACCACGTACGCCCTGTGTGGCGTCTTGCCACCATTGCTGCGTCAACAAAAACGACTGACTCAGGGCATTGAAAGGCCAGCCTCGCCAGCCCGGGTGCGCGAACCGGGTGTCTTGCACCGGAGGCTCGATGCAGGGCTTGCAATGGGCCTGCTGCGCTTGGGCCACATAAGCCAACCACTGCTGACCGCTTTGCATGGCCCGCTGCCAAAGTTTGAGCTGCTCGGCCGGGTTGTGTGACAAATGGGTCAGCCAATCGTCAAAGGCCATGCGCAGAGAAGCCATGGATACGCCTTGCGTCAAAGGTGACCACTGGGTGTGCGCCCAGCGGTCTAGCATGGGACCGGGGTGCTCAAGGCGCAATTGGGATGGAGAGTGTTCAGGTCTGGTCTTCACGCGCCCATGCTAGGCCTCGGGAACCGGCTTGACCATCTGTCTTTCGATCTGTTTTGGGGGCGGCAGCCCACAAAACCCTCATGCTCGGATTGGTTTTGCCTGCGGGTGGCAGGCAGGTCGGCCAGACTCACACACAATACGCCACCTTTCATCACAGGCATTTGAATACCCATGACTCGCTCCAGCTTGAACGTTCTTGGCGGCGAATTGATTCCCTGCTCCTACGACCCCCTCACGGGCTACTTCAGGGACGGTTGCTGCAATACCAGTGAAGAAGACACGGGCACGCACGTGATCTGCGCCAAAGTCACGCCAGAGTTCCTGAATTTTTCACGCTCTCGTGGCAATGACTTGATGACTCCACGTCCCGAACATCGCTTTGCAGGACTGAAAGCCGGAGACCGCTGGTGTTTGTGTGCCATGCGGTGGCTGGAGGCTTTTCAGGCCGGGTTCGCGCCTCATGTGGTGCTTGAAAGCACGCACCAAAAAGCCCTGCAATACGTGACCCTGGAACAACTGCGCGAATTTGCCTGGGTGCCCCACTGACAGTGGCTCACATCATCATGCTGAGCTGAAACACCGAATTGGGTGCACGGGGCATGACAGGCGGGGGCAGCGGCTTGAGGCGGAACTGGCCCATCATCGAGGTGACCTGGGCATACCGGGGCATAAAGGGCACCGCCACATCCGACAGCGTTTGCGCTTGTAACAAGGCCTGCATATTGCTCTGAATGCCCGACTCCAGGGCTTTCATCGGGTGCTCAGGGTCGGCGTAAAGCTGGTCAAAGACGTGTACCTCTTCGAAATGCTTGACCACATCCCACAAGCTGATGTCTTCGGGATTGCCACGAATTTGGTAACCGCCGCCCGGACCACGGTGCGCGCGGATCAAACCAGACTCACGCAGCTCCTTGAGGATGGATTCGGTGTAGGAAGAAGACAAAGACAGGCCTTTTGCAATCTCCTCCGTGGTCACAGGCTTGACCACCGAGCGAGACGTGATGAACACAGCGATGTCAAGAGCTTTGACGGTTTTCTTCTGGATCATGTGCTTCTCCGTTAACGATGGGATATTCTATGACCAATCAGTCACAAAACAACCCCAATTACCCAAAAATCATTTCGAGTGTCCGGATATGTCTGATACCTCACGGCAAAAAACGCCGACAACGGGTTTGACTGCTGTGTCTTGCAAGGGCAGCACCGCATGAAGCGCCATGTGGCTGCCGCACTGGCCTTGGTCACCAGTTGGGGGGTGGTGGACAGCCATGTGGACTGGGTGCAGATGGACGGTCGCGGTTTGCTGCAGGTCAATGGCCACCACTTTGACCTGCGCGGCTGGGTCGCTGAACAGGCGCTGACATGGCAGCGCGATTGCAGCGCCTTGCCCGCTCTGCCCGCCAACAGCCCCACCGCCCTGGCGGTGTTGCCGGTGATCCAGCAACACAGCCTGCCCGACTCGCAAAGTGCACGCTGGTTGCAGCTTTACCAATGGGGTGCCTGGAGCGTGGCCGAAGTGGCCTTTGAGACGCTCAAGCCCGCGCTGGTGGTTCTGCACTGGCAGGGCGGCCAGTGGCGTGTGCAAGACAAAGCCGTTTGGAGCGGCTCCACCGCCCCGTGGCACAACGCCGACTTCGTGCGCCGCTACCTGCGCCTGCAAGCGCCAGACCTGCCGCAGGTGCTGCTGCATTGCGTCCCCATCGATCCAGCGCGTTACGGACCGTGGCCTGACGCGCTGGGACCGGTTGCGCTTAGAGCAGAACAACGGCCATGACGTACCGCGTGGTTTGGTTCAAACGCGACTTGCGCCTGCACGACCACGCAGCGCTCGCCCACGCTGCGGCCCAAGGGCCCTTGCTTTGCCTGTACATCGTTGAACCGGCGCTGTGGGCACAGCCCGATGCGGCCTTGCAACACTTCGAATTTGTGCGCGAATCTTTGACCGAGCTGCACCACGACCTGCTGTCACTGGGCGCAAGCCTGCAGGTGCGCGTGGGGCCTGCGGTGCAGGTGCTGGCTGCACTGCATGCGCAAGCGCCGTTTGCCGAATTGGTAGCGCACGAAGAAACCGGCAACGCCTTCACCTACGAGCGCGACCTGCAAGTGGGCGCTTGGTGCCGCAGTGCGGGTGTGGACTGGACCGAGTTGCCGCAGTTTGGCGTGGTGCGTCGCCTCAAAAGCCGCAACACCTGGCAAGCCCGCTGGGAAGCGCACATGGCCGAGCCGCAAGCGGCCTTGCCCGCGCTGCAATTTTTTGCGCCACCTGAAAACCATGGCCCCGAAAGCATGCGCGCACCACCCGGCTTGCAGCACAACCCTGCTCAGCGCCAGCGCGGTGGCCGCCGTTTGGGGCTGGAGACCTTGCACAGTTTTCTGGATGCACGGGCCTTGTCTTATCGGGGCGGTATCTCTTCGCCACTGTCATCGCCAACCGCGTGTTCGCGCATCTCGACCTATTTGGCCTATGGCTGCATCAGCATGCGCGAAGTGGTGCAAAGCACCCGCGCTGCGCTCGACGCCCTGCCCCTGCAAGCCAGCCGGCACCGCGCCGGGCTGGTCGGCTTCATCAGCCGTTTGTATTGGCATTGCCACTTCATCCAAAAGCTCGAAAGCGAGCCTGAAATCGAGTGGCGCAACATGCACCGGGGTTACGACGGCCTGCGCGAAGACGGTTGGAACGACGCGCACTTTGCGGCCCTCACTTCAGCCCGCACCGGCTGGCCCATGGTGGACGCGTGTGTGGTCATGCTTTATGAAACCGGCTGGCTCAACTTTCGAATGCGGGCCATGCTGGTGTCGGTGGCGGCTTACCCGCTGTGGCTCGATTGGCGGCCGGTAGGCCATTGGCTGGCCACACAGTTTTTGGACTACGAACCCGGCATCCACTGGAGCCAGCTGCAAATGCAGTCGGGCACCACCGGCATCAACACCACGCGGGTTTACAACCCGATCAAACAAGCACAAGACCACGACCCCAAAGGCATCTTTGTGCGGCGCTGGCTGCCCCACATGCGGCGCGTGCCCGACACCTGGTTGTTCGAGCCTTGGCTCATGCCGCCTGAAGTGCAACGCCACAGCGGTCTGTCGGTGGGCAGCGGGCCGGATGCCGACATTCCCCTGCCCGTGGTGGATTTGGCCGAGGCCACACGCCAGTCTAAAGCCGCGCTGCACGCGCGCCGGGCCGAACCCGGTGTGAAAGCGGGCAAAAAAGCCATCGTCGACAAACACGCTTCGCGCAAACATGGCACTGGCCAGCAGCGAGACGTGTTCAACCGCGACTCGGACTCCCCCAAGACCGGCCGCAGGAAGTCGGCCAAGTCCTCTTCAGACAACACCCCAACCAGCAAGCAGTTGGGCTTTGACTTCTAAACCATGCCCACCACCCTTTTCTGGTTTCGCAACGACTTGCGCCTGCACGACCAACGCGCACTCCAGCAAGCCATCGATCATGCCCAAGCGCACCAGCAAGCCCTGCTGCTGGTCTATGTGCACGAACCCGTGCAAGACGAGCCGACCGCCTGGGGCTTTCGCCGCATGGGCGTGCACCGCAGGCGTTTTGTGGCCGACACGCTGCAAGACTTGCAAAACGCCTTGGCTGCTTTGGGCCAGCGCCTGGTGTTGCTGCATGGCCCCGTGGCCGATGTGCTGCCCGCCTGCGCTCGCCTGGTACAAGCCGACACCATCTTTTGCGAAGACGTCGCCGCGCCCGAAGAAAAAGCGCAAGTCCAGGCCCTGATCAACGCAGGCCTCAGCGTCAAAACCCTGTGGCAATCCAGCCTGATCGAACCCGACGCCCTGCCCTTTGCAGCAGAAGACATGCCGCAGGTCTTCACCGAGTTTCGCCAGCGCATCGAGTCAAAGCGGCTCAAGCCCTTGGCACCGCTGCCCGCACCCACAGCGCTGCCTGCACCTCCAAATGAGCCCTCTACCGAATGGGCCAGCTTGCCCGGTTGGACCGACAAAGCCTTCACGCTGCTGCAAGCCCACACCGAAGGCGATGCTCACGCGAGATCTAACTTTCCGTACACACAAGCCGCCTACCGGGGCGGCGAAACCAGCGCCCTGGTCCACCTGCAAAGCTACCTCACGCCGCCCTGGCCCGACCGCTACAAACAAACCCGCAATGCCCTGCAAGGCCAGCACACCAGCAGCTACTGGTCACCATGGCTGGCCACGGGTGCGCTGTCGGCCCGCCGCATTTGGGCAGAACGCCACGCCTACGAGCAAACGCACGGCAGCAACGACGGCACTTACTGGTTGTGGTTTGAGCTGCTGTGGCGCGACAACTTTCGCATGCTGCACCTGCAGCACGGTCCGCAACTTTATGCGGCACGGGGCTTGTCCAACTTGCCCAAACCCTCTCACTTCCCCAAGGACTTCCAGCGCTGGTGCCAAGGCCAAACCGGCGAGCCCATCGTGGACGCGGGCATGCGCGAGCTGGCCGCCACCGGCTTCACTTCCAACCGCATGCGGCAGATCGTGGCAAGCTTTTTGGTGCACGACCTGTCTTGCGACTGGCGCGCAGGCGCGGCCTGGTTCGAATCGCAGCTGGTGGACTTTGACGTGAGCAGCAACCAAGGCAACTGGCTGTACGTCAGCGGCCGAGGCACCGACCCGCGGGTGGGCAGGCGCTTCAACCCCGTCAAGCAAGCGCAAGACCACGACGCGCAAGGCCGGTTTCAAAAGGCCTGGCTTTCGCCCTGAGACGGGCAACATGACACCGCGGGCGCAAGGATAATGCGCACCATGACATTTCTCACAGCGCACTGCGCCCTGGGTCACCGCCCGTTCAGAGCCACAGCATGCTGAGCGGCATCCTGTTCGCTTTGGCCGCGGGTCTCATGTGGGGCTTGGTGTTTGTCGGCCCACTCATGCTGCCCGAATACCCCGCCGCGCTGCACACCTTTGGTCGCTACCTGGCTTTTGGTCTGATCGCCCTGCCCTTGGCATTTGTCGACCGCGCCGAAATCAAGCGCCTGTCACGCGCCGACTGGCTGACCGCGCTCAAGCTGGCCGCCATTGGCAACGTGCTGTATTACCTGTTCCTGTCCAGCGCCATCCAGCGTGCAGGCGGCGCGCTGCCCACCATGATCATCGGCACGTTGCCCGTGGTGATTGCTGTGGCGGCCAACTTGCTCAACCACCAGCGCGACGGTCGCTTTTCGTGGCTCAAATTAGCCCCGCCTTTGGCGCTGATCTTGCTCGGCATCGCCTGTGTCAACCATGTGGAATGGGCCGCCTTGCTGCAAAACCCGCAGGCCGACACCGACCGCTACATCACCGGGGCTGCGTTGGCCGTGGGTGCGGTGGTTTGCTGGACCTGGTACCCCCTTAAAAATGCCGACTGGTTGCGCGGCCACCCCGATCGCAACCCCCGCGTGTGGGCCACAGCGCAAGGGGTCGCCACTTTGCCCCTGGCCGTGCTGGGCTATGCCGCCTACTGGGTTTGGGCAAGCGCCACGCAACATCCGCTGACCATGCCTTTCGGGCCTCGGCCGCTGGAATTTGTCGGCCTCATGGTGGCCATCGGCCTGTTCGCTTCATGGCTGGGCACCCTGTGCTGGAACGCCGCCAGCCAACGCCTGCCCACCGCACTGGCGGGCCAGCTCATCGTGTTTGAAACCCTGGCCGCTTCAGGCTACACCTTCTGGTTGCGTGGCCAGTGGCCCGAACCCCTGACCGTGGCGGGCATTGCACTCTTGGTGATGGGGGTGATCGGCGCAGTCAGGGTCAAATCGGTTTAGGCCATGCGGTGTGTGCAGACAGGGTTTTCACCAATCACGCCAACATTCAATGTGTATACAGTCAAGAACACAAAAATGGAGTGCCATCGGTGGAGAACCTTATTGGTGCCACCCGACCCTCGATTGCACCAGAAATGGGAATTTGCAAGCGAACAAGCTGAAACACGCCGCCCGACGGTTGCTTGATAATGGCACTGATTTTGCTAATCACGAGTCACCGTTTATTTGAACCTGGAGTCCCCATGAACAAGCGTTTCCTCATCAAGGCCACCGCCGCATTGGCTGCCGCCGCAGCATTTGGCTCTGCACACGCGCAAACCACCCCCATCAAGTTCCAACTTGACTGGCGTTTTGAAGGCCCATCGGCCTTCTTCCTGGTGCCCGCAGCCAAGGGCTATTTCAAAGATGCCAAGCTCGACGTGACAGTGGACTCGGGCAACGGCTCTGGCGGCGCGGTCACCCGCGTGGCTTCGGGCACTTACGACCTGGGTTTTGCCGACCTGGCCGCCCTGATGGAATTCCACGCCAACAACCCCGACGCACCCAACAAGCCTGTGGCCATCATGATGGTCTACAACAACACACCCGCGTCGGTGATGGCTTTGAAAAAGTCGGGCATCAAGAACCCTGCCGACCTGGCAGGCAAGAAGATGGGCGCACCCGTGTTTGACGCAGGTCGCCGCGCGTTCCCCATCTTCCAGAAAGCCAACAACATCGGCAACGTGACCTGGACCGCCATGGACCCACCCCTGCGTGAAACCATGTTGGTGCGCGGTGATGTGGACGCCATCACCGGCTTCACCTTCACCTCGCTGCTCAACATCGAAGCGCGTGGGGTCAAGGCCGAAGACATCGTGGTCATGCAGTACCCCGACTTTGGCGTCAAGCTTTATGGCAACGCCATCATTGCCACGCCCAAGATCCTGAAAGAAAACCCGGCGGCCGTGAAAGCCTTCCTGAGCGCGTTTACCAAAGGTGCCAAGGAAGTCATGAACAACCCGGCAGCAGCCATTGAAACCGTCAAAGCCCGCGATGGCATCATCAACACCGCTTTGGAAACGCGCCGCCTGCAACTGGCGATCGACACCGTGATCAACAGCCCATCAGCCCGAGCCGAAGGTTTTGGTCAGGTGAGCGGCCCCCGTCTTTCGCTGATGGCGTCGCAAGTGTCCGATGCTTTCAACACCAAGACACGCGTGAAAGCAGAGGACATCTGGAACGGCTCTTTCCTACCCTCTGCCAAAGAACTCGACATCCTACCCAAGCCCAAAAAATAAGCCCCCAAGCTTTGCCAAAGGGTCATGCCTGAAGGCAAAGCGGACCGTCTCCAGGTGCATGGTCACCATGGCTTGAGCCCACTTCAACTCCCCGCAGTCAGTGGGCTTTTCAAGGAGATGTCTTGTATACACTTTCGAACACCATTTCAGAGTTCACACCATGACCCAAGAATCATTCGTTGATTTCCAGAATGTCTGGCTGGCCTACAACGACGAGTTGTTGGCGCAAAACCACTTCGCTGTCGAAGACATCAACCTGCAGGTCAAGCAGGGAGAGTTCATCGCCATCGTCGGGCCTTCGGGATGCGGCAAGTCCACCTTCATGAAGCTGACCACCGGCCTGAAGATGCCCAGCAAAGGCCGCATCCTGGTCGACGGCCAGCCTGTGACGGGTCCGCTCAAAATCAGCGGCATGGCATTTCAGGCCTCGTCGCTTTTGCCCTGGCGCACCACGCTCGACAACGTGCTGCTGCCGCTCGAAATCGTGGAGCCCTACCGCTCCAACTTCAAGCAAAAGAAAGAAGAGTACGCAGAACGCGCCCGCAAACTGCTGAACACCGTGGGCTTGGGTGGTTACGAAGACAAATTTCCCTGGCAACTGTCGGGCGGCATGCAGCAACGCGCCAGCATCTGCCGTGCCCTGATCCACGAACCCAAGATGCTGCTGCTCGACGAGCCCTTTGGCGCGCTCGACGCCTTCACCCGTGAAGAGCTCTGGTGCATCTTGCGCGACCTGTGGACCGAACAAAAGTTCAACGTCATTTTGGTCACGCACGATCTGCGCGAATCGGTGTTTTTGGCCGACACGGTGTACGTGATGAGCAAGAGCCCCGGCCGCTTTGTCGTGAAAAAAGAAATCGACCTGCCGCGCCCGCGCGACCTGGAGATCACCTACACGCCCGAATTCACCAACATCGTGCACGAGCTGCGCGGCCACATCGGTGCCATGCGCAAGACCGGTGCGGCCATCAACCAATAATCGGGAGCCCCACATGAACAAGAAATCCCTCGAAAGCTGGTCACCCTGGATCTTGCTGGCGCTGAGCATCCTGCTTTGGGAAGGCCTGTGCCGCGCCTTCAACGTGTCTGAATTCGTCTTTCCCAGCCCCTCACGCATCGCACAGCAAACCATCGAATACCGCGACGTGATCGCGGGCCACGCCTGGCGCACCTATTGGGTGACCATGGTGGGCTTTGGCATCGCCATCGTGGTGGGCGTGTTGCTGGGCTTCATCATTGGCAGCTCGCGCCTGGCCTATGCCGCCGTGTACCCGCTCATGACCGCCTTCAACGCCCTGCCCAAAGCGGCCTTTGTGCCAATTTTGGTGGTGTGGTTCGGCATCGGCATCGGCCCCGCCATCCTCACGGCTTTCCTCATCAGCTTCTTCCCCATCATGGTGAACATCGCCACCGGTCTGGCCACTTTGGAGCCTGAGCTGGAAGACGTGCTGCGCGTGCTGGGCGCCAAGCGCTGGGACGTGCTGGTCAAAGTGGGCCTGCCCCGCTCCATGCCCTACTTTTACGGCTCGCTCAAAGTCGCGATCACCTTGGCTTTTGTGGGGACCACCGTGTCCGAGATGACCGCCTCAAACGAAGGCATTGGCTACCTGCTGATCTCAGCCGGTTCGGCCATGCAAATGGGCTTGGCGTTTTCGGGTTTGGTGGTGGTGGGTGCCATGGCCATGATCATGTATGAGCTGTTCAGCTACATCGAAAAGCGCACCACCGGTTGGGCACACCGCGGATCGCAGGGCGAGTGAAGCACATGCTGTTTTGCGTTTGACGCCGTCGGCCAACCCAAGGAAGCGGCTCCAATGACTTGGCTGGCCCGACTGGATTTGGACTACACGCTCGAAGCCCAGCGCAGCGTGGCCCGTTACCTGCACAGCGGGCCGCTGCGCATCTTGCAAAGCCTCTACCCCGAAGGCGATGCGGTCTGCCACAACGTGCTGGTCCACCCGCCCAGTGGCCTGGTGGGTGGCGACATGCTGGATATGCGCGTCACCGTGGGCTCTGGGGCGCATGGTCTGGTTACCACACCCGGGGCCACACGTTTTTACAGGTCTGAGGCCGGGCTGGCCACACAACAGGTGCATGCTCGGGTTGAATCAGGCGCACGATTGGAATGGCTGCCTTTGGAAGCGATTGCCTACAACCAATGCGATGCCCTCAACCGCGCCGTGTTTGAGCTGGCCCCCGGCGCAGAAATGATGGCCTGGGACATCACCGCCTTTGGGCTGCCTGCAGCCGACTTGCCCTATCTGCAAGGCACCTTTCGCCAACACCTGGAGATTCCAGGTGTGTGGCTTGAGCGCGGCAACATCGACGCCACCGACAGCCGACTGATGAACAGCCCACTGGGGCTGGCAGGCCAACGCTGCATGGCCACGCTGGTGTTGGCGTCGGGCAGCGCCATGGCCGACGAGCGCATCGAACGGGCTTTGGCTTGCGCCCGCGAACTGCTCGAAGCGTCTGAACTGCGCCTGAGCGCTGGCGCCACCTCACCGCACAAACAGGTCATCGTGCTGCGCGCGCTGGCACCGGTGACCGAACCTGCCATGCAGTTGCTGCGGCAGGTTTGGGCGGCATGGCGGCGTGAGATGTGGGCTTTGACGGGCACTTACCCTCGGCTTTGGCATGTTTAAGCCCTGAGTTTCTTGCACCCAAGCCCGATTGCATGAATCTTTCGGAAGGGCACAGGCGCACAACCCATGGCCTTGTTCCATCAGAACGTGATCTGGGTCAGTGTTCAGCGCTGACCCGCATGGTCAGATGCGGATGATGTTTGTTTTGTCATGAACACCTCTTTGCAATGGATCGGCTTGCTGACGGCCCTGGGGGTGGGCTTGCTGATCGGTGTGGTGCGCGAGCGCAGGCATCAGCCCCATGTGAGCAAGGCTGGCACCCGGACGCACGCGCTGGTGGCGGTGCTCGGCTATGTGAGCTGGAGTTTGGGCACTTGGCCATTTGTGGCCACGGTCTTGGTGATCGGCGCACTGGTGATCGGGGGTTATCAGGCCACCGCCCGCGCCGATCCTGGTCAGACGGGTGAGGTGGCATTGCTGGTGACACTGATGCTGTCGGCGCTGGCGGCGCAAAACCCGAGCCTGTCTGCCGCTCTGGGTGTGCTGTCGGCGGCGCTGCTGCATGCCAAGCAAGCTTCGCAGCGCATCAGCCGTGTTCTGATCACCGATCAAGAGTTGCAAGACGGCCTGGTCCTGGCTGCAGCAGCCCTGGTCGTCATGCCGCTGCTGTCGGACCAAGCGATGGACCCCTGGGGCGTGCTGCAACCCACCACGCTGTGGCGCATTGTGGTGCTGGTCATGGCGGTCGGCATGTTGGGCCATGTGGCGCAGCGTGCGCTGGGCGGTCGTTGGGGCATGCCACTGGCTGCATTCTTTTCGGGTTTTGTGTCTTCCACCGCCGTGGTCGTCAGCACGGGTCAGCGCGTGCGGGCAGGACACAGTGATGCACTGCCCGCAGCAGCTTGCGCCTTATTGGCGAATCTGGCCTCGTTGGCGTTGTTTGCCGGGGTGCTGGGGGCTGCCTCACCGGCCCTGCTGGTGGCCATGCGCTGGCCACTGGCCTTGGCCGGTCTGGGCTTGCTGCTGGTGGTGATAGCCGCCTTGCGTCGCATCGAAGGCGATGGTGCCGAGACCCCAACAGGACGCGCCTTCAAGCTGTCGCATGCCATGGGTATGGCCAGCATCATTGCCTTGATGTCCTTGCTCGCTGCCTGGCTGCAACATGTTTTTGGCAATGTCGGCGTGCTGGTGGCTGCGCTGTGTGTGGCTTGGGTGGAAGTGCATGCCGCCGCCGCCAGCATTGCGCAACTGATTCAGTCTGGCGGCATGACACCTGAGTGGGCGCATTGGGCACTGGTGGCCGTTCTCGCCTCCAGCGGTCTGGCCAAAACCGCTCTGGCGATGGCCAGCGGCGGGATTCGTTACGGTCTGACCGTCGGACTGGGATTGGCGGCCATGGTGGCGGGGGACGCAGTTGGGGTTTTGTGGTTGGTCTGAATTGGGCTAGCGGGCTTGGTTTGGAGGAGCGTCTGCTGAAGGCTGTTATGTAGAGATCTACATAACAGCCTCTATGCTCAGGTGACAACTATGTGCAGATGTTGTTTTGTGAATGACACTGGTCCCTCTGTCGGTGAGACTGCGGGGCCAGCGAAATCTGCGCATAGTTACAGTGTCTGAAGGAATTGCATAAGCGAGTCGGGAGCTTTGTATCGGCTCATATTGGTATTGGGTTCCTCCAGCCTCGCAAGGGCCCGCTCTGTCATCGCAAGATCAGCCTCGACGTAGCGGTGGGTGGTTCAGTTGAGTGATTCCCATGGTGATCTCCTGAAGTGGGATCACCAGTGAAACTCTACGGAATAACTATGTCCAGATATTCAGTTGGCCACCCAACCGTGACCCGCATCCTGCGGGCCTGAGAGCCATCACAGGAAAACCATCTGCACATAGTTGTCTGACCTTGCCCCCGAAAAACGTACTGCTTAGCGGATGGTTAAAAATCAGTTCAAGGAGAACGAAATGAGTGAAACGAGAAAACGGGCCAAGTACACGCTGGAATTCAAGATGGAGGCGGTCAGGCTGGTCAAAGGCGGACAGGCGGTATCGGTCACAGCCAAAGTGTTGGGCATCCCCAAAGCAAGCTTGGACAACTGGGTCAAGCTCAGTGCCAAGGGCCAACTTAAAGGCGCGGGGGATAAGCCTGTCAGTGCGGAGCAAATGGAGCTGGCCCGCCTTAGAGCGCAATTGGCCCGCGTGACCATGGAGCGCGACATCCTAAAAAAAGCCACGGCGTACTTCGCTCGGGAATCACTGTGAAGTACGCCTGGATAGCCAGCAACAAAGCCCATTGGCCCATCTCCTTGGCCTGCGAAGTGCTTGGCGTGAGCACCAGCGGCTACTTTGAACATGGCCGACGCAAGAAGTTCCCCAAACCCAGTAAGCCCGGTGCTCACAAACGCATGAGCGACGAAGCACTATTGGCGCACATGCGCGCCATCCATGCAGAAGTCAAAGGGGAATACGGCTGGCCCAAGATGTGGAAGGAATTGGTGGCGCGTGGGCATCGGGTCGGCAAAGAGCGGGTACGCCGCTTGATGCAGTTGCACGGCATCCGTGCCAGGTGCAAACGCAAGTTTGTCGTTACCACGGATAGCAAACACCATCTGCCCATTGCGCCTGACCTGGTCAAACGCAACTTCACCCCGACAGCGCCCAACCAGGTCTGGACGGGCGACATCACCTACATCGCCACGGACGAGGGTTGGTTGTACCTGGCAGCTATCATTGACCTGTTCAGCCGCCAGGTGGTGGGATGGAGCATGCAGCCGCACATGCAAAGCAGCCTGGTGACAGACGCGTTAAAGATGGCATGGTTCCGGCGTCAGCCAGCGCCAGGCCTGATCTTCCATTCGGACCGAGGCAGCCAATACTGCGGGCATGAGTTCCAGGGCACGCTGGCGGGTTACAAGATGAGAAGCTCCATGAGTCGCAAGGGAAACTGCTGGGACAACGCACCCACGGAGAGTCTGTGGGGCCGACTCAAAGTGGGCAGGCTATACGGGCAGAGGTTTGCAACCCGCAGACAGGCGATGGATGAGGTGATTGACTGGCTGACGTTCTACAACCACCGGCGGTTGCACTCCACGTTGGGCTACGTCAGTCCGATGCAGTTTGAGAAACGCTGGGACGCGGCACAGCGATTGAAGGCCGCATAATAAAGCGGCTAAGAGGTACGTCAAACAGGGGCAGGTTCAGTCACATGAGCATAGAGGCTGATAGCGGTCGTAGCTACGCGAGAAGTCTAAGGCAGTAACCGACCCAGTGCAGACGGTCGCTACGCCAGACTGAGTGTCAGCTCTGAAGCGATTACTGCCGGCAGTGTTTCAATCCAAGCTAGAAGCTGAGAGAATGAGCGGACTCGCACGCACGAGCATTTCGGTAAAGCCTGATGTCCGGTCTTGAGTGCAAAGTTGAGCACTTTATGCTCAGCCCTGTTTCCGGCTGACTTTTGCTATAGGTGATCTGAATGGGATTGTTGGATGGTCTTTTCGGAAAAGATGAGATAAATCAGTTGCAGCAGCAGTTGCTCGAGAAGAATCAGGAATTTGTTCGTCTCAGTTCCCAATTAGCTGAACAGAACGGCATTCGGATCACGCTGCAAAGCGAACTAATGAAGCATGGACAGATAGTTGAAGAGCTGAAAGTCTCGCTAAGAAAAGCAGCAGAACAAATCCGCTTACTGCAACAAGAGATTGCCAATAGTGCTTCTACTCTTGCAGCCCTAAGAGTCTCTGCGGCAAGCCAACAGAAAAATGATTCTGAGCTCATTGCTAGCTTGCAAAGTACCTTGCAAGAAGCAAAGGCCTATGTGGCTGCTGCAAACTCAGAACGTGACGAAAAGGTTGCCGAACATCTATCAGCTCAGATTGCATTTCAAGAGAAGGATCGGATTTTTCTAGACCGAGAATTAAAGCTCGCTGAGAAATCAGAGAAGTTGCAATCTGAACGCCATAAGTTTCAACAGCAGGCAACCGACCTTCACACACGCGAACAAGAGTGGAAACATCGCATTGAGCCAAAGATTGCTCAATACAACGCCCACCTTTCTCTGGACGAAAAGAAACAGCGCTTGGAAGAGCTTCAATCAGCTCTTGCTGAACGCGAACAATCGCTTCTGCAGCTTGATGCCGAATTGATTAGACGCAAAGCATCGGATGCGGCATTGTCTGAGCGCGAGAGTGAAATTCAAGAGTGGGAGGCTCTACTCTCTAGCAAGCAGGTCTCCCTGGAGGCTAGGTCAGATGACTTGAAAGCGATCGATTCAGAACTGCAAGTTCGTTCTAACAAGTTAGAGAGCTGGGCACGAGAGCTTTTCGTTTTTCAAAGTCGTGTCGATAAGCTAGATGCAGAAGCAGATAAGTTGGCTTCCGACCGAGATGCTCTTCAACGGAAACAAATTGCACAGCAGGAGAAACACGCTGAGCGCTTGGCCGAAATTCGCGAACTCAAGGCGGAAATCACTAAAGATCAACGTGTATTAAATCAACGCGAGCTAACCTTGAGCGCAAGAGAGAAGGAAGTCAAACGCGACGAGAAGAGCCACATTGACACAAAGAACAAAAACTTCGCTCTCCGAAATCAAGTCAAGGATCTCGAAGCTCAACTAGAAGAGTTAGGTGAACACGATCAACAGCATGATGAAATTCAAAGTGAACTTGACGCCTTGAGCGAGGAGTTTGAAGAGACCAAATCAGCTTTCCTGCATCCAACGGTTCTGTCCTGGCTCATCAAAGAAGGTGACTATGAAAATGCCAACATCAACAATGGTTGGCTGGGTCTCTCGGGTTCTGGGCCATGGGAACAGGCTTCTTACAAGAGCTCTTTAAAAGAACTGGGCTATACGTTTTACCCTCTCTCAGATGATGATCATCAGTGCATCATCGTCGGCAGGGTCGGGTGGTCAGCTGCTGAGCTTCAAAATCTCATCGATGCACACCAAGGGCAATCACTACGGATTTATTCCCAGGAAATGTTCCTTGCGAAATTGGCCACTGGACGCGATCCATTCGATGAAGGCGATATCGAGCTGCTTGAAGCCTTCGCAGAAGACCATCCGGCACTGCAATTCTTAATGGCGCTCCCAGACCCATGGCCAGACATCTCTGATTCTTCTTCAGATGAGGTCATTGTGGTTCCACCAGGAAGCTATGGCGGGGTATCGCAGTCACCATTAAATCTTCTTGACTATCATGCTGGCGTCAAAGCCAATCAATCAGCTGCTGTTAGAAGAAGTATTCTTGTTCAATGCTTTGAATCCCGCCAGCTACCCTTTAGTGATGACAGCGGCACCGATTACATTGAGCAGTGGGGGCGCAGTCGCAGCGCACAACGCCTGTATCGAATTGCTTTGCACCTAAAGATACTTGCTGATGGACAGGGAAAAGATTCACGCAAGCAGCAAGCAAGACTGGACTGGATCAGCGATTCCAAATGGCTTAAGGAAAAATTCTTTTCCAAATACCAGCGAACATTTATATGGCCCGCGACTTGACTCCATGCGTACTTGAGATTTTTTGGCAATGCGCAAGCGTCAATTTTTTTTACGCTCGCGGGACTGCGCTAGCAGAACCTGAACAGTCTGTGTCAGACCGGTCGTAGAAGCCACTCCCTCTTGAATGACCGGTATTGATCGCCACAGCTGTGGAGGCTGCTTACCCCGAGTGGCTCAGATCAGCCTGAACCGATCCTTCAGCGTCAGCCCTGTACGACCGCTGCTGGCCGGTTGCGGTCATGAAGATAACCAAGTTGATTGTCCGTTACCAACATTTACGCGATCCGCAACCCATGCGGGCTCAACTAAAACCCGCACCGTGCCTACGTGCCAATCATCTTCAGGCGACCTCGATCACGCCAAGAATCACTTGAAAAGCTGCACAAGGTGCTCCAAACAGGCGCGTATACGTGGCAGGCGTTGACGTTCTGGGAGCATTAGCGCCCACACCGGTACCGGCGTGGATTGGAACTCCTGCGTGAGAAGACGCCGCAAAGTTGAGCCTACCTGAGCCTCTCCCATCTTTACCGGCAAATGCGCGATGCCAAGCCCCTCGGCGGCCATTTGCGCGAGTGTCCCAGTGCTGCTCGCGCGTATGCGGCTGTTGGCCATCAGATGTCGTCCGTCTGCGAAGCACAGCCGGTTGAGCACAGGGTGCTCACAATTGGCCAGCAGTGTGTGCTCCATCAGGTCATCTGCGGAGCAAGGAATATTGCGACCCTGGAGGTACGCCTCGCTGGCATACAGACCTGTCTCGATCTCGCCCAGCTTCCGTGCGTCCAACGACAGGGCCGTCGGATTGCCGGTGCGAATGGCGATATCGACGCCCGTTCGAGCCAAGTCGACGAGACCGTCCTCAACCTGCAAGTCAAGTCCGAGCTGTGGGTGACGCTTGGCCAAGTGCGGCAGCGATGGTGCCACCCAATGCTGGGCGATCGCTGAACTCAGATTCACACGAACACAGCCACTCACCAGGCGCCTGCTGCGCGAAAGATCCGCTTCGAGATCGCTCCTGGTGTCGAGTACTTTCTGGCAAAAGGCTAGAAAAGCCTCACCGTCGGGCGTGAGCGTGATGCCTCTTGCTGAGCGTCGAAAGAGCTGAACTCCACAGGCACTCTCAACGCGGGCGACGGCGCGGGAGATTTGGCTCACCGGCACGCCCCTTTCGCGAGCCGCCAAAGACAGGGTGCCCAGGGCCGCCGCACGCGCGAACACCGTTAAGTCGGCGAGGCTGAGGTTGTCCATCGCCAAATGATAGCCGGTTGGCCCTTGCACTGGCCGCAAAACGGCGTTGCAGCGCGAGCTATTCCCAAGCGTTACTGCGCTGCCTAGACTTCCGCATCACCCATACAGGACAAACTTAATGCCTCTAACCCGCCTTTCGGTCCCTGATCACTTGAGCGCCCAGCAAGTGCGCGGCTTGGCCGACGCAGTGCACGATGCTCTCGTCGAGTGTTGCGACGTGCCGCAAGGCGACCGGTTCCAGTTGGTCTCGCGTTTCGAGCGCGACCATCTGATCCTCGATCCTAACTTCGGCGACGTGCAACGGACGGCCGACGCATGTGTGATTGAGATCACATTTCTCTCAGGGCACACCGATGCTCAAAAGCGACGGCTCTACAGAGACCTGGCAGCGCGGGCAGCCGGTATCGGCCTCGCGCAAGACGACCTGGTGGTTGGACTGGTGGAGAACGGAGCGATCGACTGGTCGCTCGGAAATGGACGGGCGTACATCGACAAGTGACTAGCAGGCTCGGGTAGTCAGCGCCCCATTTTTCTTCGAATTCCTGCAGCCGCAGCACGGCATCATCCGCAGTTGCGCTGCTGTAGATGGTCTTCAGGTCTGCGGCCACCACTTTGCGCATCTTCCAGCTCACATAGTTCAGGCTGTGGCGCACCATGTGCACCAGACACAGCTGCACCGCCGTTTGCGGATATACAGCCTCTATTGCCTCGGGAAAGCCCTTCAAGCCATCCACGCAGGCGATGAAGATGTCAGCCACGCCCCGGTTCTTGAGCTCCGTGACCACCTGCAGCCAGAACTTGGCCCCTTCGGTCTGGGCAATCCACAGCCCCAGGATTTCCTTCTCGCCAGCCATGTTGATGCCCAAGGCCAGATATACGGCCTTGTTGCGCACCACGCCTGAGTCACGGGTTTTGACGTGGATGCAGTCCAGGTAAACGATCGGGTACAGCGCATCCAGTGGACGCGCCTGCCAAGCCTTGACCTCGTCCATGACGGCATCCGTAACCGATGAGATCAGCGTGGGCGACACCTCGGTGCCATACATTTCCTGGAGATGCCCCTGAATCTCACGTACCGTCATGCCTCGGGCATACAGGGACAAAATCTTGTCATCAAAACCCGTCCAGCGCGTCTGGTGCTTGGGCACGATCTGCGGCTCAAAGCTGGCGTGGCGATCACGGGGGATATCAATGGGCAGCTCGCCAAAGTCGCCTTTGAGGGTCTTTTTGCTTTTGCCGTTGCGGGCATTGCCAGCGGCGTTGGCCACGCTGGCATTCTTGGTGTGACCCAAGTGCTCGGTCATCTCGGCTTCCAAAGCGCGCTCCACAAGGCGCTTGGTCAGCTGCTTGAGCAGGCCGTTCTCGCCGATGAGGTCTTCAGGCTTTTTATAGCCAGCGAGCAGCTGGTCGATCAATTCGTTGCTGACGGTCATGGTTCATCTTTCTTGATGTTCGGCAGTTTCCTGCCATTTGACCGTTTACACAAAATTTAGGACACCCTCCCTTCGGCGGCGAGCAGGCTTGTGGGCAAGCTGGACCGGCTCAGTACCCCGCTAGCTATTGGCTAGTCATGAGTGGCTCCTCGTGGCCGTTAGCTCACCACGAGCTCACTTGGTCCGATGAGTCCTGCCGCTGCATAACGGTCAATGGACTCAGAAAAAATCTTTATTCAAGCAAGTAGCTCAAATCGCCACCAACTGCCGAATGTTCTTCTCCTTCATCTCGCTCCCCGGCCCGCGTGCGATTACCTCGCCACGCTCCATCACCAAATATTGGTCGGCCAGTTCTTCGGCAAAGTCGTAGTACTGCTCGCACAGCAGCACCGCCATGCGCTGGCCTTGCAGGCCCACGTCGGCCAGCTGGCGGATCACGCGGCCAATGTCTTTGATGATGCTGGGCTGGATGTCGAGCGACATCTGTTTGATTATCATTTTGGAGGATGCAAGCCCTCAAATAGGGCATGCTATTTGCTTGATGCCTGCCATTCAATGCACCAAGACGCTCACCCCGCACCAATATGGAACTCACCCCCCGCGAAAAAGACAAGCTGCTGATCTTCACCGCAGGCCTGCTGGCCGAACGCCGCAAGGCCCGCGGTCTTAAGCTCAACTACCCCGAAGCCATTGCCCTGATCAGCGCCGCCGTCATGGAGGGCGCACGCGACGGCAAAACCGTGGCCCAACTGATGAGCGAAGGCCGCACGGTTTTGACACGAGCCGATGTGATGGAGGGCATCGCCGAGATGATCCCCGACATCCAGATCGAAGCCACCTTCCCCGATGGCACCAAATTGGTGACCGTGCACCAACCCATTGTTTGAACTGAGAGCGCCCCGACATGAAAACCTTTGCACCCTCTGCCACCACCGCCTTGGTGCTCGCCTGCCTGCACGCCCCCGTCTGGGCACACGAAGGGCACGGCCTGTGGGGTAGCCATTGGCACGCCACAGACGTTCTCGGTTTTGCAGTCGTCATTGCTTTGGCACTGGGCGCCTGGGTCATCGGCCGTCGCAAGTGAGCCCCGCATGATCCCCGGTGAATTTCTGATCGACCCCGGCCAACACGCTTTGAACGTGGGCCGCCGCACCTGCACGCTGGTGGTGCAAAACGCCAGCGACCGCCCTATCCAAGTGGGCTCGCACTACCACTTTGCCGAGACCAACGCGGGCCTGCGCTTTGACCGCAGCGCCGCGCACGGCATGCGCCTGAACATCGCCTCGGGCATGGCCGTGCGCTTTGAGCCGGGCCAGCAACGCACCGTGGAACTGGTGGACTATGCGGGCGACCGTGTGGTGTATGGCTTTCAGGGCCTGACCCAAGGCGCACTCGACGCGCACAACACACAAGGCAACTGACATGGCCCACATCGACAAACGCGCTTATGCCGAAACCTTTGGCCCCACCGTGGGCGACCGCGTGCGCCTGGCCGACACGGCCTTGGTCATTGAGGTGGAAAAAGACTTCACATTGCAAGCGGGCAGCTATGGTGAAGAGGTCAAGTTCGGTGGTGGCAAAACCATTCGTGATGGCATGGCGCAATCGCAGCGCACCAATCAAGAAGGGGCCATGGACTGCGTGCTCACCAACGCCCTCATCATTGACCACTCGGGCATCGTCAAGGCCGACATCGGTTTGCGCGGCAACCGCATCGCCGCCATCGGCAAGGCGGGCAACCCCGACACACAACCGGGGGTGGACATCGTCATCGGCCCCGGCACCGAGATCATCAGCTGCGAAGGCCTGATCGTGACCGCAGGCGGCATCGACTGCCACATCCATTTCATCTGCCCGCAGCAAATCGACGAGGCCCTGACCAGCGGCGTGACCACCATGATGGGCGGCGGCACCGGCCCTGCCACCGGCACTTTTGCCACCACCTGCACGCCCGGCCCCTTCAACATCGAACGCATGCTGCAAGCGGCCGACGCCTTTCCCATGAACCTGGGGTTCTTTGGCAAGGGCAATGCCAGCCTGCCGGCCGCCTTGCACGAGCAAATCAACGCGGGCGTGATCGGCCTGAAGCTGCACGAAGACTGGGGCAGCACCCCGTCAGCCATCGGCAATTGCCTGGACGTGGCCGACGAGACCGACATCCAGGTGGCCCTGCATTCGGACACGCTCAACGAATCGGGCTATGTGGAAAACACCATCGAGGCGGCTCGGGGACGCGGGCTGTGTGCCTTCCACACCGAAGGCGCAGGCGGTGGCCACGCGCCTGACATCTTGAAGGTGGTGGGCCAGGCGAACTTTTTGCCCAGCTCGACCAACCCGACCATGCCTTTCACGCACAACACGCTGGATGAGCATGTGGACATGCTGATGGTCTGCCACCACCTGGATGCCAGCATCGCCGAAGACCTGGCATTTGCCGAAAGCCGCATCCGCAAGGAAACCATCGCGGCCGAAGACATCCTGCACGACCTGGGCGCCATCAGCATGATGAGCAGCGACAGCCAAGCCATGGGGCGGGTGGGCGAGGTCATCATCCGCACCTGGCAAACGGCGCACAAAATGAAGCAACAGCGCGGCAGCCTGCCCGGCGACACCGCGCGCCACGACAACGCCCGCGTCAAGCGCTACATCGCCAAATACACCATCAACCCCGCCATTGCGCACGGCATCAGCCACGATGTGGGCAGCATCGAAGTGGGCAAGTGGGCCGACCTGGTCATCTGGAAACCCGCCTTCTTTGGCGTCAAGCCATCGCTGGTGCTCAAGGGCGGCTTCATTGCCCTGGCGGCCATGGGCGACCCCAATGCGTCCATCCCCACGCCGCAGCCGGTGCACTACCGCCCCATGTTTGGCAGCTTTGGCGGCTCGCTCACGCGCAGTGCGCTGACCTTCGTTTCCAACGCAGGATTCAAAGCGGGCATTGGCGAGCGTTTTGGTTTGCAAAAACCTTTGTCCGTGGCGCACAACATCCGGAGCGTGCGCAAGCAACACATGGTCCACAATGACTACCTGCCCCACATGGAGGTGGACCCCCAAACCTATGCGGTGCGTGCCGACGGGCAGTTGCTGGTGTGCGAACCCGCCACCAGCCTGCCCATGACCCAACGCTACTTTTTGTTCTGATGATCATTTGCTCCAAACTCATGCCCCAGGGCCGCGGCCTGGCCCGTGTGCTGATCCAACGCGCCAGCACCCTCACCCTGGACTGGGACACCCGCCAAAAAAGCCGCTTTGACGCCACCGACAACCAAGGCCGCGCCTTGGGCGTGTTTTTGCCCCGTGGCGCCGTGGTGCGCGGCGGCGATGTGCTGGTGGCCGAAGACGGCTCGCTGGTGCGGGTGCAAGCCGCGCCGCAAGCCGTGCTGCGCATCACCGCTTGCAGCGAACACGGCTCGCCGTTTGACCTGACCCGCGCGGCCTACCACCTGGGCAACCGCCATGTGCCGATTGAACTTCAACCCGACCACCTGAAGATCGAGCCCGACCATGTGCTGGCCGACATGCTGCGGGCGATGCACATGACGGTGGTGGCAGTGTCGGAACCCTTTGAGCCCGAAAACGGTGCGTATGGCGACCACGGCGCTTCTTCACATGGGCATGGGCATGAACATGGGCACAGTCATGAGCATGGCCACGAACATGGCGATATCGGTCATGCGCACGCAGCCCACGCAGAGCCTCATGTGCACGGGCCCGATTGCCAGCACGAACACGCCACACCGGCCGCCACGCCGACAACTGGCAAGCGCATTGCTATCCCCGTCCGTGCCGCCCCTGCTGAACCGCATGTGCACGGCCCCGGCTGCGGACATGGGCACTGAGACCCAGCCCTCGGGCCTGCTGCAACTGATCTGGCTCGCATCGCCTGCGTTGCCGATCGGCGGCTTCTCGTATTCCGAAGGGCTCGAAGCCGCCATCGAGCAAGGCCTGGTGCACAACGAAGCCACCGCCAGCGACTGGGTGGTGGACCAACTGCACCTGACGCAGTCACGCGGCGACATGGCCGTCATGGCACAAGCCATTCCGGCTTGGCAAGGCATGGACTCACAGCGGTTGCAAGCGCTGAACGATTGGGTGATGGCCACCCGCGAAACCGCCGAAATGCGTTTGCAATCCGAACAAATGGGCCGCTCGCTGCTCGACTGGCTGCGCAACCTGCAGCAAGCCAGTGACGCCCAGCTGCAATGCTGCGCCCAACTGCCCCCCACTTACCCGCTGGCCATGGCGCTGGCTTTGTCTTTGGCACAAGCGCCGCTGGACCAAGCCCTGCAAGCGGTCGCCTTTGGCTGGGCCGAAAACATGACCCAAGCTGCCCTCAAGGCCGTGCCCTTGGGCCAAAGCGCCGGGCAGCGCATGCTGGCGCGCCTGGCCCGCGAAATTCCGCAGGCGGTGCAAACCGCCTTGCACCTCAACGATGAAGACCGCCAGTCCTTCAGCCCCATGTTGGCCATCTTGTCGTCTCGCCACGAAACCCAATACTCCCGGATCTTCCGATCATGAACACCTCGTCTGCACTGCACCACATCCCGAACCGCACCAAAAAACTGCCACCCCTGCGCGTGGGCATCGGCGGGCCTGTGGGCTCCGGCAAAACCACGCTGCTCGAGATGCTGTGCAAAAACATGCGCGAGCGCTGGGACTTGATCGCCATCACCAACGACATCTACACCAAGGAAGACCAGCGCTTGCTGACGGTGAGCGGCGCGCTGGCCGCCGAGCGCATCATGGGCGTGGAAACCGGTGGCTGCCCGCACACGGCCATCCGCGAAGACGCGTCCATCAACCTCGAAGCCATTGACCGCATGCTGGAAAAATTTCCGAACGCCGACGTGGTCTTCATCGAGAGCGGCGGCGACAACCTGGCTGCCACCTTCAGCCCTGAATTGAGCGACCTGACCATCTACGTGATCGACGTGGCCGCTGGTGAAAAAATCCCGCGCAAAGGCGGCCCTGGCATCACCAAAAGCGATCTATTCGTCATCAACAAAACCGACCTCGCCCCGCATGTGGGGGCCGATCTTCAAGTCATGCGCGACGACACCCACCGCATGCGCCCCAACCCCGAGACACGCCCGTGGGTGATGACCA
Organism: Limnohabitans sp.; assembly: GCF_023910625.1. Classification (NCBI taxonomy): domain Bacteria; kingdom Pseudomonadati; phylum Pseudomonadota; class Betaproteobacteria; order Burkholderiales; family Comamonadaceae; genus Limnohabitans; species Limnohabitans sp. The sequence continues at coordinate 213,783 of NZ_JAAVVW010000002.1, forward strand.
ACCTCAAAACGCTCGATGGCCTCGCCCAAGTGGTGGCCTTCATTGAAAAACGGGGCATGCTGGGCAGCACCTGAGTCTCATTTGCCACGTCATGCGCTTGCACCCCGAACCAGAGGGTTTAAATCGCTACAATCTCATCCCAAGGAAGCGTGGCAGAGTGGTCGATTGCACCGGTCTTGAAAACCGGCGACTTGAAAAGGTCCGTGAGTTCGAATCTCACCGCTTCCGCCACTTATCACGGTTCTTCCAAACGTTTATCGTTCACGCAATGCTTCATTGACCGATTGCAAGGGCCTGAAAAGATATTCAAGAACAGTTTTCTGACCTGTTTTGATTTCAACGGTGGCAGTCATGCCAGGTGTGGCGTCCATGCGCATGCCATGACGATCCAGCCGACTGTCGATGATGCGCACCAGGATGCGGTAGTAGCCTTCTTCCAAATTGACTGGTGCATCGCCAGGTCTGTGGGGCTTGTTCTCGTCGCGCAGGGTGTCGGCGCTGATGTGGTCCAACACGGCTTCCAGGCCGCCGTACTTGTTGAAGTCATAGGCAGTCAACTTCACGATGGCAGGCTGGTTCACCTTGAGGAAAGCCACTTCAGAGGGTTTGACATAGGCTTCGACCAACATGTCGTCCTTGACAGGTATGATTTCCAAGATGCTTTGACCGCTCTGGATGACTGAGCCCAGTGTGGTTTGTTGCACGTATTTCACAATGCCGTCCATTGGTGCCCGGATCACGGTTTTCTTGAAGGCGTCTTCCCTTGCCAGAGCGTTTTCTCGGGTTTGTGAAAGTTCTGACTCCACGCGAACCCATTCGTTGCTGGCATCGGTCAGGTATCGATTGCGTCGTTCCGCGACACGCGATTGCATATCGGCATATTGACGCCTCAGACGCAGCAATTCGACCTCGGACATCACCCCTTGCTCTACCAAGGGCTCGGTCAAGCTGAGTTCTCTGGACAGCTGCGATAAGGACTGTTGCATGGCCGCCATTTCTTCGTTGAGCGCCTGTTTGCGCGCGTGGTAGGCCTGGGTTTCTCGCCGAATTACCGATGATTCGCTTTTGACATGGTTCGGAAATTGAATAGGCGTTCCATAGGCTTCGGCCTGCAGCCGCGCAGCCTGAGCCGAGAGAGCGATCCATTTGACTCTTGCCTCACGAAACACCGGGCCCGCGCGGGCATCATCGATGCGGAGCAAGACTTGGTCTTTGACCACCGCATCTCCCTCGCGCACCAGCAACTCGGCCAGCACTCCGGAGTCCAGGCTCTGGATCACTTGCTCGCGGCTAGAGGGAATGACCTTACCCGTACCGCGTGTGATTTCTTCCAAACTGAAAGTGGCTGCCCAAAACAATGCTGCAACCAGAGCTACACCGATGATGACAACCAGATTGCGACTGGTTCGACGTTCATCGTCTTCGATGCTCGATCGGGTTGAGGCCGTAGATGGCTTGTGGCTTTTTTGGGAAATGGACATCTTGACTCCTGAGGTCTTCAAACAGCGGCGGGGGCCACAGGCGAGGTCGGTGTTGCCGCCTCAAAATCCGTCTGGGCTGTTGCGCGGGAAGTTTTTCCCGCCGCAGGTTTCATGCGAACACCTGTCGAAAGCTTCTCGAGTACTGCTTCACGCGGGCCATCGAGCAGCAACTGACCCTGATCGATCAGAGCGACACGTTCGACCCAGGTCAGCAACTGCAGCCGATGAGTCGACAACACCATGGTGCGGCCTTCCAGCCACGTTCCCAAAACCTGAATGACTTTGGCTTCGGTGGTTTGGTCCATCATGGATGTGGGTTCGTCTAGGAACACCAGCGCCGGGTCGCGCAGCATCAAGCGTGCAATCGCCAGCAACTGTCTCTGTCCGCCCGACAGGCCTCCACCCGCCTCGGTCAACGGCATGTCCAGACCTCGGGGGTGACTTGCCACCACGTTGTACATGTCCAGTTTTTGCAGCACTTCGATGATCCTCGCGTCACTGATCCAACTGTCCGACAACACCAGGTTGTCACGCAGCGACCCCAGAAAAAGCTGCGCTTCCTGGCTGACGTAGCCCAGCCGGCTGCGCAACTCGGCGGGTTCGATTTGCTGTAGGTCCACTCCGTCCACAGACACACGTCCGCCCAGCGGCGTGTACAAGCCAGCCAACAGGCGCAGCAGGGTGCTTTTTCCGCTGCCAATCCGACCCAACAGTGCCAGGTGTTCCCCGGCCGCCAGGTTGATGGACAGATTGCGGATCACCGGGATCTGGTGCTCTCCCGGGTAAGCGAATTCCAGACCTTCGGCACGCAGTCCTCCCGATATTTTTTCGGGTACCACATAGCGGCGTTCGCCATCGCGATCGCGTGGTCTTTTCATCAGGGCATCCAGCGTGTCGAGTGCGGTGCTAGCTTGCTGGTAGCGTGCGGCAAGGGCCATGATGCTGCCCAAAGGCGAGATGGCCCTCCCCGCCAGAATGACCGAGGCAATCAGGCCCCCCAAGGTAAGGGCGTTGTTGCCAATCAGATAGACGCCATAGACCACCATGCCCACCGTCACCAACTGTTGCATGGAGGCTGTCATGCCCAGCATGAGGTTGGTGAGTGAACGGGTTTTTTTGTACGAATCGGTTGCTGCCAAATTGGCGTTTTCCCAGCGCCTTTGGAGATAGCTTTCAGCGTTGTGGGCTTTGAGCATTTCAAGATTGAGTAGGGATTCGACCAATACGCTTTGCTTATCGCCACTTTCCTTCATGTTCTCGCGCATGGCCCGCATCAGGGGTCTTTGCGCCCACAGGCCCACGATCAGCAAAATCGGTACAGCTGCTGCAGGTATCCAGGCAATAGGACCACCAATGACGCCGATCAGGATGATGAACATCAGGATGAAGGGCATGTCCACCACCAACACCATGGAGGCGGAAGACATGAAGTCTCTTAACGCTTCAAAGTCTCTCATGGAGCTGGCAAAAATGCCGATTGACTGTGGCCGGTGTTCGAGTCGGATGGTCATGATCTCGCGCAGCAGCAAGGCGTTCAGGCTCAAGTCAGCCTTGCGACCCGCAAGATCGACCAGTCTTGCCTTGAGCCAGCGCGTACCGAATTCCAGCAAAATCGCCGCCGTGGTGCCTATGGCAAGGGTCCACAGCGAGGTGTAGGCTTGGGTAGGCACCACACGGTCATACACGTTCATGGCAAAGAAAATGGTCGCCAGCGTAAGCACGTTGGCCACCACAGCGGCCATGATGGATTCGATGTAAAACCCTTTGTAGCGCCACACCGTGTTCCAGAACCAGGCCAGAGCTTCGCCCTTGAAGGGCACCATCTGCTGGGCCGATGTTTGTGCTGCGGGTTTGACCACCAAAATTTCACCATAGGCTAGGCGTTGCAACTCGTCCATGGACATGGCAATTTCGGTCATGCCGGTGTCTGCCATCAGGAGTTTGACCGTTTGTCCGCCCACTGACACCAGCACGGCTGCCCGACCATCCACGAAAGGGACGATGACCGGTAGCACATAACTGGGTAACTGATGCAGGTTGGTGCGTGACCAGACGGCGATCATGCCGTGCAAGCGGGCCAGTTCGGGGTAGGAATTCATGGGAATTCGCCCTTCCTCATCCAACGCGAAACCAGCCCGCAGAGCCGAGAGATGGACCTCGCGGTCAATCCGTTTGGCGGTCAAGGCCAGACAAACCAGCAAGGGGTCACGCTCGTGAGGGTGGGGGTTTACGATTGCTGAGGGCATGGTCGGTTCACCGAACAGACTTTTGGCATCGGTGGCTGGAAAGGATATTGCGTCCATCGATTACTCCAGATTTGAAGGGGACGTTGAATCGGTTTCAGACTGGCTCAGGACCTGAACACGAAGAGGGCTTAGGGTGTTTGTGTGTAAATGATGGATGTCGATGGTCGCAGGCCGAGCCGTTGGCAAGGCAGCAGCGGCTGCGATTTTGTAGGCATTGGCGAGTTGTCCGAGATGGGCCAGGATACGTACCTGTGACAGAAGCGACTCATTCAGGGCGGTCGCTGTGTTGCTTTTGTAGGTGTAAAGATCGCTTTGAATATTCAATAAATCCAGCAAGGATCGCCGTCCTGCGCGGAACTGCTGTTCATATCCGTAAGCCAGGGTTTGCGCTGTGCGTGTTTGCTCCTTTCCCATGTCAGCTCGTTGGCCTGATAGTTGCCAGTTGGCCCATGAAGAAGCCAATTGCTCATTGAGGATCAGTCGTGTCTCAAGCAGGTCGGCTTCAAGTGACCGAAGGTTGGCCATAGCCACGCCCACAGCACCTTGCGCGGTACCGCCGTCGATCAAGGGCACGTTCAATTGAAGCTGCGTGACGAACAGACCTTGGGCCAATCCGGGGGGGATTGATTTCGCATGGGAGAGGTTGACGGTGGGCGCCCCTTGTGCCCGGGCATACCGGACGCTGGCCAGTGCAGCCTCTCGTTGCGCCAGCAGCCTGGCAATCACAGGATGCTCATCGTTCAGATCGGCTTGTGCCCGAGCCAGAGTTGGGTAAGGTATGGTGGGCGAAAATTCCAGGCCGCTGGGTTCGGGCGGGGCGGGCGCCATGATCATCCGAGCGAGGCGCTCAGCCGCCAGGCGCATGTCGATTTCGCTTCTGATCATGCTCAACTTGGCATTGTCAAAACGCACCTGGGCTTGATTCAGATCGATGCGGCGGCCTGGATCTACCCGGGTGATGATCTGAAAATCGTTCAGAATTTTTTCATGGGCATTCAGGTTTTCCCTGGCCAGCACAGTCATCTTCATGTGATGAGCCCATTGCAGGTAGGCCTCGCTGGTGAACAGCGCCACATCGTCACGCGTGATGGATTCCTGATTTTGACTGGCTCTGGCCTGCGCTTGCGAGCGTTCAACATCGGATTGAATGCGGCCGCCAGACCACAGGTTCAGACTCAGCACAGGTGTCTGGATCCAGCGATTAGGCAGACCATCGTTGCGGTAATCGTTATAGGAGCCGGACCAGGACAGTTGCGGCCAATGTGCGCCTTGAGCTCTTGTGATGTCTGATTTCGCGGCTTCGGTTTTATAGCGCGATGATGCAATGCTGGGGTAACGTTCCAACGCCATAGATATGGCCTCTTGAAGACTTTGTGACCAGCATCCCATTGGGAGCAATACCGCAGCCAAACAAACCATGCATTTTTTTAATTGGCGCATAAAACTCCTGTTTTGAATCGTCGATATGCAAGTCAGAGCGCGCCATGTCGTCACCATTGCAGTTCATCAGCTTAGATAGATCAGGCGACTTCGCACATCCCTTAAAACCGATAGTGGTGTTACCGATAAAGCGGTAACCATAAAAAAGGGCAAGCTATCAGGCTTGCCCTTACAACATCCGCTTCCCCTCTGGTTGTCAGGGGTTCTTGTTGTTCAATGTTCCCACTCAAACACCCAAGTAGTAGGCGTTGTCGATGTCCAGCACCAAAGGCATGCTGGCCACCGCCACTGCGGCATCTCCTGATTGCTGACCTGCGGCCCATGCAGCATCCGTGAAGATGAACTCTGCAGAGGCACCCACAGCCAGATTTCCGAAGGAGTATGAGGTGCCAGCTGCAGCACCATTCAGGTCATAAACCGCATCGGTCAGCGTGACGTCTGCCAGTGTGATGTTGCCGGTGTTGCTCACCGTGTAGCGGAATTGTGGATCAATGTCCAAGCTTGACGAAAGCACCGGACCCGTCTCGGTGTTCGCATCCAGCCAGGTCACGCCGTTGTCCACCGACACGTACTTCGTCAGGTCAATGCCCGGTTGGTAGACCACCGTCACGCCTTCCGCGTCGACAAAGGAAGGGGTTTCGTTGGTGTCTGCAATGGCCGTGTTGGTGAGAACTCCATCGCCTCCGGCATTGCTGTCCAAGTCGGCCTGTGTCAGCACATAGCTGGAGTTGTAGACCACCGTGGCGCCAGGTGCCAACGAAGCGAGCGACTCGCTCATGCCGTTCAGATCATCGACCACCGTCAGGTTAGTCAAGGTCACGCTGCCTTCGTTCTTAACGGTAAAGACATAGTTCAACACATCACCTGCGGCATCGGCGAGGGAATTTCCGTTGCCTCCGTTGATGCTGACAATGCGCTTGTCAAACGCCATGCCAATGCTGCGCAGGATCGGGACCGATTCAATATCACTGATTGGCGTGGTCTGGGCCGAATCCGCTATCGCGATGTTGTCGATGTAGCCATCACCGCCACCGTTGTTGTCCAGATCAGCCTGGGTCAGCGTGTAGCTGGTCAGGTAGGTCTGGGTTTGGCCGGGTATCAAGGTCAGACCCGCCACATTCAGGCCAGTCAACGGTTCATTGACAGACACATCGGTCAAGGTCACATTGCTTGGGTTGGCCACCACAATGCGGTAGTTCAGCAGATCGCCCACGGCATCGACAAGGTTGTTGCCGTTGCCGCCTGTGACATTGAGGAAAGTCTTGTCCAGGAACAAAACGGGTGTCCGGATCAGTTGCACTGTCTCGTTGTCCTGAGTAGGCTCGGTCTGGTCTGAATCCACTGTTGTGGAGTTCTCGATGTAGCCATTGCCACCACCGTTGCTGTCCAGATCGTCCTGAGTCAGCGTGTAACTGGTCAGGTAGTTCTGGTTCGCGCCAGGCGCCAACGAGGCAATCGTCTGGCTCAGCCCTGTCAAGTCATCGTAGACGGTGACGTTGGTCAGGGTGACGGTGCCTGCATTGAAGACGTTGATGGAGTAGTTCAGTATCTCACTGGCCTGGTCTGCAAAACCGTTGTTGTTGCCGCCGGTGACACCTGTGACGTTCTTTTCAACACCCAGTCCGATGGTGCGCAACAAGGGGCTCGATTCGGTGTCCGACAGAGCTGCAGTCTGGTCGGAATCCGCCGTCGCTGTGTTGTCGTGGTACCCGTCACCATCGCCGTTGCTGTCCACATCGGCTTGGGTCAGCGTGTAGCTGGAGTTGAGAACCGCTGTTTCGCCGGGCTCCAGGGTCAGGCCCGTCACATTAAGGCCGGTGGAAGGGTCCAACACCGACACCCCGGTCAAGGTGATGTTGCCTTCGTTAGCGACAGTGACGTTGTACAAAAGCACATCGCCAGCAGCATCCAAGATGGTGTTACCGTTGCCGCCGGTCACACTCACCAAGGCCTTGTTCAGTGACAGCGAAGGGCGTGGCAGCAACTGAATGGGCTCGATATCGCTCACTGGGCCAGTTTGTGCGCTGTCGGCTGTGGCGGTGTTTTCGACGTATCCATCACCGCCGCCATTGCTGTCCAGGTCCTGCTGCGTCAATGTGTAACTGGTCAGGTAGGTCTGGCTTTGTCCGGGGGACAGGGTCACACCCACGACATTCATGCCGGTGAGGACATCGGTAATGGTCACATCGGTCAGGGTCATGTTGCCGGGGTTGGAAACCGTGATGGTGTAATTGAGCAGATCGCCAGGGGCGTCTGCTGCGATGTTGCCGTTGCCACCGGTGATGCTGGCAATGGCTTTGTCCACTGCGATGAAGGGGGCCTGTTCCACAGCCACCGAAGCATCATCAGTGTCGGGGCCTGACTGGTCCGAGTCGGCAGTGGCCAAGTTGACGATAGGAGTACCGGCGTCGATCTCGGCTTGCGTGACGACGTGGCTGGCGGTGTAGGACCAGGTCTCACCCACATCCAGCTCACCATCGGCAGAAGCGGCATCGGCGACCAGCGCGAGGTTGCTGATGAATGGGTCAGAAACCAACACGCCTGTGAGCGTCTGGTTGCCGGTGTTGCTGACAGCGATGGTGTAGTTGATGACTTCACCAGCAGCGTTGGCGGTGCCACCTGTGACAGAAGCATCTTTGACGATGTTCAGGCTGGCAGATTGCTCCACAGCGACAGAAGCGTCATCGGTATCAGGACCTGTCTGCTCAGAGTCGGCAGTTGCCAAGTTGACGATAGGAGTACCGGCGTCGATCTCGGCTTGCGTGACGACGTGGCTGGCGGTGTAGGACCAGGTCTCACCCACATCCAGCTCACCATCGGCAGAGGCTGCGTCAGCGACCAGTGTGAGGTTGCTGATGAATGGGTCAGAAACCAACACACCTGTGAGCGTCTGGTTGCCGGTGTTTTGCACGCTGATGGTGTAGTCGATGACTTCGCCTGCGGCGTTGGCGGTGCCACCTGTGACAGAAGCATCTTTGACGATGTTCAGGCTGGCAGATTGCTCCACAGCGACAGAAGCGTCATCGGTGTCTGGGTCAGTCTGGTTGGAGTCGGCAGTGGCCAAGTTGACGATGGGTGTACCGGCGTCGATCTCGGCTTGCGTCACCACATGGGTGCCAGTCCAAGTCCAAGTTTCGCCCACATCCAATTCACCATCGGAGGAAGCGGCGTTGGGCACCAGAGTCAAGTCACTGATCATTGGGTCAGCCACCGTCACACCTGTCAGCATCTGGTTGCCCGTATTTTGTACAGTGATGGTGTAGCTGATGACTTCGCCAGCCACGTTGGCGGTACCGCCAGGGACTGTGGCATCTTTGACAATGTTGAGCGCTGGCATCAGCTGCTGGTTGCCAAAATCCACATCCATGAATTTGGGGGACATGGCAGTGATCACAATGCCAAGGGGGTTGAGTGTGGTTTGCACCCAACCCGTTTGCTGGACTTCTCGCACCACATAGGCGTCGTTATCAGGGTCCGTTGGATCGGCATCGGGTGTGACCGAGAAGCTGTAACGGCCTTGAGCATCTGTGATGGTGGAGCGCTCGCCAGCGTCCAGCACGCCATCGGCATCCTTGTCTAGGAAGATGGTCCAACTGGCCATACCGACTTCGTCGTCTGCTGTGCCTGCAACATTGTCGATGCCATCGGCATCCCGGGCGCCGTTACCGTCCATGTCATTGAACTTCATGCCGCTTATTTCGCCATCGATAATGGCGGAGGTCATCAGCTGAAGCGACATGGCCCCTTTGCCACCGATGTCGACGGTGGTCTGCAATGAGCCTCCCGTCCAAGCTGTTGCCCCCAGAGTCGGGCCACTGCCTTGGTCGGGCACTGCGCCGGGATTGGCGATCATCAGGCCGTACTGGATCTCGGCACCACCGGTTTTTGTGGTGGAGCCCGTGTAGATGAAGGTGATGGTGACTTGCCCATCCATCGTGCCGCCGACTGTAGTGGTGTAAGTGACCTGACTCACATCGGTGATGTTGGCGTTGACCGTCTGGAAGTTGCCCAGAGTGCCGCCCCCGTTGTCAAAGATGACGTCTTCTGTGGTTGCGATGCCAGCAAAGTTGGTGGGGTCGCGGTCCACATCGGGCGAAGTCATGAACAAGAAGCCACCAGCATTCGTGTTGGCCTGGTAGTAGTTGTAGGTCACATTGAAGGAGTAGCTCTGACCGTTGACCAATGGTTGGCTGTTGCTCGCTGTGTAGTAAAAGACGTGGGGAACGACTTCGCCCTCGAAGTAATCCGATTTGCTATCTGACAAGATGTTGTTGTTCCATTCGGCTTTGGTGCCGCTTGCTGCATCGCCATCGGCCCAGTGCTGATAGACCTTGTCGACTTTGCTGGATATGGGATCACCCGTGCGCGCGGGAGAGTCAAGCGATGCTGATGCATTGAAGGCTTTGGATTCGCTCTGTGAAACGTCGAGATTGCCTAAGAGCTTGTTTGTCTTTGAAAGGAACCAAGGGGAGTTGCTGTCTGGACTGGCCAATGCATTGACTTGCCCGTACAGCGAGTTATTGCCTGAATTGCCTTCGTCGTCGAGGGCATTCCGAGAAGAAGGATTTTTCCCTGTTGTGATTTTTTGAGCCATGGTGAACTCCAAGTGTCAACCAAGCTGGTGGTCGACTTGTGTTGATTAAATTCCCTATTGGGGAGCTGCAAACTTCTGATTTGCAGTAAGACCATGATGCTGTGATTAATCTTGCTGTACATCCAACAGTCGAAGTATTCATTTGGATAGGTGCTCCATGAGTGGGTTCTTCTGCTCAAACCGAAGAACCAGTGCCTGATGGCTTCGCCTTCTGCGCCTGATGTGGTCGCGCGGATCAACAAGCACAGCCTGACGCCCTGATCCAAGGGATCAACCGATGACGCGCCAAGCTTCTGTGGTTTACACAACGCACGCTCAATGACTTCAGTCAAAACCAGGCCGCACGAGAGTTACGCTTGAGCGTGCTCTCGAAAAGCCAGTGGATATGGAGGGTATTTGGTCGAACTGTGTTGAACACCAAGGTCGACGTCCGGCCCGGTTTTGGGAGCAATGTACCGGGGGCACAGTCGATGCTTTACAGCTTCGAGTTTGTGGGCACCAGACAGTCCCTGCTCCGTCACTGAACCTGTGCGCTATCGCTGTTTGACAAGAACAGGGATTGCAAGTCGCTCAAAAAATCAAAGCCTTTTTCGGTGGGCCAGACCCGGTGCAGGTCGCGGCCAATCAAGCCCAATTTTTCGGCTTCTTGCAACCCCGCCTGGATGCTGGTCATGGCCAGACCCGTGCGGTCCGCATAATCAGCCACAGCAAACCCACCGCGCAGGCGCAAGGCGTTGAGCATGAATTCAAACGGCAAGTCCTGGCGCGACACCTCGGTGCTTTGCGTGACGGGCTCGCCCTTCATGGCCTGCTGCATGTACAGCGCAGGCTCGCGGTAACGCACTTGGCGCATCACCCGGTGCGCAAAACTGAGCTTGCTGTGCGCGCCCGCGCCAATGCCCAAATAGTCACCAAACTGCCAATAGTTCAGGTTGTGAGCACACTGATGGCCCGGCTTGGCATAGGCCGACACTTCGTAACGATCCAAGCCCGCCAAGGCCGTCAACTCGGTGATGCGGTCCATCATCTCGTAGGCCAGATCTTCCTCGGGCAAAGCGGGCGGGAACTTGGCAAAGACCGTGTTGGGCTCGATGGTCAGGTGGTAGATCGAGATGTGCGGCGGCGCAAAAGCCAAAGCGGTCTGAATGTCTTGCGTGAGGCCCTCGATCGTTTGGCCAGGCAAGGCGTACATCAGGTCGAGGTTGAAGGTGTCAAACACCTGCGCCGCTTCGGTCACGGCAGCCAGCGCTTGGTCGCGGTCGTGCACACGGCCCAGGGCTTTGAGGTGCGCATTGTCAAAACTCTGCACGCCAATCGACAAGCGGGTGATGCCGGCTTGGTGAAACGCCTTGAAACGGTCCTTCTCAAAGGTGCCAGGGTTGGCTTCCATGGTGATTTCGGCTTGGGGTGCCAGGCGCACGCGGGCTCGAATCCCCGAAATCAAACGGTCAATCGCCTCAGGCGAAAACAAGCTGGGCGTGCCGCCGCCCAAAAACACCGTCTGGATGCTGCGACCCCAAATCAGCGGCAAGCTCGCTTCCAGGTCGGCCAACAGCGCGTGGATGTAGGCATCTTGTGTCGACACCGGATCTGCACCCTCACGGAACTCGTGCGAGTTGAAGTCGCAATACGGGCACTTCTTGATGCACCAAGGCAGGTGCACGTACAGAGCAAGCGGCGGCAAGGCGTTCAGTTGCAGCACGCCGGGGCGCATGGCGTGCACAGGGTCCATCATCTGGTTCATGGTGCAGCGCTGTCCAACCAGCGTTCACGCATCAACGTCAGCATGGCTTGCGCAGCGCGGCCCCGGTGGCTGTGGGCGTTTTTCACCTCGGGGGGCAACTCGGCAAAGGTCTTGCCAAATTCGGGCAAGTACATCACCGGATCAAAGCCAAAACCATTGCTGCCCCGGCGTTCGGGCGTGATCTGCACCACCACCCGGCCCACGGCAATCAAAGGCTCCGGGTCGTCAGCGCTGCGCACGGCCACCAGGGTGCTGACCATGGCGGCGCGACGCTTTTCAGCAACTTGGATGCCCTGCATTTGCTCCAGCAAAGCGGTGACGTTGGTGTCATCGCCTTTGGGGTAGCCAAAGCGGGTGGCGTAGTAGGCGGTGTCCACGCCGGGCTGGCCACCAAAAGCATCGACACACAGGCCCGCGTCATCGGCCAGCGCGGGCATGCCGCTCAACTGTGCGGCATGGCGGGCTTTGGCCAGGGCGTTTTCAACGAATGTCTTGAATGGCTCTGCGGCCTCAGGAATGTTCAGCTCGGACTGGCGCACCAGCGTCATGTGGAGCGGCGCCAACAGGGTTTGCAGCTCGGCCAGTTTGCCCGCATTGTTGGAGGCGAGAACGATTTTCATGTGCGCCATCCCCAGTGGTTCAGGCGCTGAAAGTCAGGTTCTGAGGCTGGTCGTGCGCCTGCTTTTGCAACTGCACCAACTGCGCAATGCCGTTTTCGGCCAGCGCCAGCATGCGGTCCATCTCAACGCGGGTAAAAGCCACGCCTTCGGCCGTGCCCTGCACTTCCACAAAGTTGCCCGCGCCGGTCATGACCACGTTCATGTCGGTGTCGCAAGCCGAGTCTTCGGGATAGTCCAGGTCCAGCAAAGCGGTGCCGCTTTTCAGGCCTACCGAGATGGCCGCCACGCGGTCCAGGATGGGGGATTCGGTCAGTTTGCCGGTCGCGATCAACCAGTTCACGGCGTCTTGCGCCGCCACAAAAGCGCCCGTGATGCTGGCCGTGCGGGTGCCGCCATCGGCCTGCAGCACGTCGCAGTCCAGGTGGATGGTGCGTTCGCCCAGCTTTTTCAGGTCAAACACGGCCCGCAACGATCGGCCAATCAGACGCTGGATCTCTTGCGTGCGGCCGCTTTGCTTGCCGCGTGCGGCTTCGCGGTCGCCCCGGGTGTGGGTGGCGCGGGGCAGCATGCCGTATTCGGCCGTGACCCAGCCTTCGCCGCTGCCCTTTTTGTGGCCCGGCACTTTTTCTTCGACCGAAGCGGTGCACAGCACGCGGGTCTGGCCAAACTCGATCAGGACCGAGCCTTCGGCGTGGATGGTGTAGCCGCGGGTGATGCGAACAGCGCGCAAAGCGTCGGCAGCGCGGCCGGAACGAACAGAGGTGGATGTCATGGGTGAGTCTTTTGCGAGTGGTGTGATGCTGGCCTCGGCAAGAGGCATGGGCGAGTTTGCGATAATGCCGTGTTTCATGCTTTGCCAAGCCCTTCAAGGGCTTGGGTTCAGGCAATTGCCCCAAGCCGGTGTTCGGCCTGCGGCGCGAAGGAACCAGTTCAATGTCAGTTTACAGTATGACCGGCTACGCCAGCGTGCAGCACAGCCCGCTGCCCGCAGACGGCGAAGCCCCCGCCAGCGCGGCCTCCACCGCTCGCCTGGGGCTTGAAATCCGCTCGGTCAACAGCCGCTTCCTCGACCTGAGTTTTCGCTTGCCCGAAGAACTGCGCCAGCTCGAACCCGGCCTGCGCGAGCTGATCACGCGCCAGATCAAACGCGGCAAAGTCGAAGTGCGCGCCAGCCAAGACGGCGGAGATGGTGCCACCCTGCAAGCACCCAACCACCAAACCCTGCAAAAAATCGCGGCCTTGCAAGAAAAAATTCAAGATTGGTTGCCCAGTGCCCGTGGCCTGAGCGTGGCCGATGTGCTGCGCATGAGCGCTGGCAGTTCGGGCCAAGCCGCCCTTGACGAAGCCGCCTGGATGCAACTGGCCACCCAAGTGGTGGACGCCCTGCGCGAAGCCCGCGCCCGAGAGGGTGCGCGCCTGACCACGATGCTGCAAGGCCACATTGCACTGCTGCGCAGCCTGGCCGAACTGGCCGTGCCCCTGGTGCCCCAATTGGTGGAACAACAGCGCCAGCGCTTTTTGGAGCGCTGGAAAGACGCGATGGCTCTGGCCGATGGCAGCCACCTACCCGAAGCCGCGCAAGACCGGGCCCTCACCGAAGCCACCGCTTTTGCCATCCGCATCGACGTGGCCGAGGAGCTGACCCGCTTGCGCTCACACCTGGACGAACTCGGCCGCCTGCTCACCAAGGGCGGTGACATTGGCAAACGCCTGGACTTCTTGATTCAGGAGCTGCACCGCGAGGCCAACACCTTGGGCTCCAAATCGGCCGTGCTGGAGATGACGCGCATCTCGGTCGACATGAAGGTGCTGATCGAGCAAATGCGCGAACAAGTCCAGAACATCGAATAAAGAGCTTCCCTATGGATTACCCCGGAAACCTGTTTGTCGTGGCCGCCCCCAGCGGGGCTGGCAAATCCAGCCTGGTCAAGGCCTTGATGGAGCTGGATTCGCGCGTACACCCCACCGTCTCACACACCACCCGCGCCCCACGGGGCCAGGAAAAACATGGGCGCGAGTACTTTTTTGCTTCGGCACAAGAGTTTGACGCCATGGTGCTAGGCGACGCATTTGTCGAATGGGCCCATGTACACGGCCAGCGCTACGGGACCTCGAAAAAGATGATCGAGGAACGCATGGCGCAAGGTACAGACGTGATTTTGGAGATCGATTACCAGGGTGCCCTGCAGATCCAAAAGATGTACGCCAACGCGGTGCTGATTTTCATCTTGCCGCCGAGTTGGGAAGAATTGCACTCGCGCCTAGAGCGCCGGGGCGAGGACTCGCCGGAGATCATCGAGCTGCGCTTGCAAAACGCTGCAGTTGAAATGGCACAGGCCCGGGAATTCGACTTCGTTATAATCAATGAAGTATTTGACCGTGCCCTGTTTGACCTCAAAGCGATTGTTCATGCCCAGCGGCTCAAGTACCATGTGCAGCGCCGCGCCCGGCCTGACACCTTCCAAGCGCTCAAAATCGGCTGAATTCCGTTCAGCATATCTCAAGGAAAACCATCATGGCTCGCATCACTGTTGAAGACTGCCTGGAACAAATTCCGAACCGCTTTCAGCTGGTTTTGGTCGCCACTTACCGTGCTCGCATGCTGAGCCAGGGCCACACCCCTCGCATTGAGAGCAAAAACAAACCCGGTGTCACTGCACTGCGAGAGATTGCTGCAGGCAAAGTCGGAATCGAGATGCTCAAACGCGTGACTTGAATTTGAACCGCTGAGAGGGTCTGGCCCGAACCAGATGCCCAACCTCACCACAAAACGCCCCAGTGATGGGGCTTTTTTTTGGATTTTTTCAAGCCCGCCAAAGCTTACGTTACATTGATGCCATGAGCGCCGTCCTCCCGAAAACTCCCAAAGCAGGCTCCAGTCGCCCCAAAGCGCCGGACCCGGCGGCTGCCAATGCGGCCGCCGCCAGCTTTGCTGTGCTGGAGGCGCAACTGGGATACCTGAGCGAATCAGACACCGACATGGTGCGCCGCGCCTACAAATATGCCGACGAAGCCCACCTGGGCCAGATGCGCAAAAGTGGCGAGCCCTATATCACTCACCCCATCGCAGTGGCTGGTTTGTGCGCCGAATGGAGGCTCGATGCTCAGGCTCTGGCCGCCGCGCTGCTGCACGACGCCATGGAAGACTGTGGCGTCACCAAAATGGCGTTGATCGAGCGCTTTGGTTCGCCCGTAGCCGAGTTGGTGGATGGCTTGACCAAACTTGAAAGGCTCGAATTCAACACCCGTGAAGAAAATCAGGCCGAATCTTTTCGCAAAATGCTCCTGGCCATGGCACGCGATGTGCGTGTCATTCTGATCAAGCTGGCCGACCGAACCCACAACATGCGCACCATGTCCGATATGCCGCGCAGCAAATGGGGGCGCATTGCATCCGAGACACTGGAAATTTATGCACCGATTGCACACCGTTTGGGTCTGAACCAGATCTACCGCGAACTGCAAGACCTGTCGTTCAAACACCTGCTGCCCTGGCGCTATGCCGTGCTCTCCAAAGCCGTATCACGCGCACGCAACCGTCGACGCGACTTGATTCAAAAAGTTCAAGCAGACGTAGAGGATTTTTTTGCGCAGGCTCACATGGAAGTGCGCGTCAGTGGTCGCGAAAAAACGCTTTACTCCATCTACAAAAAGATGGATGAAAAGCACCTGAGCTTTGCACAGGTGACTGACATTTACGGTTTTCGTTTGATCGTGCCCTCTGTCATCGACTGCTACACCGCTTTGGGTTTATTGCACCAAATCTACAAACCCGTGCCTGGCAAGTTCAAGGACCACATCGCGATTGCCAAAGTCAACGGCTACCAATCGCTGCACACCACTTTGGTAGGCCCTTCCGGCGTGAACGTCGAGTTCCAGATGCGCACCGAGCCCATGCACTTGGTGGCTGAGTCGGGCGTGGCGGCGCACTGGCTTTACAAAGAACATGAGTCGGCCAGCGCTCAATCCGAACGCCTGGGTACACAATGGCTTCAGTCACTGCTCGACATCCAGACCGAAACCCGCGACGCTGCTGAATTTTGGGATCATGTCAAGGTCGACCTGTTTCCAGACGCAGTCTATGTGTTCACGCCCAAGAGCCAGATCATGGCCTTGCCGCGCGGAGCCACTGTAGTGGACTTTGCTTACGCCATCCACAGCCGTATCGGCGATCACGCCATGGCTGCACGCATCAACGGCGACCAGGCTCCCTTACGCACCGAGCTGAAAAACGGCGATGTGGTCGAAGTCATCACCGCCCCTGTATCGGCCCCCAACCCTGCCTGGCTGGGTTTCGTGCGCACCGGACGAGCTCGTTCCAAAATTCGACACCACCTCAAGAACATGGCGCAAACCGAGTCGGTGAACTTGGGCGAAAAGTTGCTTTCGCAAGCGATGCGCGCTGAGGGAATCCAGCAACTACCCGCCAACGATGACGCCCACCATGCGCTCTGGGAAAAACTGCTGCGCTTCACTGGCAACCGCAGCCTTCAAGACTTGCTGATGGACATCGGTTTGGGAAAACGGATTGCCAACATCGTGGCCAAACGTCTCACTGCCTTGCTATCGGAAATGGGCCAAAAACCTGATGCTTTGTTGCTCACGCGTGAGCGATTCACCGCCGATGAATCCATATCACAAGGGGCGATCATCCTGGATGGAAGTGAAAACGCATCGGTGGTCTTTTCTCGTTGCTGTCGCCCTCTGCCTGGTGACGACATCGTGGGCTATTTAGGTCGTGGCGAAGGCCTGGCCGTGCACACCAGGGACTGCGCGACTGCCCGCAAGCTCGAACACAAAGACAGCGAGCGCTTCATTGGTGTGGAATGGTCTGATGAGTTGACGCGAAGCTTTGAAACCGCCATCAATGTCACCGTGGTGAACGGTAAGGGAGTACTGGCCCGCGTCGCTGGTGCCATGGCCAGCGCTGAGACCGACATCGTCCACGTGGACATGGGGCAAGAAACACCTCAGGACACGGCTGAATTGAAGTTTGTGATCGCAGTGCATGACACTGCCCATCTGGAACAAGTGTTGCGTCACCTCAAACGCACACCTTCGGTCATCAAGGCAGAGCGGCAAACCCACAAAGGTAACTTGGCCCATTGACCAGGTGGCTCAAGCCGGGCTGGGGTAGGACACTTTCAAAACCTCAATGCGCAGCACGCCTGCTGGGGTGAGCAATTTGAGCTCGTCGCCTTCTCTTGATTTGAGCAAGGTGCGGGCGATCGGCGACACCCAACTGACCTGGCCACACAAGCTGTCGGCCTCGTCGATGCCCAAGATGGTCACCCTGCGCTCGGTGCCCGATGCTTCGACATACGTGACCGTGGCGCCAAAAAACACTTGGTCGCTGCCGTGGTGTACCGCAGGATCAACGACTTCGGCCAGCTCGAGTCGCCGGGTTAAGAAACGGATGCGGCGGTCGATTTCACGCAGTCGTTTTTTGCCATAAAGGTAGTCACCGTTTTCGGAGCGGTCGCCGTTGCTGGCGGCCCAGTGCACGACTTCCACCACCTTGGGGCGCTCGTCATCGATCAAGGCAAACAACTCGGCTCTCATGGCCGCATAGCCCTGACGGGTCATGTAATTGCGCGCACCCGCAGGCAAGGCGGGCAAGCCCAATTCTTCGTCGTCAGATTCTGGGGGTGTGGTTTGGCTCATGGTCATTGACCCAATCGGCATAGGGGGCCTCCGGTAGGAGGCACCCCTGCCACACCACCCGGCATGCGGGTCCGCACCGGGCGGTTCGAGAGCTTGAGGTTCATGGGCAGGTCCTGAGGGTGTACGGCATTTTGTGTAAACGGGGCTGAGATCAGTCATTGGGCATCCTGCCTTCGAACTGAATGGTAAACCGGGTCAATGCGGCTTTCCAATCTCTGAGCGGCATCGTCCACTTCTTGCTGATGTTGTTCAGCGCCAGGTAGAACAATTTCAGCAATGCCTCATCGCTGGGGAACGAGCCCCGGCTCTTGGTCACCTTGCGCAGACTCATGTTCACCGACTCGATGGCGTTGGTCGTGTAAATGATCCGCCGAATCTCTGGAGGATATTCAAAGAACGGCACGATCCGCTCCCAGTTGCTGCACCACGATTTCTCAATGGTCGGGTAGTCAGCGCCCCATTTTTCTTCGAATTCCTGCAGCCGCAGCACGGCATCATCCGCAGTTGCGCTGCTGTAGATGGTCTTCAGGTCTGCGGCCACCACTTTGCGCATCTTCCAGCTCACATAGTTCAGGCTGTGGCGCACCATGTGCACCAGACACAGCTGCAC
Source organism: Limnohabitans sp. (assembly GCF_023910625.1). NCBI lineage: Bacteria > Pseudomonadati > Pseudomonadota > Betaproteobacteria > Burkholderiales > Comamonadaceae > Limnohabitans > Limnohabitans sp. The sequence goes on from NZ_JAAVVW010000002.1 coordinate 232,182, forward strand.
CGCCGTTTGCGGATATACAGCCTCTATTGCCTCGGGAAAGCCCTTCAAACCATCCACGCAGGCGATGAAGATGTCAGCCACGCCCCGGTTCTTGAGCTCCGTGACCACCTGCAGCCAGAACTTGGCCCCTTCGGTCTGGGCAATCCACAGCCCCAGAATTTCCTTCTCGCCCGCCATGTTGATGCCCAAGGCCAGATATACGGCCTTGTTGCGCACCACGCCTGAGTCACGGGTTTTGACGTGGATGCAGTCCAGGTAAACGATCGGGTACAGCGCATCCAGTGGACGCGCCTGCCAAGCCTTGACCTCGTCCATGACGGCATCCGTAACCGATGAGATCAGCGTGGGCGACACCTCGGTGCCATACATTTCCTGGAGATGCCCCTGAATCTCACGTACCGTCATGCCTCGGGCATACAGGGACAAAATCTTGTCATCAAAACCCGTCCAGCGCGTCTGGTGCTTGGGCACGATCTGCGGCTCAAAGCTGGCGTGGCGATCACGGGGGATATCAATGGGCAGCTCGCCAAAGTCGCCTTTGAGGGTCTTTTTGCTTTTGCCGTTGCGGGCATTGCCAGCGGCGTTGGCCACGCTGGCATTCTTGGTGTGACCCAAGTGCTCGGTCATCTCGGCTTCCAAAGCGCGCCCCACAAGGCGCTTGGTCAGCTGCTTGAGCAGGCCGTTCTCGCCGATGAGGTCTTCAGGTTTTTTATAGCCAGCGAGCAGCTGGTCGATCAATTCGTTGCTGACGGTCATGGTTCATCTTTCTGGATGTTCGGCAGTTTCCTGCCATTTGACCGTTTACACAAAATTTAGGACACCCTCACTGTTGACCGCAAAGACGGAGGAAAAGAACTGCGACGGTCGTTTGCCCGTGACGTATTGCCTATTGCTGGCGATCTAAAGTTGAGCAGCGTTCAACCTGAACATATCGAAAAAATGTTGCGCGATGTTGTTAAACGGGGTTCTTACCGCGCATCGGTCACGCTGTTCGCTGACCTGAAGCAAATGTTTCGGTGGGCGGCGCGCAAACGTGCCTGGAAGAACTTGATTGAAAACCCCACCGAAGAAATTAACCTGAAGGAAGACAAGATACTTCCCAAAGAATACGAGGGAGCAGAAAGAAACCGTGCTCTTAACGAGCACGAAATCCGCGAACTTGCTCGAAAACTTCCAGCATCTGGCCTGATGCCGAAAACACAAATTGCCATGTGGTTGATGCTGTCATGCTGCTGTCGTATTGGCGAGGTCATACAAGCACGATGGGAACACGTCAACTTTGATGCTAGCGAATGGGTGATTCCAAAAGAACACTCTAAAAATCGCAAAGCTCACACCATTTATTTGTCGCCCTTTGCGCTTCAAAAATTCCAAGAACTCAAAGCGATTGCATCCAGCGAGAAGTGGTGTTTCCCTGACACTACCGGCACCACCCATGTCTGTATGAAGTCAACAACCAAGCAGGTCCGTGATCGTCAGATGGCTGCAATTGGTCGAAAGCCTATGAAAAATCGCAGCAAGAATTCAGATGCCCTACTTCTGGTCAACGGAGATTGGGTGCCACACGACTTGCGGCGAACGGGTGCGACCATCATGCAATCGCTGCATGTCGCCCCGGCCATCATTGAGCGTGTGCTGAACCATGTTGAACCCAGCAAGCTTGTGCGGACGTACCAGACATACGACTATGCTGAGGAAAAGCGGGATGCGTGGAACCGCTTGGGGAACAGGCTCGCAGAATTGGTTCCGCAAATCGCATAGGCAGAGCCGAGGCGCATCAGCGGCTCAGCCTGTTCCAGTCCTTGGCAAGCTCATAAACCTCTGGCATCCAGCTTTCCACGTTGCTGAATGTGATGACCATCCGGTTGTTGACGGGATCGGTGTTCCAGCCAATACGCTGACCACCCCAGCCAGAAGCCCAAGCAGTATTGGGTGCCATCGAGTTTTCAGTCCAAGTGAAAAATCCATATCCAGCAAATAATTTTCCCATTTTGCGGGTGCTGTGTGACAACATTCGACGTTACGGTAATGCCTCCCTTCAAGCCGTACCGATTCCGAAGGGGATTGGCGTTCGCTTGTGGCCGAATTCTCGTGACCGTGAAGTCCTCATTTACGATAAATTTCCAGTAGTGTCCCAACGTTTTCACATCAGGACTTCGTAAGTTAATGATTTACCTTGGTTTTTTGGCATTTCAGTCTGGTCTCGATTTGAACTTCGATTCCATGACTTATGGTCTTTTGCGTTCGCACGCAAAGGACCGCAATGAACCAAGGCAAGCTCGTTTTTTCTCAACTCATGGCGTTCTTGCCGCTGAGCACGTTTCGCCGCTGCGTTGCCAAGCACCGAGGCGATCACAAGGTTCAAGACTTCACCTGCTTGGACCAGTTCTTGGCCATGGCCTTTGCTCAGTTGACCTACCGCGAGTCTTTGCGCGACATCGAGATCAATTTGCGTGCCCAAGCCAAGCGGCTGTATCACATGGGTCTGCGCTGCAAGACAGTTTCTCGCAACACCTTGTCCAACGCCAATGCAACCCGGCCTTGGCAAATCTACGCCGACTTCGCGCAACACCTGATCGCCATGGCGCGCCCGTTGTATGCCAAAGAGCCGATGGCGATCGACTTGGATGCAACCGTCTACGCCTTCGATGCCACGACGATAGACCTGTGCTTGTCGGTTTATCCGTGGGCACCGTTTCGCGCGCACAAGGCGGCTATCAAACTGCACACCCTGTTGGACCTGCGCGGCTCCATCCCCACCTTCATTCACATCAGCGACGGCAAGACCCACGAGGTCAACACCTTGGACCTGCTGGACATCGAGCCTGGCGCCTATTACCTGCTCGATCGTGGGTACTTGGATTTCCAGCGACTGTTTGTGATTCATCAGGCCAACGCCTTCTTCGTCACCCGTGCCAAGTCCAATACCAAATTCAAGCGGCGCTACTCCAACCCCGTAGACCGGGCCAACTCGAACATCGTGTGCGATCAGACGGGTGTGCTGACCATCTTTTATTCCAGCCAACACTATCCCGCCACGCTGCGACGTGTGGTGGTCAAGGACGACACTGGCAAGCGCATCACATTTTTGACCAACAACTTCGCTCTCAAGCCCGAGTTGATTGCAGACCTGTATCGCCAGCGCTGGCAGGTCGAGTTGTTTTTCAAATGGATCAAGCAGCACCTGCGAATCAAGACGTTTTATGGCACCAACGAGAACGCGGTCAAGACGCAAATCTGGATCGCGGTCTGCACATACGTGCTGATCGCCATTGCCAAGAAACGCTTGCATCTGCCCAACAGTCTTCATGAAATCCTACAAATCTTGAGCTTGACCATGTTTGAAACAACCCCAATAAATCAACTACTTACACCAACCGAGCCTGACAAACATTCGGAATTTGAGCCTCAACAGCTCTCTCTCCTCTGAAAAACGTTGGGACACTACTGATAAATTTCATTACTTTATGGATGGCCTTGCAAAGCACAAAATCAAGCTTTTAGGCCATATGCCAATGAGCTTTGGGCGCTTTGGAACGAGCCTTGAATTTGGCCGAATGATGGACGAAGTGCTGGCTCAGGGTATCCGCATCGAAGCACGCTGTGGCCGTATGTTGAACAATCCTAAGAACCCACTCAATAGGGGCACGCGTTGGATGCCTGAAACGGCACGCGAACTACACCGCAAAGTAGTTGAAAGTATCCCTCTTGCTGACTTGCCGCCAATTCATGTTCAGGAGCAGTTACTTGCGGCGGCAACTGCCAGCCACAAGATGCTGATTGCGCTGTGGCTCACGGGTCGGGATATGCGGCAGTTCTTCAACAGCGATGCCACCTACTTCCGACGGCGTAAAGCAATGATGAAGCAGTACGGTTTCGATATGTCCATACCCCCAATGCCGGAGTGCGGAATACGATGGGCAGACGTGATTGCACCCCATTCAATTATTGAAGTACCAGACTGGGCAAAAGAAAGCGGTTTTGTGTATAAGCTGGAACGGTGGAATGGCTGGCACAGCCCTACCCAAAACCACCGCGCTTGGCTTCGGCCTGAGCCTGAAATTCGCTTCGGCAAAGCGAGACAAGCAGCCGCTGTTTTGTGCTGAATCTCAGGCTCCAAAAGTGTTGCCACGCACTGTAACAAGTGCGGCAACATGGTTCACATTTTTTCGACTATTTCGGCTGCATTTTTTCGGTCTCGTGAAGGTTCATAAAGCTTGATGTGCAGTGCTACTGGTTGGCCTTGCGAACAGCCTCCTGCACCACTGGCAATACATCTTCATAGTTAAACCCGTTTTGCCCTTTCAGTGGTGGTAACGCAACTTGACGATTCAACCATTCGCGCAAGCTTTGGCCTTCACCTTGCCGCACCAGCGGGTCATGGCTGTTGCCCGGATACCGAAACTCCGTCAGGTTCTGCGGGTTGTCTTTGAATTTCTCTTGGAACCCCACCGCTGGACGGTCTTTCGTGCCACCTGCCCAAGGGTCTTCGTCTTCAATGGATGACCACATTGGAAGCCGTGAGTCCCACTGCCAGATGTGTTCATATTGACGATTGACGCTTTGCTTATGGCAGATGCCACCCTTGACCTGTTGATCGTCCCGGTTCCAGTGATAGGTAGTGCGGCAACCCTCACTGTGACCGCTCAGAAAGATGGGCAATGGAGTCAGCGTCTTTACCCATCGAATCACTTCCTCAATGTCATCACCACGCGCATCGAGCCTGGCTGGGTTGATGGCGGTGTAAATGCCTTCACGTACACGCTCACCGGCACGTCGAAGCATTTCTTCTGATGAACCACCGGGGCAGCCCATCTTGTTGCCTTCTCGTGTCACAAACTCTGGTGTGATGACCGCAAAACCTTCGCGGTAGTAGAACTGCGCCACCGTCGTTTCCCAACCCCACATGCCACCACAACCATGGTTATGGATGACGACACCACGCACACCGGGTTGGCGCGCAACCAAGGCTGCGAATTTCTCTCGATAAACAGACCCAAACAACGGTAGGTAAAACACGCTGCGAGTAAGCGCCGTTCGGGTTTGGGCTTTGTCGTAAGCTGATGCTTGGCGAGATTGCTGGGCCGTGGCGGTGCCGATAGCGAACACCACTGACAAAGTAGCGCCAAGGAGTGTGGAAACTCTCATGTCAATTTTCCTTCACAAAAGCTAGCACCTCTTTGACCGCTTGGTCACGGGCGCTAGAGTTTGCCGCTGCCGTAAAGCCACGGCTATTGCAAGCACTGAAAGCCTTGTTCCATTCAGCAAAGCCATTGATGGCCGCACCTGTCTTGTAGTCTCGCGCCTCTCCAAGACCGCCACCCTTCACATCGGTCAGGAATACTTCGATTGAACAGTTTTTTGCTGTCACGCCCTGCGCGTGATAGGTTTGTTGGCTACTACCATCAAAGCCGTGGTGCGCACCGGGCAAGACCTTCCATTTGATGTTTGCACCAGCCCGATTCAACTCTGTGTAGTAGGCGACGCAAGCATCGGCGGGTGTGCCGTCATCCGCGCCACCCAAGAATGCGAGCATGGGGGCCTTGTTTGTGTTGCCACGATCAAACCGGAATCGTGTGTTGCAATTACCTTGGTACAACGGGATGTGACCAGCGAATTTCAGATCGTCGGTGATGACTGCCTTGCGCACCATGTCCCAATAGGTTTCAAACACCGCTGTTCCACCGCGTGAACCGCCCATGTGAAAAATGCGCTTTGCATCAATTTGCGGGTGAGTCGCCAACAGTTTCAGGCCGTACAGTGCATCGGCCACATCGGCCGTGACACTCACTTGGCCTTGATCATTCGTGGTGCTGCCAATTCCACGAGGCTTAAAACTGTCGATGATGAACACGGCAACGCCAGCATTGTTCAACTCTTTGGCCCACACGTCGTAGAGCTTGGCCGAAACGCCACCGCTGTCATGTGAGATCAGTACGGCGGGTACTTTTCCGTTGACGTTGCGTGGCATCAGCAAATCACCAGAGACCTTGACTGGCTTGGTGTTCTCCATCACCTTTCTGACAAACTGCCAGCGGTCAGGTGGCGTGATGGAATCGAATTCGACACGTCCTGACAGCGGCCCTTGCCATGAAGTGCCTGAGTTTGATGTTGTCGCCACGGATGTTGATTTCTGCGCCGCTGGTTTAATGGCAGCCACCTGTGACGGAGTGGAATTCCATCCCTTGGAAAGCTCGTAAACATCCGGCATCCAGCTTTCCACGTTGCTGAATGTGATGACCATCCGATTGTTGTTCGGGTCTGTATTCCAGCCAATGCGCTGACCACCCCAGCCAGAAGCCCAAGCCGTGTTCGGAACAATGCTGTTTTCTGTCCATGTGAAGTAGCCATAGCCACCAAACAGCTTGCCCATTTTGCGGGTACTGGGGTTACTTCCATTCGAAATCTGAGTGCTGATGGCCGCACGCACGTAGTCACCAAAGCAACCCGATTCCTTTGAACTGCGCTTGACCCACACGGCAAACCGCATCCAATCCTCTAAACGCATCCGCAGACCGCTGTCAGCCAGCCCGTTTTGTTGACGGTCTTGAACGTACAGACCCGGTTTGGCCGCACCCATTGGGTTTAAGATTTGTTCCTGAATCCATTGGCTCCACACCGTACCCGTGGCGCGACTGACCATTACACCCAGCAGAATCGGATCGGTGCTCTTGTACGAGGTCACTTCGCCCGGTTTGTACTCAGAGAAAACGCCTCTTGCTGCTTTGGCAATTCGGTCCTCTGTCACCAGATTGACCAGATTCAGATTGCCGCGTCCCCACTCTTTGAACTGGTCGGGTGTCCAGACAGAACTGTCAGGGTTGGGGTCAGCCGCACCGGATGCCATGCGCAGCAAGTCGCGCACCGTGGCGTTGCCCAACGCTTTGCCGTTGAGTTCAGGCACAACCTCGCTGGCACGGGTGTCCAGCTTGAGCTTTCCCGCGCATATGGCTTGTCCCACCGCCATCGCCGTGACCGTCTTGCCCATGGAGAAGCCAAAGAAGACGGAATCAGCGTCCGCTGGCGCTTTTGTTTCTGAATACAGTACCGTGTCACCGTCCATCAATACAAACGCTTTGGCTGGCCGATTTGCCACCAATGCGCGTGCTTTAGCAATGATGGCTTGTTCTGATGCCGTGGGTGTGCGCTTTTGAAGCTGAACAGGCGTGGGACTCGGCTTGGTTTCGTACCACCATGGGTTGCCTTTCTTGACCAACAACCATTCATCTGGTGCAGCAGCATTGCCGTCAGTGAGGGGGTTGTTTTGCGCGGCTACGTTAATGGATATTGCCAGCATCGTGAAGATCGTAGCCAGCCTGTTGAAGTGAGATTTCATAGCTTGTTCACAAGTTAGTTGGACTTTAGGAAGTTGATCGCGTCTTTGACGGATTCGGCTTGCACTTCACGGGCGTTGCCACCGCCACGGCTGCCGGGAACGGTGCCCCGATCTGCACAGGCGTTTACGCTGTCTGTGAGGTCTTGGAACGTCTTGATCGAGGGTGTACGGCATTTTGTGTAAACGGGGCTGAGATCAGTCATTGGGCATCCTGCCTTCGAACTGAATGGTAAACCGGGTCAATGCGGCTTTCCAATCTCTGAGCGGCATCGTCCACTTCTTGCTGATGTTGTTCAGCGCCAGGTAGAACAATTTCAGCAATGCCTCATCGCTGGGGAACGAGCCCCGGCTCTTGGTCACCTTGCGCAGACTCATGTTCACCGACTCGATGGCGTTGGTCGTGTAAATGATCCGCCGAATCTCTGGAGGATATTCAAAGAACGGCACGATCCGCTCCCAGTTGCTGCACCACGATTTCACAATGGTCGGGTAGTCAGCGCCCCATTTTTCTTCGAATTCCTGCAGCCGCAGCACGGCATCATCCGCAGTTGCGCTGCTGTAGATGGTCTTCAGGTCTGCGGCCACCACTTTGCGCATCTTCCAGCTCACATAGTTCAGGCTGTGGCGCACCATGTGCACCAGACACAGCTGCACCGCCGTTTGCGGATATACAGCCTCTATTGCCTCGGGAAAGCCCTTCAAGCCATCCATGCAGGCGATGAAGATGTCAGCCACGCCCCGGTTCTTGAGCTCCGTGACCACCTGCAGCCAGAACTTGGCCCCTTCGGTCTGGGCAATCCACAGCCCCAGGATTTCCTTCTCGCCCGCCATGTTGATGCCCAAGGCCAGATATACGGCCTTGTTGCGCACCACGCCTGAGTCACGGGTTTTGACGTGGATGCAGTCCAGGTAAACGATCGGGTACAGCGCATCCAGTGGACGCGCCTGCCAAGCCTTGACCTCGTCCATGACGGCATCCGTAACCGATGAGATCAGCGTGGGCGACACCTCGGTGCCATACATTTCCTGGAGATGCCCCTGAATCTCACGTACCGTCATGCCTCGGGCATACAGGGACAAAATCTTGTCATCAAAACCCGTCCAGCGCGTCTGGTGCTTGGGCACGATCTGCGGCTCAAAGCTGGCGTGGCGATCACGGGGGATATCAATGGGCAGCTCGCCAAAGTCGCCTTTGAGGGTCTTTTTGCTTTTGCCGTTGCGGGCATTGCCAGCGGCGTTGGCCACGCTGGCATTCTTGGTGTGACCCAAGTGCTCGGTCATCTCGGCTTCCAAAGCGCGCTCCACAAGGCGCTTGGTCAGCTGCTTGAGCAGGCCGTTCTCGCCGATGAGGTCTTCAGGTTTTTTATAGCCAGCGAGCAGCTGGTCGATCAATTCGTTGCTGACGGTCATGGTTCATCTTTCTGGATGTTCGGCAGTTTCCTGCCATTTGACCGTTTACACAAAATTTAGGACACCCTCCCTCGGGGCCGTCCGACTTCATCACTCCCCGCGACAAGTCCAGTTCAAACTTGGCGGCGAAGTCTTCAAAGTTGGGCAGGTGCTCGGGCTTCTTGGTCGTCATGCGGCGTTGGCTTCTCTTTCGTTCATAGGCTTCGTTGAACTGTAAGGCCAAAACGCGGGCAATTTCGGGGGACTTGGTACGCAGGCTGTGCGATGCCTCGCGGCGCTTGCCCGCCTCGTCTGTCCAGACTACGCGCAGGCAGTACACGCCCATGCGGTTGACCTTCAGGCGGGGGACTCGGATCATGTGGGACACCCAGGTGGGACACCGACAAGACCCAGAAATGAAAAAAGACCGTTGACGAATCAACGATCTTTTCCATTTTGGTGCGGCTGGCAGGAATCGAACCCACGACCCCTTGGTTCGTAGCCAAGTACTCTATCCAGCTGAGCTACAGCCGCATCATGGAATAAATTATAGCAAGCTTTTATGGGCAACTTTGGATGCGACCGCAATTCAATGACAAGACGTACCACCTCGCTGGGCTTGACCTCGCACAAGGGATATTCTCGCTGCTTGATCACCGGCACAAACCCTGTTGGAGGTTGAAAATCATTCAAACAAGTACTGCCCATGGTTCGATGGTAGATCCCCTGGCCTTTTGATCGGTCACTCGACACTCAGCGAACGACTGATGGGCTGCTCTGTCGTTTTGGCCCGAGACGGTGCAGTGGGTGCGGTGGATCCATGGGGGGTGGGCGCTTTGGTGGCCTGCAACGCGGTAGGCGATGTGATGGACCCCGCTACGGGCCAGGTGCTGGCCGGTGCCCGCACGGTCGATGGGCTGCGCCTGCTGGACACTCAACGCGCCTTGATGGCGGACGGGCGCGACCATCGCCTCCTGTCGGGTATCAACACCACCATTGGCGTGGTGGCCACCAATGCCAGCCTGACCAAGCCCCAAGCCAAGCGCCTGGCCATGAGCGCCCACGACGACCTGGCCCGCAGCGTCCGACCCACACACACCACGCTGGACGGAGACGCCTTGTTTGCCTTGCCCACCGGCACAGAAAACGGCACACCAGACCTGATGTTGCTGACAGTCACGGGCGCCGAAGCCACGGCGCTGGCCACGGTCGATGCGATTCGGCAGGCGCAGGGCATCACCATCCAAACAGGGCTTGTTCCTGCGGCCATGAACAGGATAGCCTGAACCCAGAGACGACAAAGCCCACTCGGTGCAAAGTGGGCTGAGATGTGGATTGAAATGGTAGGGCGTGACAGACTTGAACTGTCGACCAAAGGATTATGAGTCCTCTGCTCTAACCAACTGAGCTAACGCCCCCACCGAAGCTGTGATTGTAGTGGGCGGCAGCGGCCTATTTGGACTGGCTCAGCGCGTTGCTGACCAAGCGCGAGGTGATGTTGACGATCTGGATCATGCGGTCATAGGGCATGCGGGTCGGGCCGATCACGCCCAAGGTGCCCACAATCTGGCCGTCGACCTCGTAGGGCGAGCTGACCACCGACAGTTCCTGCATGGGCACGATCTGGCTTTCGCCGCCAATGTAAATGCGCACGCCTTCGGCCTGGCTGGACACGTCCAGCAAACGCATGAGGTGGGTTTTTTGCTCAAACAGCTCAAACGCACGTCGCAAGTGGCCCATGTCGCTGGAAAAATCGCTGACCGACAACAAATTGCGCTCGCCCGCGATCACCACCTCGTTCTGTTCATCTGCCAGCGCCTCGGTGCTGACCTGCACAGCCGCTTGCATGAGGGTGGCGATTTCGCTTTGCAAGCTGACCAGTTCTTGCTGGACCCGACTGCGCACCTGCTCGATGGCCATGCCTGCGTAATGGGTGTTCAAAAAATTCGAAGTTTCGATCAGCTGGCTTTGCGAGTAATCGGTCTCGGTGAACAAAATACGGTTTTGTACATCACCTTCGGGCGAGACGATGATGACCAACAAACGCCGCTCGGACAATCGCAAAAACTCGATGTGCCGGAACACCGACGGCTTGCGCGGCGTCATGACCACACCCACAAAATGCGACAGGCTGGACAGCAAGTGGGCCGCACTGGCAATCACTTTTTGCGGCTGGTCGGGTGTGAGGGCCGGGGTTTCGATGCCGTCGCGCTGCACCGTGAGCATGGTGTCCACAAACAAGCGGTACCCCCGACTGGTCGGGATGCGCCCGGCCGAGGTGTGGGGGCTGGCGATCAGGCCCAACTCTTCCAGGTCGGACATCACGTTACGGATGGTGGCGGGTGACAAATCCAGGCCCGAGGCTTTGGAGAGCGTGCGCGAGCCCACAGGCTGGCCGTCCGCGATGTAGCGTTCCACCAGCGCTTTGAGCAATAACTTGGCACGTTCATCTAGCATTTGGTCATTTTAATGATGTAATTTGCGAATGAGCTCCAAGTTCCGTCACATTGCACTCTTTGGCAAATACCACACCACCGCGCATGGCGGGGCGCTGGAGAGTTCACGCCGCGCTTTGGACGACGTGGCCCAGTTCTTGACCCGGCAAGGCTGCGATGTGGTGCTGGACCAAGAAACCGCCTCGCACACGGGCTTGAACCAATACCCTGTGCTGGAGATGGCCGAGATCGGCGCGCAGTGCGATCTGGGCCTGGTGATTGGCGGCGATGGCACCATGCTCGGCATAGGCCGCCAAATGGCCCACCATGGCCTGCCGCTGATGGGCATCAACCAAGGGCGGCTGGGCTTCATCACTGACATTCCCCTGCAAAGCTACCAGACTGTGTTGCTGCCCATGCTGCAGGGCCATTACCAAACCGAAGACCGCAGCTTGCTGCAAGCCCACGTCATGCGCGACCAGCGCAGCGTGTTCAGCGCGCTGGCCATGAACGATGTGGTGGTCAACCGGGGCGGTACCTCGGGCATGGTCGAGTTGCGGATCGAGGTTGACGGGCGGTTTGTGTCCAACCAACGGGCCGACGGCCTGATCATCGCCACGCCCACGGGCTCCACTGCTTATTCACTCTCGGTCGGTGGTCCCTTGATGCACCCGGCCATGGGCGGCTGGGTCATGGCCCCCATTGCACCGCACACCTTGTCGAACCGCCCCATCGTGCTGCCCGAGTCCTGCGAAATCAGCATCGAGATCGTGGCGGGGCGTTATGTCAGCGCCAACTTTGACATGCAATCGCTGGCAGATTTGATTTTGGGTGATCGGATCGTGGTCAATCGTTCAGAGCACAAAGTGCGCTTTTTACACCCGGCAGGCTGGAATTATTTCGACACCTTGCGCAAAAAAATGCACTGGAACGGGGGCGATTGAACCATGGCATTGACGCACATCACCCTGCGCGACTTTGTGATCGTGCACGAACTGGCGCTGGACCTGAGCTCAGGCTTTAGCGTATTGACCGGCGAGACCGGTGCGGGCAAATCCATCCTGATCGACGCCCTGCAACTGGCCTTGGGTGCCCGCGCCGAAGCCAGCGTGGTGCGTGAAGGTGCCAGCCGCTGCGAGGTGTGTGCCGAGTTTGAGCCCACAACCCGCATTCAGGCATGGCTCGAAGAAGCCGGGTTTGAGGCCAGCGCCAATTTACTGCTGCGCCGCACGGTGGACAGCAGCGGCAAAAGCCGCGCCTGGGTCAACGGCAGCCCCGCCACCGCCACGCAACTGCGCGAGCTGGGTGAGCAGTTGCTGGACATCCATGGCCAGCATGCTTGGCAAAGCCTGACACGACCTGACGCGGTGCGAGGCTTGCTCGATGCCTATGCGGGCACCGACACGCGCCCGCTCAAAGCCGCTTGGCAGGCCTGGCGCCAGGCTCAGCAAACGCTGGCCGATGCCCTGCAAGCACAAAGCACTTTGGCCAACGAACGCGAACGCCTGGCCTGGCAAATCGGCGAACTGGAAAAACTGAACCCGCAAGTGGACGAATGGCAAGAGCTGAGCTCCCAGCACAGCCGTTTGGCGAACGCGCAAGCCTTGATCGATGGGGCCAACCAGAGCACGGCCTTGCTCGAAGGCGGTGAGAGCGACAGCGAAAGCGGCGCGTTGCGCCAGCTGTCCCGCACCATCCAAACCCTTCAATCTTTGGGACAGTATGAGGCCGAATTCAACGCCTTGGCCGAGGTGCTGGCGTCTGCGCAGGCCCAAGCCGAAGACGTGGCCCATAGCCTGCACAGCTATTTGCGGAAAACCGACCTGGACCCACAGCACTTGGCCCAACTGGACGAGCGCATGGGTCTGTGGCTGTCGCTGGCCCGGCGCTACAAAAAAATACCGGACGAGCTGCCCTTGAGCTTGCAAACCTGGCGCCAAGAGCTGGCCCAGCTCGATGCCGCCGCCGACCTGGACAGCCTGCAAAAAGCCGAACAAGCTGCCCACAAAGCTTGCCTGCAAGCAGCCAAAGCCGTATCAAATCAACGCCAAAAAGCCGCTAAACCATTGGCCCAAGCCGTCAGCAGCGCGATGCAGCAACTGGGCATGCAAGGCGGCCGCTTTGAGGTGCAGTTGCAAACCCTGGATGCGCCCGCGCAACATGGCCTGGAAGAAGTCAGCTTTTTGGTCGCCGGACACGAAGGCAGCACGCCCCGGCCCGTGGGCAAAGTGGCCTCGGGAGGCGAGCTCTCGCGCATCGCACTGGCCATTGCGGTGACCACCAGCGAGCTGGGCGAAGCCAGGACCTTGATCTTTGACGAGGTGGACTCCGGCGTGGGCGGTGCTGTGGCCGAAACCGTGGGCCGATTGATGAAACAACTCGGCCAACACCGGCAAGTGCTGGCCGTGACCCACCTGCCCCAGGTGGCCGCCTGCGCAGACCACCACCTGCTGGTGAGCAAGGCCGCGGCCAAGGGACAGGTCATCAGCCAGGTGCGTGGCGTCAAGGGCGAAGAGCGCGTGAACGAAATCGCCCGCATGTTGGGCGGCGAAAAGCTGTCCGCCACCACCCTAGCCCACGCCCGCGAAATGCTGGGCGATACCCCGCTGAAACCCCAAGGCCGCAAAGCCGCACAAAGCTGAGCATGGACATCATCCTCATCACCGGCATGTCCGGCTCTGGCAAATCGGTGGCGCTGCACGCCCTGGAAGACGCGGGTTATTACTGCGTGGACAACCTGCCGCCTGAGTTGCTGATTCCATTCGTCAAGCTCGAAGAGCAACACCAAGAGCGGCGTCTGGCGATTGCCATCGATGTGCGCAGCGCCTATTCTTTGCACCTGATGCCTGAGCAAATGGGTTTGCTGAGCAACATGGGCATGACGGTGAAGTCGGTTTTTCTGGACGCGAACTCCGACACGCTGCAGCGCCGATATTCTGAATCGCGGCGCAAACACCCTTTGTCGGGCGGCAACAAACCCCAAAGCGACAAAGCCTTGATTGAAACCATTGGTTTCGAGCGTGAATTGCTGGCCGACTTGCGCGATCGTGCACACATCATCGACACCAGCTTGCTGCGATCGGCACAGCTTCAAACCTACATCAAGACCTTGGTCAGCGCCCCTTCAGCCCAGCTGACCTTGGTGTTTGAATCGTTTGGCTTCAAACGCGGCATTCCCACAGATGCCGACTATGTGTTTGACGTGCGCATGTTGCCCAACCCCCATTACGAGAGCGCGCTACGCCCTTTGACGGGACGGGACGAGCCGGTGCAGGCCTATTTGCGCCAGTCCGAAGCGTTCTTGCAGATGCAAATGCAGATCGAGGGGTTCCTCATGCACTGGGTTCCAGCCATCGAACGCGACCACCGCAGCTACGTGACGGTGGCCATCGGCTGCACTGGGGGGCAGCACCGCTCGGTGTTCATGGTCGAGCAGTTGGCACAAAGCTTTGGCGCACGCTGGCTCACACTCAAACGGCACCGAGAACTCGACGCAGTCTAAGCCCGGCCTGCCCGCTTGATGCGCGACCTTGCAGAGCGAAAAAACTCCAGGCCTTTTACTTGGCCGCCAATAACAGCCGTATCGGCGCAGGCAACCCCATCTCAGGCCACGCACTGGCATCCACCCATTGGCCTTCACAAGCTGGGACCTGCAAAGCTGTGCTCGTCATCCGCACCGGGTGCAGGTGCAGGTCGCGATGCGTCAGCACATGCTTCCAGGGCTCGATGTATTGCGGCTGCGCGCCCTGCACCCATGCGGCCAGCAAGTCCGCTTCTGACTCAAAAACCGGCAAGCTGAACAAACCGGCCCAGATGCCTGTGCTTGGCCGCCTTTGGAGCCAGACCTGACCCTGCGAATTGACGGCCCACAAGAGCCAGAGCGTGACGCTGCGGCGCTTGAGTTTGCGGGTTTTGACGGGAAAGGCCAATGGCTCACCCAGCGCTTGGGCCTGGCACACGGCGCTCACAGGGCAGATCTCGCACTGTGTCTTGCGCGGTAAACACACAGTGGCCCCCAAATCCATCAGCGCTTGGGTGTAGCGGGGCATGTCAGTGTTCCGCGCGGGCAAAAGCTCTTGCGCCAAGGCCCACAAAGCCTTTTCGTTTTTGGTCACAGCCAAATCCTCTGCATAGCCCAGTACGCGGGTCAACACGCGTTTGACGTTGCCGTCCAGAATGGCCACCCGCTCCTGAAAGCAAAAAGCGGCAATTGCAGCAGCCGTCGATCGACCAATGCCGGGCAGGGTTTGCAGATCTTCAGCAAGGCGCGGAAAGGCTCCGCCAAAGCGCCCCATCACCTCTTGAGCGCACTTGTGCAGGTTGCGAGCCCGGCTGTAATAGCCCAAGCCGCTCCACAGCGCCAGCACATCGTCTTGGTGCGCGGCAGCCAAGGCGGCCACATCGGGAAAGCGCCCCAAAAACCGTGGAAAGTAATCGAGCACCGTCTTCACCTGCGTTTGTTGCAGCATGATCTCGGACAACCAGACACGGTAAGGATCTTGCGTGTTTTGCCAGGGCAGGCTCTGGCGCCCATGCTGGCGCTGCCAGTCCACCATGAGATGGGCAAAATCATCGGCCCATGCGATCAAGGTTTCTGGCATACAGGGCAATAAAATGTGGTGCGCTGGCCTTGCAGCATGGGCTTGATCGGGGTGCTGCACGCTCGGCAAGGCTCACCTGCACGTCCGTACACTGCCGCCTCCAGTTGAAAGTAGCCGGTGCGACCTTCGGCGCTCACAAAATCCTTGAGCGAGCTGCCGCCTTGTTGCACGGCGCGGGTCAACACCTGCACGATGGCGGCATGCAACTTGGCTACACGGGGACGGGACAAGCGCGCGGCCTTGGTGGTGGGGCGTATGCCTGCCATGAACAAGGCCTCGGACGCATAAATATTGCCCACTCCCACCACCACATCACCCGCTAACAAAACTTGCTTGATGGCAGACTGGCGCTTTTTCAGAGCATCGGCAAAAGCGCTCACATCGAATTGACCATTCAAAGGCTCCACGCCCAGCCGACCCAGCAGCTTTTGGGCTTGCGGGGAATCTTCTGACGGGGCCCAAACCACTGCACCGAAACGGCGCGGGTCGTGCAGGCGCAGCACGCCCCGATCAGTCACCAAATCCATGTGGTCATGTGGACCGGATTCGGGCTGTGCGGCTGCAAAGTTCAGACTACCCGACATGCCCAAATGAACCAAGAGCAGGCCTTGATCCAGATCAAGCAACAGGTATTTACCCCGGCGCCGCACAGCCAGAATTTGCTGCCCCACAAGACTGTGGGCTGAAACCCCCAATGGCCAACGCAGGGGTTTACCCAGGTTCAGGGCCCGGATAGACGCCAACACAATTCGATCGGCAAAGCTGCGTCGGGTGACTTCAACTTCGGGGAGTTCGGGCATAGGCTTGGGTAGAAAAAGGGTCTTGAACCGCCCAGCTCAAATCGGCGGTTGAGTGGATTATGATGAACTCATGAAATTTTGGCTTCTGGTTGCATTGATGTTGTCTTGCGTTTTAGGCGCAAGCGGCACAATCTGTAGCACGCCCTGCCGGCCCCCCCTCAGATCTGTCTGTACAAAATTCAGCTCTGGACGCTGCTCTTTTTTACCAGCTTCTTTTAGGCGAAATGAACGTCAGAAGCGGTTCGCCTGGCAGCGGCTTTTCGATCATTTTGGAGGCGGCGCGCCAAACACGTGATCCCTTGTTGTTTCAAAGGGCTGTGGATGTTGCGCTGCAATCGCGCTCGGGAGATGCTGCTTTGCAAGCTGCACAAGCCTGGAAAAACGCCTTACCCGAATCCACTGAAGCCAATCGCTATTTGTTGCAAATCTTATTGGCCCTGAACCGCATTGATGAAGCGGGTAAAGCCCTGACGGTGTCGATTCGGGATTTACCAGCCGTCGCGCAAAATGCCGCCATCGGCTCCATCCCTCGGGTTTTTTCACGTGTCCAAGACAAAAAAATGGCCGCAGACACGGTGGAAAGAGCGCTGGAAGCTGCCTTGAAACATGCCCAAACAGCCGCTTCAGCCTGGACCACAGTGGGGCGAATGCGGCGAGACGCAGGCCAAGTGGGCCAA
This sequence comes from Limnohabitans sp., assembly GCF_023910625.1. Taxonomy (NCBI): domain Bacteria; kingdom Pseudomonadati; phylum Pseudomonadota; class Betaproteobacteria; order Burkholderiales; family Comamonadaceae; genus Limnohabitans; species Limnohabitans sp. Next base: position 249,420 of record NZ_JAAVVW010000002.1, read on the forward strand.
GCTGTCGAAGCAGTCCGCATGGGCGTAGCAGCCGATACCACTGCCCAAGGCCCTCTTTTGCTGGCGCTCAGCTTGGCCAGTGTCGCGCCCACCGATCTTTTGCCATTGCTCCAAAATGCCATGCAGGGCGCGGTTGAGCCAGAGCTTCGTTTGGGTTACGCCCGCTTGCTCATTGGCCAACATGCTTACGCTGAAGCTCTGACGCAATTACACAAACTCAATGCAGATCAGCCGACTTTTGCTGACGGCTGGCTCGTTCATGGACTGCTTTTGCTCGAAACCGGTAAAGGGCAGCTTGCAGAATCAAAGCTGCACAAGCACCTCGAATTGGCCAGTTCATCTGGACGCGTTCCATCTCAAATCTCGGGGCCAGGAGAGTCCTTGATGGCTTTGGCCCAAATTGCCCAACGCAAAGGGCAATTCGCACAAGCACAACAGTGGTTGGCACAAGTGCCCGCTGATGCCGATCCCATCAAGCTGGCCAGCCGTCAAGCGGATCTGCTCTCTCAGCAAGGTCGCCTGGATGAAGCGCGGCTGGTGTTGGAGCAAATCAGAGCGAACACACCGGAACTGGCCATCAAGAAGGCTCTGTTGCAATCTCAATGGTTGCGCGAAAGAAAACAGGCATCCAGTGCTTACGCCTTGGTCCAACAAGCTCTCCAAATTCACCCCCAGAACACAGATTTGATGTCCGAGTTGGCCATGGTCAGTGAAAAGCTCAAACGATTTGACGAGATGGAGACTTTGTTACGTGAGCTGATGAAACTCAAACCCGAAGACCCGCATGCATTCAATGCCCTGGGGTACTCGCTTGCAGATCGGAACATCCGACTGGGCGAAGCGCGCCAATTGATCGTGCAAGCACTCCAATTAGCGCCGCAGGACCCCTACATCCAGGACAGCTTGGGCTGGGTGGCCTACAGGCAAGGTCAATTTGCTGAGGCCTTGCAGATTTTGCAAACCGCCTACAAAGCCAAACCAGATGTTGAAATAGCGGCACATTTGGGAGAAGTGCTGTGGGTCATGGGCCGACGCGATGAAGCAGCAGTCATTTGGCGAGAAGGCTTGCTGCTCAAATCAGACAACGACACATTGACCAAAACCCTCAAACGTTTTCATTTCAAACCTTGATGACAGCCTTGAAACAGACGGTTAATGGGCTGGTAACAACATGACTTTGCAGCGCATGAAACGATGGAGTTTTTGGCTTTGCCTCATGCTGCTGACAGCTTGCGTAAATCCTCCGGCCAAAAACTCCCCGGACATTGACGAATGGTCGGGGCGTTTGGTCATCCAAGTACTCAATGACCCCCCGCAATCATTGAGTGCCGGCTTTGAGTTGCAAGGCTCTGCGGAAACAGGCCAAATGGTCTTGCTCAGCCCTGTTGGCACCTCTTTGGCACGCCTTCAATGGCAACCCGGATTTGCACGCCTGGAGCAAGGCCAGCAGCAAGTACAAAGCACCAGTCTTGAATACCTGGCTTCAATCTTGACAGGGACTGAACTGCCCATTTCAGCTTTGTTTGAATGGTTGGCAGGTCGACCGGCCGACTCCCCAGGGTGGCATATTGACTTATCTTCTCATGCTCAGGGCCGCATCACTGCTGAGCGCATTCGGCCTGCGCCCATCACGCGATTGCGGATTGTGCTGGATCGCTGATCTGGTGCGCACTTCGTGGTCATAATCAGGCCATGAAATCTCTGCATGATGTGCCCGCTCCGGCCAAACTGAATTTGTTTTTACACATCACTGGGCGCCGTCCTGATGGCTACCACCTGCTTCAGTCGGTCTTCATGTTGATCGACTGGTGCGACAAGTTGCACTTTGAAAAACGATCCGGTGGCACGATCAGCCGTGAAGATCTGACCATGGCTTTGCCTGACCAAGACCTGATCATGCGTGCGGCTCAGTTGCTCCAAAAACGCAGCGGCTGCCCCGAGGGCGTGCACATTGTCGTGGACAAAAAAATACCGGCTCAGGCGGGGATGGGTGGTGGCTCCTCCGATGCGGCCGCTTGCCTATTGGCGCTGAATCGACTTTGGAATTTGCAACTGGACCTGCCCACGCTGGAAAGCTTGGGCATTGAACTTGGCGCCGATGTGCCTTTTTTCTTGCGCGGTCGAAATGCGTGGGTGGAAGGTGTGGGCGAGAAAATCATCCCGATTGAGTTGCCACCTGCACAGTTTTGGGTCATCAAACCGCCTGCTGGAATCAATACATCCGAAATTTTTGCGCACTCAGAGATCAAGCGCGATACAAACGCTGCTACAATGCTCGACTTTGCTGCAGACCCCTACAGTTTTGGTCTTAATGACCTTCAATCTGTTGCGCAATCACTTTGCCCAGAAGTAAGCCAAGCACTGGATGTGCTGGAAAAAGCTGGCCTAAGGGCTAAAATGACGGGCTCTGGAAGCGCTGTGTTTGCACCATGTGATGCAAACAAGTCTGATTTCTCGGTTCCCGATGGATTTACGGCAAAGCGCTGCAGCAATTTGGAATTCCACCCTTTGTTGGGATGGGCATCCAGCGATAGTTGATCGGTCGGTCGCTGTTATCAGCGGTCAACCCGTGTAGGGGAATCGCCAAGTTGGTTAAGGCACCGGATTTTGATTCCGGCATTCGAAGGTTCGAATCCTTCTTCCCCTGCCAAATACGTTCATTCGTACAGGCCCTTTTATCTGATCGCTGGAATGCTCATGCAGCCTGCTTCACTGCCCCCTGATTTCATGCTGTTCACCGGCAATGCCAACCCCGTTTTGGCTGCCGAAATCGCCAAACACTTGGGCTCACAGCTCGGCGCGGTTGATGTAGGCCGTTTTTCTGACGGCGAAGTCACCGTCGAACTCAAGCAAAACGTCCGAGCCCGTGAGGTGTTCGTGGTGCAACCGACTTGCGCCCCTACCAACGAAAACCTGATGGAATTGCTCATCATGGTAGACGCGCTCAAACGCGCATCGGCCGGACGCATCAGCGCTGTGATTCCCTACTTCGGCTACGCCCGCCAGGATCGCCGCCCACGCTCCACGCGTGTCCCCATCTCGGCCAAAGTTGTGGCCAACATGCTGCAAGCCGTGGGTGTGGACCGTGTTCTCACCATGGACCTGCACGCGGACCAGATCCAGGGCTTTTTCGACATCCCCGTTGACAACATCTACGCCTCGCCCGTGTTGCTCGGTGATTTGCGCCAGCAAAACTACGATGACCTGATCGTCGTGTCCCCCGACGTGGGTGGCGTGGTGCGCGCGCGAGCATTGGCCAAGCAGTTGAGCTGCGATCTGGCCATCATCGACAAGCGCCGCCCCAAAGCCAACGTGTCTGAAGTCATGCACGTCATTGGCGAGATCGAAGGCCGCAACTGCGTGATCATGGACGACATGATCGACACCGCAGGCACCCTGGTCAAAGCTGCCGAAGTGCTCAAAGAGCGCGGTGCAAAAAAAGTCTACGCCTATTGCACCCACCCGATTTTCTCGGGTCCAGCCATAGACCGCATAGCCAAAGGCGAAGCGCTCGATGAAGTCGTCGTCACCAACACCATCCCGCTGACGACCGAAGCCGCAGCGTGTTCCAAGATTCGCCAACTCTCCGTAGCTCCCCTGATCGCTGAAACGATTCATCGGATTGCGCACGGCGAGTCGGTGATGAGCCTGTTCTCCGATCAAGCCTGATCAGGGAAAAGGCCAACCGTGGCCAGCCGGGTCCATATGGACTGGCTGGTTTTTTTGAGTCAGGGTCGCACTGGTCGCGGTGTACCCTAGAAGGAGAAAACCATGAAATTCGTCGCTTTTGAGCGCGCCAAGCAGGGAACGGGTGCGAGCCGCCGTCTCCGCAATTCCGGTCGCACACCGGGTATCGTTTACGGTGCCGCATCGGCTCCTCAACTCATTGAGCTGGACCACAACGCCTTGTGGCACGCCCTTAAGAAAGAGGTTTTCCATTCCTCAATTCTGGACATGGAATTGAATGGTCAGTCCAGCAAGGTCTTGCTGCGTGACTACCAGATGCACCCCTATAAGCAATTGGTACAACACATCGACTTCCAGCGGGTCGATGCAAATACCACCTTGCACATGAAAGTGCCATTGCACTACACCGGCCAAGATGAGTCTGAAGCCGTCAAGACCGACAAGTGCACCATCAACCATGTGATGACAGACATTGAAGTGGCTTGCCTGCCTGCCAATCTGCCCGAATTCATTGTGGTGGATTTGAAAGGTCTGACCATGGGCAAATCGCTTCACCTGGATGACATCACCCTGCCCTCTGGTTGCAAGGCCATCACGCGTGGCCAGAAAAACCCAGTCCTTGTGAGCGTGATCGCTCCTGTTGAAGAAGCGGTTGCAGCCCCCGTGGTCGCTGCACCCGCCGACGCCAAAGGCAAAGGCAAGAAGTAATCTTCTCGCCTGGGCTGTTCAACCCGGCACACCAAGGCCCGCTCTGCGGGCCTTTTTGCTTTGGCGCACCGCATGTCAGGCTGCTAGGCCACGCGCCCAAGGATAATCACGCAACATGATCAAACTGCTAGTCGGCCTGGGCAACCCGGGCAATGAATACGAAGACACCCGCCACAACGCCGGTTTTTGGTGGATCGATGCCATCGCCCGCGAACTCAAGGTGTCTCTGGTGCCCGAGCGCAGCTACCACGGGCTGGTCGCCCGCACCACGGTCGGCGGCCAGACCGTTTGGTTGTTGGAACCGCAGACCTACATGAACCTGTCGGGAAAGTCGGTGAGCGCCCTGGCCAGGTTCTTCAAAATCCAGCCGCAAGAGATTTTGGTGGCACACGACGAACTCGACATCGTGCCGGGCGAGGCCAAGCTCAAGCTGGGCGGCAGCCACGCTGGCCACAATGGCCTGCGCGACATCCATGCCCAACTCGGCACATCCGACTATTGGCGGCTGCGCATTGGCGTGGGCCACCCGGGTGACAAGGCCGAAGTGGTGAGTTGGGTCTTGAAGAAGCCGATGCTGGAGCACCGCAAAGCCATCGACGACAGCATCCACCGCGCGGTGTTGGCCTTGCCGCTTTTGTTGGCGGGGGAGATGGAAAAAGCGATGGTGAAAATCCACACCAGCAAGCCCCCCAGGCCCAAACCACCCAGACCGCCGAAAGCAGAGCCCGCTCCAACGACCGAACCCGGTCAGCAGAGCTGAACCCAGTGCCTTACTGACCTTGCAGGCGACGGTATTTGGCCCAGAGCGACTCTTGGTTTTCTGCGTGCTGCGGGTTAACTGGAATGCAGGCCACGGGGCAGACCTGGACACACTGCGGCTCGTCAAAATGGCCCACGCATTCTGTGCATTTGGACGGATCGATCTCGTAAATTTCTTCGCCCAGGTAAATCGCTTGGTTCGGGCACTCGGGCTCACACACATCACAGTTGATGCATTCGTCGGTGATCATCAGTGCCATGGCTGGGGCTCCGCAAAGGTCTGCATCGAGGTCATTACCGGATTATCGGCCACAGGTCTGAGCCCGAGAAACTGCAGGGCTGTTACAGGCCCCTGGGCCTCTCATCCCCAATGACCCCACAAGCTGCACCGTTCCAGCGGCATGCGCCTAAAATGGAACGCATGATGAACGCCGACCTGCACTGCCACTCCGTCATCTCTGACGGCACCCTCACCCCCGAAGCCTTGGCCGAACGCGCCAAAACCAACGGCGTGGAACTGTGGGCGCTGACCGACCACGACGAAGTGGCTGGCCAAGAACGCGCACTGGCCGCCGCGCGCGCGCAAGGCCTGCCCTACCTCACAGGCACCGAAATTTCGGTCACCTTTGCCCACCAGACGGTGCACATTGTGGGCCTGGGTTTCGACGCGCACAACAGCGCCTTGGTCGAAGGCCTGCGCCGCACCCGAGGCGGCCGCAGTGAACGCGCCCAGGAAATGTCAGATGGCCTGGCCAAAGTCGGCATCCTCAACTGCTACGAGGGCGCGTTGCGCTATGTTGGCAACCCGGAATTGATTTCACGCACCCACTTTGCGAGGCACTTGGTCGACACAGGCGTGTGCAGCGACACCTCGGAAGTGTTTCGCAAATACCTGACTGAGGGCAAACCCGGCTACGTGCCGCACCGTTGGGCACGCCTGCAAGAAGCCGTGCAATGGATCACCGATGCCGGCGGCATGGCCATCATCGCCCACCCGGCGCGCTACGGCTTTAGCCCCAACGAGGAGTACGCGCTGTTCAGTGAATTCAAAGCGCACGGTGGGCGCGGCGTCGAGGTCGTTACCGGCAGCCACTCGTCTCCCGACGCAGTACGCTACGCAGAAACCGCGCTCGAATTCGACTTGGCAGCCTCTCGTGGCAGTGACTTTCACAGCCCTACCGAGAGCCGCATTGACTTGGGCACACTGCCCTTCTTGCCTGGCCAACTGACCCCTGTTTGGGAACTGCTGACCGACCGCGTTCAGTGAGTTCGTTCAAGGACACTGCGCTGCACGGCATCGGTTTTGCCGTTCTGGCCACTGCGTGCTTTGCCACGCTGGACACCACCACCCGGCACGTCAGCGCGGGCCTGTCGGTGCTGGTGGCGCTGTGGTTCCGCTACGCCATTCAGGCCGTCATCACCACGGTCGTCGTCTGGCCAGGCCGTGGCCGCCAAATTTTGCGCACCCAACACCCGCGCTTTCAACTGGCGCGCGGCATGCTGCTGTTTGCCTGCAGCATCCTGGCCTTTTTGAGCCTCAAGTACATGCCTGTGGGCGAATTCACCGCCATCACACTGCTGGCCCCCTTGGTCATCACCTTGCTCGCGGCCTGGATGCTGAAGGAAAAAATTCGCCCACTGCGCTGGCTGCTGGTGCTGGGTGGCTTCATCGGCACCCTGATCATCATCCGTCCCGGCAGCCAGCACTTTGACTGGACCGTCGTCCTGCCCTTGATGCTGGTGGGCACCAACGCCGCATTTCAGCTGCTGACCAGCCAAATGTCCAAAACCGAAGACCCCATCACCACCCACTTTTACACCGGCTGGATTGGCACGGCCTTGGCCACCCTCATCCAGCCTTTTGTCTGGGAAATGCCCAGCGACTGGACCGTATGGCTCCAATTGCTCTTGATGGGCGTGCTCGCCTCGATCGGACACTTTCTGTTGATCCTGGCCTACGGCCGCGCCCCGGCAGCCACCCTCACGCCTTATATGTACAGCCAAATTGGCTTTGCCGTTCTGGGCGGCTGGGTGGTTTTTAACCACTTGCCTGACCAATGGACTTTTGCAGGCATGGGCCTGGTCGCGCTGTGCGGGGCTTTGGGGGCTTGGCTCACGCTGCGAGAGAACCGCGTCGCCATCCCTCCCGCACAATCATGAGTTCTCGCTTTGGCATTGCGGGGTTTTGGCCTCTTCTGTATCGCATACTGCTCAATACCGACCCTTGACTGTCGAAACCCATGGCCCAGTTTTTCAGCGTTCACCCCGACAACCCGCAAGCGCGTTTGCTCAAGCAAGCCGTGAAATTGCTCAACCAAGGCAGCGTGCTGGCCGTGCCCACTGACTCCAGCTACGCCCTGGTCTGCCACCTGGACGATAAAACCGCTGCCGACCATTTGCGCCGCATTCGCGCTGTGGACGAGAAACACCACCTGACGCTGCTGTGCCGCGACCTGAGCGAGTTGGCCAACTACGCGCGGGTGGACAACCGGCAATTTCGGGCCATCAAACAAGCCACACCCGGGCCTTTCACCTTCATTCTGGAAGCCACCAAGGAAGTGCCACGCCGTTTGAGCCACCCGCAACGCAAAACCATCGGCCTGAGGGTGCCCGAGCACAAAGTGCTGCAGGAACTGCTGGCCCTGCACGGCGCGCCGCTGTTGGCCGCCACACTGATCATGCCCGGTGAAGCGCTGCCGCTGAACGACCCGGAAGAAATACGCGAACGGCTGGAACACCAAGTGGGCGCGGTCATCGATGCAGGGGCCTGCTCTTTGCAGCCCACCACCGTGATCGACATGAGCGGCGACGAACCCGAAGTGCTGAGGCTCGGTCAAGGTGACCCGGCCCTGCTGGGCCTTTGACTTGGCGCTACAGGCAGAGCACACACGGAGCTTGCCTTGCGCCGCCAAAGGTCTGAACAGCGATCACTGACCCCAAAAACAAAAACCCTGCAGCAACGCAGAGGCCACAGCAGGGTCAAGCCAGAACGGACTGCGAGAATTACTTCAAATCGCCTGCCAAGCTGGCCAGTGTGTCCGGGGAAACATCGATGTGGGAGGGGTAGTGTGTGTGGTCACAGCCCATCTTGACGCCAGCACCGGCCTTGACCGCAGCCGACATGGCAGGCTTCAGTTCGAAGCGCACAAAGTGCACGGCCGAGGTTTTTTCATCGGTCTCGCGGTCCAGGTCTTCGTCGGCAATGGCGTAGACGCGCCCATGGCCTTCCACCTCGACAAACATGCGGTCTTCCACACCAATCAGCTTGGCCAGCTCGCGCTTGCGTTCGTTGATGTCGGTGTACTCGATCATCATGGTGGCTTTCCAGTTGCTGCCGTCCGGCACCAGCGGGGCATAGGCCTCGATCTCTTGCAGGATGCCTTCTTCCTCGAAGACTTTTTCGATGCGCAGCATTTCCTGAATCTGGTAGCGGATGGTGGTTTCGCTCTCAAATTGCATGTTGATGTGCTCGCCCAGCCGCACGCTGCGCAGCTTGCGATGGGCAATGACTTCGGGCTTGTGGACCTTGCGCCACTTGGTGTAGGCCTCCAAAGACATCAGGGTCTCGGGCGTGATTTTTCCGGTCAATTGCATGGCAGTGTTCCTTATTTGAGACCGTAGGCTTTGCGCACCAAGGTCAAGGGGTGGTTCAGTTCGGGAGCGCCCAGACCATTGACCTCAAAGCCTTGGGCAATGTGGTGGCCGCCCAGCGGGCAATCGGAGCTGATGAAGTCGGGCTTGGAGCCGTCTTTCATGGTGGCCATGGCTTTGAACACCGGTTTGCCGATCTTCATCGCCATGTCGTGTGAGCCTTTTTTGACACCGTAGGTACCGGCATGGCCCGAGCAGCGCTCGATGGTGTTGATCTGGGTGTCCGGGATCATCTTGAGCATTTCCTCGGTTTTCTTGCCGATGTTTTGCACCCGTCCGTGGCATGGAATCTGGTAACTCACATTGCCCAGTTTTTGTGGGAACTCGGTCTTGAGCAAGCCATCGCGCTTGCGGGCCATGAAGTACTCAAACGGGTCCCACATCGCGTCTTTGACCAACTGGGTATCGGCGCAATCGGGGAACATCAGCGGAATCTCTTGCTTGAACATGAGCGCACAGCTGGGCACCGCCGCCATGATGGCGTAGCCGTCTTTGGCGTACTTGGCCAGCACCGGGATGTTGGCTTCTTTGGACTGCTTGACCGAGTCCAGGTCGCCCAACTCGAGCTTGGGCATGCCGCAGCACTTTTCTTTCTCGACCAGCACATACGGGATGGCGTTGTGGTCCAAAATCTTCAGCAGGTCATGCCCAATGCCTGGCTCGTTGTAGTTGATGTAGCAAGTGGAATAGATCGCCACTTTGCCGGGTGTTTTCTCGCCTTCCACCACTTTGACCGACTGGGCAGCAGGTGCACTGGAGCGGAATTTTTTAATGGCCAAGGAAGGCAGCCAGGCGTTTTTGTCCACGCCTGCCACGCTTTCCATGACGCTGCGCGCCGCTTCGGTTTTGTTGATGGCGTTGATGGCTTGAACCACAATCGGGATGCCCGCAAAAGAGCCGTGGGTGTCGGTCGAGGCCAGAAACTTTTCGGCTGCACCCACTTCGCCTTTTTTGAACTTGATGGCCTTGGCCCGCAGCATGGTGTGCGGGAAGTCCAGGTTCCACTCGTGCGGCGGGGTGTAGGGGCATTTGGTCATGTAGCACAGGTCGCACATGAAGCACTGGTCCACCACTTTCCAATAATCCTTCTTGTCCACGCCATCGACTTCCATGGTGCTGCTCTCGTCCACCAGGTCAAACAAGGTGGGGAAAGAGCCACACAAGCTCACGCAGCGGCGGCAACCGTGGCAGATGTCAAAAATGCGCTCAAGTTCGTCGAAGCACTTTTCTTCGTTGTAGAAGTCCGGGGTCTGCCAAGCCAGCGCGTGACGGGTGGGGGCTTCGAGGTTGCCTTCTTTGGCCATGAAATGCTCCATTGGGAATTATTTGTGGGGTTTTTCTGAAGACTCTGCAGCCAGAGCCCTGAGAAAAACCCGCTGCACCTTTCAGCGCAGCGGGCTGAAGAAACGGGGGGAATCAATCCACCAGTTCGTTCAAAGCTTTCTGGTAGCGGTTGGCGTGTGAACGCTCAGCCTTGGCCAGAGTCTCGAACCAGTCAGCGACTTCGTCGAAACCTTCTTCACGGGCGGTCTTGGCCATGCCAGGGTACATGTCGGTGTACTCGTGGGTTTCGCCAGCCACAGCCGAAGCCAGGTTGTCGCGTGTCGAGCCGATGGGCATGCCGGTAGCCGGGTCGCCGGATTGCTCCAGGAACTCCAGGTGACCGTGGGCGTGACCAGTTTCACCTTCAGCGGTGGAACGGAACAGGGCTGCCACGTCGTTCTGACCTTCAACGTCAGCTTTGTTCGCGAAGTACAAATAGCGACGGTTGGCCTGGGATTCGCCAGCGAAGGCGTCTTTCAGGCATTGTTCCGTGCGCGAGCCTTTGAGTGCTGCCATGGATATCTCCTAGTGGGGTTAAACGTGAGGTTGCCCTGGCAAAATCGCCAGAGACGGCTTAGGTTAACTCTGCACCACCCAGTCTGCCCAATAGATTGATGCAATGGCATTGATTGGCCAATGCTATTAAATGACTCGTTTGATAAATATCTACTAATCAGGCATGCCCTGTGTTTTTGCAAGAGAGCCCACGGGTGACAATCCCGAAAACAGGGTTTGACAGACACAGATAAGGCTTGAATGGCTGGGTAAAATCAGCGCTCTGGGCCAAACAAGGCCCCATGCGGCAACAGCTGAGCTGCCGTTTCTTTTTGAAAAGTCCGCCATGAGCAACGCCCCCGCCGTCCCCCTCGAACAACCTGGCTTAGACAGCCTGTCCAAATCGTTCGAACCCGCCGCACTGGAAAGCCCATTGGGGCCCCGAATGGGAAAAACGCGGCTATGGCGTGGCCGGTTTTCGGGGCACGGCTGCACCAGCTGCCGACGCGCCCGCCTTCTCCATCCAGCTGCCGCCGCCCAACGTGACCGGCACCCTGCACATGGGCCACGCCTTCAACCAGACCATCATGGACTCGTTGACCCGCTACCACCGCATGTCAGGGTTCAACACCGCCTGGATTCCCGGCACCGACCACGCGGGCATCGCCACACAAATCGTGGTGGAGCGCCAACTGCAAGCCCAAGGCATCAGCCGCCACGACATGGGCCCCACGCCTGCCGAAGCCCGCAAGAACTTTGTGAGAAAGGTCTGGGAATGGAAAGAAGAATCGGGCAGCACCATCACCCGCCAAATGCGCCGCATGGGTGACAGCGTGGACTGGAGCCGCGAGTACTTCACGATGGACCCCAAGCTGTCCCAAACCGTGACCGAAACCTTTGTGCAACTGTACGAGCAAGGCCTGATCTACCGTGGCAAACGACTGGTCAACTGGGACCCGGTGTTGCAAAGCGCGGTGTCTGATCTGGAAGTGGAGAGCGCCGAAGAAGACGGCTCGATGTGGCACATCCGTTATGACTTGGCCGATGGTTCAGGCAGCCTGACCGTGGCCACCACCCGCCCCGAAACCCTGCTGGGCGACATGGCCGTGATGGTGCACCCCGAAGACGAGCGCTACAAACACCTCATCGGCCAGCAGGTCAACCTGCCGTTGTGCGGACGCTCCATCCCCGTGATCGCCGACGATTATGTGGACAAAGACTTTGGCACCGGGGTGGTCAAGGTCACGCCTGCGCACGACACCAACGACTACCAAGTCGGCCAGCGCCACAAACTGGACCTGATTTGCGTGCTGAACCTGGACGCGACCATCAACGCCAACGCCCCAGAAAAATACCGTGGCCTTGATCGCTTCGTGGCCCGCAAGGCCGTGGTGGCTGATCTGGAAGCCGCAGGCGCTTTGGTCGAAGTCAAGAAACACAAACTCATGGTGCCGCGCTGCGCCCGCACCGGCCAGGTGATTGAGCCCATGCTGACCGACCAATGGTTCGTGGCCATGAACCAAGTCGGCCAAGGCGACGTCACCGGCAAGACCATTGCGCAAAAAGCCATCGACGCGGTGCAGTCCGGCCAAGTGAGCTTTGTGCCCGAGAACTGGGTCAACACCTACAACCAGTGGATGAACAACATCCAGGACTGGTGCATCTCGCGCCAGCTGTGGTGGGGCCACCAGATTCCGGCTTGGTACGACGAAGACGGCAAGGTGTATGTGGCCCGCAACGAAGCCGAGGCGCAAGCACAAGCGGACAAGCTCTCGCCCGGCAAAACACTCAAGCGCGACGAAGACGTGCTGGACACTTGGTACTCCAGCGCATTGGTGCCCTTCAGCACCATGGGCTGGCCCAACAACGAGACGAGCACCAAGAACGCAGCTGGCGAGCATGCTGGGCTCGGACGCAGCGACTTTGCGAGCGCAGCGAGTATGAGCAAGTCCGAGCCCGGCACGCTCGCCAGCGGAACCACCGCCACCGCCAACGCCGATAACAACCCAAGCGACTACGACCTCTACCTCCCCAGCAGCGTGCTGGTCACCGGTTACGACATCATCTTCTTCTGGGTCGCCCGGATGATCATGATGACCACGCACTTCACCGGCAAAGTGCCGTTCAAGCACGTCTACATCCACGGTCTGGTGCTCGATGCGCAAGGCAAGAAGATGAGCAAATCCGAGGGCAACGTGCTTGACCCGGTGGACCTGATCGACGGCATCACATTGGAGCCCTTGCTCGACAAACGCACCCAGGGCCTGCGCAAACCCGAAACCGCCCCCAAGGTGCGCAAGCAGACCGAAAAAGAATTTCCCGAAGGCATACCGGCCTACGGCGCAGACGCCCTGCGCTTGACCTTTGCCGCGCTCGCGTCTTTGGGCCGCAGCATCAACTTTGACTCCAAGCGCTGCGAGGGTTACCGTAACTTCTGCAACAAGCTGTGGAACGCCACCCGCTTCGTGCTGATGAACTGCGAAGGCCAAGACTGCGGCTTGAAAAAGCACACCAAAGCCGAATGCCAACCCGGTGGCCCGGCGCACGGCTACTTAGACTTCAGCCAAGCCGATCGCTGGATCAGCTCGCAACTGCAGCGCGTCGAAGCCGACGTGGCCAAAGGCTTTGCCGAATACCGCCTGGACAACGTGGCCAACACGATTTACGACTTTGTGTGGAACGAGTTTTGCGATTGGTACCTCGAAATCGCCAAGGTACAAATCAACACCGGCAACGACCCTCAACAAAGGGCCACGCGCCGCACCCTGATCCGCACACTCGAAACCATCATGCGTTTGGCGCACCCGATCATCCCCTTCATCACCGAAGAGCTTTGGCAAAAAGTGTCGGTGGTCGCGGGGCTTCCGGGTGAGTCGGTCAGCATCGCGGCTTACCCCGTAAGCCAACCCGATCGCATCGACACAGCCGCCGAAGCCCATGTGGCCAAGCTCAAGACGCTGGTGGACACCTGCCGCAACTTGCGCGGTGAGATGAACGTCTCGCCCGCCACCCGCATGCCCCTGTATGTGCTGGGCGACACCGCCTTCATGAACAGCGTGGCGCCGGTGTTGCAATCGCTGGCCAAGCTGAGCGAAGTCAAAGTCTTTGAAGCCGAAGCCGAGTGGGTGGCCGCAGCACAAGCCGCGCCCGTGGCCGTGGTGGGCGAAGCGCGTTTGTGCCTGTTCATCGAAGTCGATGCCGCCGCAGAAAAAATCCGCCTGACCAAGGAGGCCGCTCGCATGGAAGGCGAAATCACCAAGGCCAACGCCAAGCTCGGCAACGAGGCCTTCGTGGCCAAAGCCCCCCCGGCTGTGATCGACGAAGCCAAGAAACGCGTGGCCGACTTCGGTGACACGCTCGACAAAATCCGCCAGCAACTGCAACGCCTGGGCTGAAGCCCCAATTGGACAAGGAATCGACCATGAGCCACAACGTCATCCGCAAAGCCGTGTTTCCCGTCGCGGGCCTGGGCACCCGTTTTTTGCCCGCCACCAAAGCTGCCCCCAAAGAGATGCTGCCTATCGTGGACAAGCCGCTGATCCAGTACGCGGTGGAAGAAGCCTACGCGGCAGGCGTGCGGCACATGATTTTTGTCACGGGGCGCAGCAAGCGGGCCATCGAAGACCACTTTGACACCGCTTACGAGCTCGAAAGCGAACTCGAAGCTGCCCACAAAGACGAGTTGCTCGCCTTGGTTCATTCGGTTCAACCCGACGACATGGTTTGCGCTTATGTGCGGCAAAACCGCATGCTGGGCCTGGGCCACGCCGTGCTGTGCGCCGAGCCGCTGGTGGGCAACGAGCCCTTTGCGGTGCTGCTGGCCGACGATTTGATGGTCAACGCAGGCCCGTCCATCTTGTCCCAAATGGTCGAGGCTTACACCAAGCAAGGCCGCTCTGTGTTGGCCGTGCAAGAAGTAGCGCTCGATCAGGTCAAGCGCTACGGCATCGTGGCCGGTGAACCGGCTGGCAAACAGCTCATCCGTGTCGAACAAATCGTGGAAAAACCCAGCCCCGACAAAGCGCCCTCACGCATGGGCGTGGCCGGTCGGTACATCCTGACCCCTGGCATTTTTGACGAGATCCGCAACCAGCCCACAGGCGTGGGGGGCGAGATCCAGCTGACCGATGCGATTGGTCGCTTGATGCTGCGCGAAGCGGTTTATGCCTTCCAGTACGAAGGCAAGCGCTACGACTGCGGCAGCAAGGAAGGCTTTTTGGAAGCCACGGTGGAACTGGCTTTGCAGCACCCGCAAGTGGGTGCTTCTTTCCGTGTGTACCTCAAGGGCTTGATTCTCTGATCAGCGCCGCTTGAGGCCAAAGACAAAGCTGGTTTCGGTTTTTTCCTGCATCACCAACTCATTGCCCGTCTGACGGGCAAAAGCCTCGAAATCTCGCCAAGCCCCAGGGTCGGTGGCGATCACCTTGAGCACTTGGCCGCTGACCATCTCATTCAAAGCCTTCTTGGCTTTCAAAATGGGCAGCGGACAGTTCAGCCCACTGGTGTCAATTTCCTTGTCGATGTGCATCATGAGCCCTGATTCACTTCCTGGCTTTGTGCAGCACGCTCTTCCCAAGTCATGAACTTGGGCTCGATGCCAATGGTGCGCAGCCAGTCGCCCAAGGCGTAACCGGTGCCTGCTGGCCAGCAAATCAAATCCTGGAAATCAAACATTTTGTACTCGGCCAACTCAGGCGACAAGCGCACTTCGCCCTCGGCCACCGCATGGTAGGCAATGATCACCTGGTTCATGCGCTGGAAGTCGTACACGCCGATCAACTGGAGGGCCGAGACCTTCAGGTTGGTTTCTTCGGCAATCTCGCGCGTGATGCCTTCTTCGGGCGTTTCGCCCGCCTCCATGAAGCCGGTGATCAGCGCAAAACGCCGCCCTGGCCAGGCCGCATTGCGGGCCAGCAAAATTTGATCACCCACCTGCACAATGCCTGCCAAAACGGGCGTGGGGTTGTTCCAGTGCGTGAAGTCGCAAGCGGTGCAACGCAGGCGCATCGTCTCGCCCCCGTCTTCCATTTGCGAGAGCCAGGCCAAAGGACTGGCACACATCGGACAAAAACGGTATTCAGCCATGGTTCAAGCCTTGTCAGAGTTCAGCCGTTCAGGCAGGGAACACGCCTGTGGAGAGATAACGGTCACCGCGATCGCAGACGATGAACACGATGGTCGCGTTTTGCGCCGTCTTGGCCACTTGCTGGGCCACCCAGCAGGCACCCGCTGCAGAGACGCCGGCAAAGATGCCTTCGCTGCGTGCCATCTGGCGGCAGGTTTCTTCGGCATCGTTTTGACTGACATACACCAGCTCATCCACATGGCTGGGATCGTAAATTTTGGGCAAGTACTCTGTCGGCCACTTGCGGATGCCCGGAATGCGAGAGCCCTCACTGGGTTGTGCGCCCACGATGCGGATCGCCGGGTTCTTTTCTTTCAGAAACCGCGACACACCCGTGATGGTGCCGGTGGTGCCCATGGCGCTCACGAAATGGGTCACTTTGCCGCCCGTCTGCTCCCAAATCTCGGGGCCAGTGGTTTCGTAGTGGACGCGCGGGTTGTCGGCGTTGGCAAACTGGTCCAAGATGCGGCCCTTGCCCTGCGTGGCCATGTTGTCGGCCAAGTCACGGGCGTACTCCATGCCCCCGCTCTTTGGCGTGAGGATCAGCTCCGCACCAAAGGCCTTCATGGTCTGGGCCCGCTCGATGGACAAGTCCTCGGGCATGATCAAAACCATGCGGTAACCCCGAATGGCTGCGGCCATGGCCAGGGCGATGCCGGTGTTGCCCGAGGTGGCCTCGATCAGGGTGTCACCCGGGTTGATCTCGCCGCGCTCTTCGGCCCGGCGGATCATCGACAAAGCCGGTCGGTCCTTGACCGAACCCGCCGGGTTGTTGCCCTCGAGCTTGCCCAAAATCACGTTGCTGCGGGCCGCCATGTCGGCAGCACCCAATCGCTGCAAAGCCACCAATGGTGTTTTGCCGATCGCATCCTCAATGGTTGGATAAATCATCCCATTAATGTGCCATAATTCGTGGCTTCACGAATACCGCCCGGGTGGTGAAATTGGTAGACTCAGGGGACTCAAAATCCCCCGCCGCAAGGCGTGCCGGTTCGAGTCCGGCCCCGGGCACCAGACCAAAGCCGCAAGTTCAACGAACTTGTGGCTTTTTTCTTAGGCGCTTCACTGTTTAGCTTGCCCTCAATCGATCCCCGCACTCCACCGGTCGTTCCAGTTGCGCTCAATCTGCCTACGGTCGCGTTTGGTGGGGCGGCCTTGCTCGATGCTCAGCGCCGGCTCGCGGGCCAAGCGGTGCTGCTCGGCGGCTTTTTGGCAGGCTTCGGTGCTTTCTGGCGTTTCTTCGTAAAGCAACTGGGCCACAGGCGCCGGGCCACGCGCACCGCTCACACCCAAGACCCGCACCGTGCGCTCCACCGCGCCTTGGCGCAGGCGCACCGTGTCGCCTGCCTTGACTTCGCGCGAGGCCTTGGCATCTTGCCCATTGACCTGCACGCGGTTCTTGCCGATTTCTTCGCTGGCGATGCTGCGGGTTTTGAAAAAACGTGCAGCCCACAGCCATTTGTCGATGCGCAAGGAATTCATCGCAGAGGGTCCAGAAAACATCAGATCAGCTGGCCTTGTGGGCTCAGGCCATCGCGCACATGCGGGTACCGCAGCTTGAGCCGCAGTTCCTGCTTCATGCGCGTGTTGTCCAGGCGCCGGGACTCGCTCATGAAACTCAGCAGCATCAAGGGCAAGGCTGAGCTGGCTTGGTCACGCGGCAGGCGGGGCGGTTTGGGCAGGCCGAACAAGCCGGCGGCCAAATCAAAATAATCGCCCATTTTCAGATCGGTGTCGTCGGTGACATTGACCACACGCTGGGGTTTACCGCGCCACAGCGCTGCCGCACAAGCGCGCGCCAGGTCGTTGGCATGGATGTGGTTGGTGTAAACATCGTCTTTGGCCACCAGCACCGGCGTGCCTTTGAGCAAGCGCTCACGGGGTGTGCCGCCTTCTCGGTCGGCCGCGTAGATACCGGGAATGCGCAACACGCTCACCCGCACACCGCTGCGCCCCAAAAACCGCATCAGGTTTTCCGCATCCACACGGCGCTGGGCGCGTGGCGTGTGGGGATTCACAGTCTGCGTTTCATCCACCCGCTGCCCGCCGCAGTCACCGTAAACGCCCGTTGTGGAGCCATACACCAGCGCCAGCGGGGGCGTGCGCAAACGCAAAGCGCGCACCAGCACCAAGCTGCGCGGATCACGCTCGGACGCGCCCGCACGGTCGGTCGGCGGTGGTGCCAGGTGAATCACACGGTGGGCGATGCCCGCCAAGCGTTGAATGCTCGCGGGATCGTCCAAGTTGCCTTGTAAAGGCGTGATGCCGCAAGCGCGCAGCAAACGCACGCGATCCGGCGAGGAAGTCAACGCCATCAGGCGAACGCGTTGGCTTTGCGGTGCCCCCAGCTGGCCCGCCGTGCGCAGCCCCACGTCGCCACAGCCCACGATCAGGACACGCTGGCGACGAAAGCGGGCAGGCAGCGCGCCCAAGGGGGTTTGGTTTGAAGGCAAAATCAGGGGTTCCGGGTCGATTGCAACCCCTCAAGGATACCCAAAAGATGAGCTTTCAGATTTCCGTGCAGCCCAGCGGCCGCAGCTTCACCGCCGACACCAACGAGACCCTGCTGGCCGCCGGCATTCGCCAGGGCATCGGCCTGCCCTATGGCTGCAAAGACGGCGCCTGCGGTTCGTGCAAATGTAAAAAAGTTTCGGGCACTGTGATCCATGGCCCGCACCAGTCCAAAGCCCTGAGTGACGATGAAGAAGCCCAAGGCTTGGTGCTGACTTGCTGCGCCACGGCCCAAAGCGATGTGGTGCTCGAATCCAAGCAAGTCACCGCTGAAGGTGGCTTACCCGTCAAGAAGATGCCAGTGCGGGTGGTCACTCTGGAAAAGAAGTCACACGACGTGATCGTGCTGAAACTGCAACTGCCTGCCAACGACGTGATGAAGTTCCACGCCGGTCAGTACATCGAATTTTTGCTGCGCGACGGTTCACGCCGCAGCTACAGCATGGCGAACGCCCCGCACACCCTCGAAGTGGCCCCGCCCACGGTAGATCTGCACATCCGACACATACCCGGCGGCAAGTTCACCGACCCGGTGTTCACCACCATGAAGGAAAAAGACATCCTGCGCGCCGAAGGCCCGTATGGCAGCTTTTACCTGCGCGAGGACAGCAGCAAGCCCATCGTGCTGCTGGCTTCGGGCACCGGCTTTGCCCCCATCAAGGCGCTGATCGAGCACATGCAGCACCGGGGCATCACCCGGCCCGCCACGCTGTACTGGGGCGGCCGCCGCCCGGCGGACCTGTACATGGCCGACTGGGTGGAGGCCCGTTTGGCCGAGATGCCCAACCTGCGTTATGTGCCCGTGATCTCGAACGCCGAAGCGCAAGACCAATGGACTGGCCGCACCGGCTTTGTGCACCAAGCGGTTTTGCAAGACTTTCCGGATTTGTCAGGCCATCAGGTCTATGCCTGCGGCGCGCCCATCGTGGTGGACTCGGCCAAGCGCGACTACGTGGCCCAAGGCGGTTTGCCCGAAGAGGAGTTCTTCGCCGATTCATTCATCTCCGAGGCTGACAAAGCCAAAGCCTAAAACCCCTTTTTCTGGAGCCCCTCATGACCTTGATCACCCGCCGCCAATTCACTGCTGCCTCAATCGTCCTCTCGGCCCCGGCCTGGGCTCAGGGCAAAACAATCCGCATCATCGTGCCCTATGCACCGGGTGGCCCCATCGACGTCACGGCGCGCGCCTTGGCCGAGCGCGTGAAAGACAGCCTGGGCACGGTGATCATTGAAAACCGCCCCGGCGCGGGTGGCAACCTGGGCGCGGACCTGGTGGCAAAAGCCACGCCCGATGGCCTGACGATCGGCATTGCGGCCACGGCCACGCACGCCATCAACCCTTGGCTGTTTGCCAAAATGCCGTACGACGCCAGCCGCGACTTTGCGCCCATCACGCAAATGCTGCGCGTGCCCAATGTGCTGGTGATGAACGCCGAAACCGCGCAGCGCCTTAGGATCAACACGCTGGCCGATTTGGTGGCTTATGCCAAGGCCAACCCCGCCAAGCTGAATTTTGGTTCCGGTGGCAACGGCAGCGCGGGACATTTGGCGGGCGAGATGTTCAAACGCGCCGCAGGTATTTTTGCGGTGCATATTCCCTACAACGGAGGCAACCCCGCGCAGTTGGCTTTGTTGTCGGGGCAGGTCGACTTCAACTTTGACAACCTGGCCACGGCTGCGGCCAACATCAAGGCAGGCCGACTCAAAGCCCTGGCCGTCACCACTGCCCAGCGCAGCAATGCCCTGCCCGATATTGCGAGCATGAGCGAAACCCTGAAAGACTTTTCGATCGACACTTGGTGGGGTCTGGTGGCTCCTGCGGCCACGCCCCGCGATGTGGTGGAACGCCTGAACAAGGCGTTTGTGGCTGCGCTGCAAGCCCCAGAAACCAAAACACGCTTTGCCCAACTGATGGCCGAACCCGTGGGCAACACGCCAGAGCAGTTTGGTGCGTTCATGAAAGCAGAACTGACCCGTTACGAAGGCGTGGTCAAGGCCAGCGGTGCACGGGTGGACTGATCACTCGCCCAGATAGGCTGCGCGCACTTTAGGGTCTGCGAGCATGTCTTTGCCCACGCCCGTCATGGTGATGAGGCCCGAGTCCATCACATAACCGCGATCGGCAATCGCCAGCGCACGGCTGGCGTTTTGCTCCACCAGCAGCACCGTCACGCCTTGGGCGTACACATCGCGCACCACCTCAAAGATCTTGTCGACCATGATGGGCGACAAGCCCATGGACGGCTCGTCCAGCAGCAAGACCTTGGGGCGGCTCATCAGGGCACGGCCCATGGCCAGCATTTGCTGCTCGCCACCGGACATGGTGCCGGCCAGCTGGTCTTTGCGTTCACGCAGGCGCGGGAAGATGGTGAACATCTTCTCGATGTCGTCGGCAATACCAGCATTGTCCGAGCGGATGTACGCGCCCATTTGCAGGTTTTCGGTGATGGTCATGCGGGTGAACACGCCGCGGCCTTCCGGCACCATGGCCAGGCCTTGCTTGACCAGATCCCACGGGCCTTGGCCTTTGATGCTTTTGCCCAGGTATTCGATGTCACCCGCTTGCAAGGGCAAGGTACCGGTGATGGCTTTCATGGTGGTGGTTTTGCCAGCGCCATTCGATCCGATCAATGAGACGAGTTCACCTTCCCGTACCTCAAGGCTCACGCCCTTGACAGCCTGAATGCCGCCGTAGCCGACTTGCAGGTCTTTGACTTTCAACAGAACATTGGCCATCTCAGTGCCCTCCCGTGCCCAGATAGGCCTCAATCACTTTTTCATTTTTCTGCACATCGGCGGGCGTGCCTTCGGCAATCTGCTTGCCGTAGTCGAGCACCGTGACACGGTCACACAAGCCCATGACCAGCTTCACATCGTGTTCGATCAACAAAATGGTCCGGTTGTCTTTGCGGATCTGGTCAATCAATTCGCGCAACTGAATTTTCTCGGTCGCGTTCATACCGGCTGCAGGCTCATCGAGGGCAATCAGCTGCGGATCAGTGGCCAAGGCGCGGGCGATTTCCAGGCGACGCTGGTCACCATATGACAGCGTGCGGGCTTTGTAGTCGGCGTATTTGCCGATGCCCACGTAGTCGAGCAGCTCTTGCGCACGCTGGGCAATCGCAGCCTCTTCGGCCTTGAAGCCGGGCGTGCGAAAAATCGCCCCCAGCAGACCCGAATGGGTGCGCACATGGCGGCCCACCATCACGTTTTCGAGGGCCGTCATTTCGGCAAACAAGCGGATGTTCTGGAACGTACGGGCAATGCCCGCCTTGGCCACTTCGTGCACCGCTGTGGGCTGGTAGGGCTTGCCTGCCAGCTCAAAAGTGCCGCTGTCAGGGGTGTACAGGCCGGTGATGACGTTGAAAAACGTGGTCTTGCCCGCACCGTTGGGACCGATCAGGCCATAGACCTGACCGCGCTGGATGGTGATGCCCACGTCAGAAAGGGCCTGCAGGCCGCCGAATTTTTTGGAGATGCCTGAGACGTTGAGAACAGTGTCTTGGTTGGCGGTTGGATTCATGGTCTGCTCCTTCATTTCGCCGTGAGCGATTTGCCGTGCTCAGGCGAAGGCCACAGCCCGCGAGGCCGCATCAACATGATCACGATCATGGCCAGGGCCACCAGCAACTGGCGCAAGATGGCCGCATCGAGGCGCCCCCCGGTCATCTCCTGCAAGGGGCCGGCCACATAGCGCAGCACTTCGGGCAAAGCCGACAACAAAATGGCCCCCAGAATCACACCAGGCAAATAGCCCAACCCACCCAAAACCACCATGGCCACGATCATCACCGACTCCATCAAACTGAAGGACTCGGGCGAGATGAAGCCCTGGAACCCAGCAAACATCGCGCCTGACACACCCCCAAAAGTGGCGCCCATGCCAAAGGCCAGCAGCTTCAGGTTGCGGGTGTTCAGCCCCATGGCTTTGGCAGCGACTTCGTCTTCACGGATCGCCATCCAGGCACGGCCAATGCGGGACACCTCCAGACGGTGCGAGATCAAAATCGTCACCAGCACCAGGCTCAGGAACAGGTAGTAGTAAAGCGAAACCGAGGCGATTTCAAAATCGCCAATCATCAGTTTTTGACCCAGGTTCACACCAAAGATCGAAATGGGATCGATCTGGGACAAGCCCTTGGGGCCATTGGTGATGTTGACCGGGTGGTCCAAGTTGTTCATGAACACACGGATGATTTCACCAAAACCCAAAGTCACGATGGCCAAATAGTCGCCACGCAATTTGAGCGTGGGCGCCCCCAGCAGCATGCCGAACAAACCCGCCAAAGCGGCAGCCACAGGCAAGATGAGCCAAATGGGCATGTGCATACCCGTGGGGTAGGCGGCAGCGATCCACGCAAAGGTGTTGGTCAGATGGGGTGACGACAGCAGGCCGTACATGTAAGCCCCCACCGCGAAAAAAGCCACATAACCCAGGTCAAGCAGACCCGCGTAGCCCACCACGATGTTCAGCCCAATGGCCAGCAGGATGTAGAGCAATGCCATGTCGGCAATGCGCACCCAAGCGTTGCCAAACATTTGCAGGATCAGGGGCAAGGCGATGAGCGCTGCGCCGATCAGGATGTACTGAAGTGTCTTGTTGTTTTTCATGTTCACCTCCATCAGGCGCGGTCGGCCACACGTTCACCCATGAGGCCCGAGGGGCGCAGGGTCAACACGATGATCAAAACAATGAACGCAAAAATGTCGGTGTAGTGGCTGCCCAGCACACCCCCAGTCAGGTAACCGATGTAGCCCGAACCAATGGCTTCGATCAGGCCCAGCAAAATACCACCAATGACGGCTCCGGCCAGGTTGCCAATGCCGCCAAACACCGCCGCTGTGAAGGCTTTGAGGCCAGGCAAGAAGCCCATCGCGTGTTGCGCCGTGCCGTAGTTGGACGCGTACATCACACCGGCAATGGCGGCCAACACGGCACCGATCACAAAGGTGGCCGAGATGACCATGTCAGGCTTGACGCCCATCAAGGCGGCCACACGCGGGTTCTCGGATGTGGCGCGCATGGCGCGGCCCAAGCGGGTGTAATTGACCAGCCACATCAAGATGGCCAAGGACACGGCCGTGACGCCCAAAATCATGATTTGTGTGGGCGTGATCACCACACCACCCATGTTGATGGGCGTGCTGGACAGCAGTGTGGGGTAAGCCTTGTAATTGGGCTTCCAGATGATCATGGCCAAGGTCTGCAGCAAGATGCTCATGCCAATGGCGGTGATCAGGGGGGCCAGCTTGGGGCTGTTGCGCAAGGGCCGATAGGCCACTTTTTCAATGGTGAAATTCAGCACAGCAGCAACGATACAAGCGATCAAGGTGGCCAAAATCAAAATCACCCAGCCCGGGGAACCTAGGCATGCCATCTTGCATCATGCCGATGACAGACCAGCTGGTCAGCGCCCCCACCATCAGCACATCGCCGTGGGCGAAGTTGATCAAGTTGATGATGCCGTACACCATGGTGTAGCCCAAGGCCACCAGGGCATACATGCTGCCCATGACCAGGCCATTGATGACCTGCTGCAGAAAAACGTCCATAAATCACTCCGGGTTTGAACTTGCTCTTGGCAAGTTTTGGCTTCGGTTGTTGTTTGCTCCGGGCTGGGCCTTTTGGTTCTGCCCTAGCTCCACCCGTAAAAAATCGCCAGATCAATGTGTTGTCGGGCGGGAGTGGCGGGATTGTAGTGAAAGAAAGTATCTCTCCAGTATTCAATACGCTCGGGAATTACCCTGCAGCCGCATTTTTCTGTCGCAACTGGGCCAGTTTTTCGGCGATCTTGATTTCCAGCCCTCGCTGCACAGGTCGGTAAAATCCGGGTTCAGCCATCCCTTCGGGCAGATAACGCTCACCAGCGGCAAAACCATCTTCTTCGTCATGGGTATAGCGGTAACCCTTGCCGTAATCCAACTGTTTCATGAGCTGGGTGGGTGCATTGCGCAAATGCATGGGGACCGGACGGGTGCCATCTTGTTTGACCCAGGCTTTGGCCTGATTGAAAGCTTTGTAGGCGGCATTCGATTTGGGGGCCACCGCCAGATAAATCACACACTGTGCCAGCGTCAACTCGCCCTCGGGGCTGCCCAGTCGTTCGTACACGTCGGCAGCGTCCAGCGCCATGCGCAGGGCACGCGGGTCGGCCAAGCCAATGTCTTCACTGGCCATGCGGATCAGGCGGCGGGCCATGTAGCGCGGATCCGCCCCCCCGTCGAGCATGCGCACGTAACCAATACAGGGCGGCATCCGGGTCTGAGCCCCGCACCGATTTGTGCAGCGCGCTGATGGTGTCGTAGAACTGCTCGCCGCCTTTGTCGTAGCGGCGCATGCGCTCGCCCAGTACCCGCAGCAACCAAGCGTCGGTCACCGGGTCGATGCTTTCTTGCTGGGCCGCCATGGCCAACGTCTCCAGGGTGTTGAGCAGCCGCCTGGCGTCGCCATCGGCATAGGCCAGCAAGCGGGCCAGTGCCTCTGGCTCGATGGCGGGAATGGCCTGGATGGCCCGGGCCCGAACCACGATGTGCTGCAAGTCGTCCTCGGAAAGGGGCTGCAGCACGTACACAGCCGCACGGGAAAGCAAGGCCGAGTTGACCTCAAAAGACGGGTTTTCGGTGGTGGCCCCAATGAAGGTGAACAGCCCACTTTCGACATGCGGCAAAAAAGCGTCTTGCTGGCTTTTGTTGAAGCGATGCACCTCGTCTACAAACATGATGGTGCTCTGCGGGTGCAAGCCAGTGCGGACCGCTTGGGCTTTGTCGACCGCTTCTCGGATGTCCTTGATGCCGCCGAGCACGGCGCTGATGCTCAGGAACTGCGCATCGAACGCATCGGCCATGAGACGGGCAATGGTGGTTTTACCGACGCCGGGTGGCCCCCACAAAATGCAGCTATGGGGTTGACCTGATTCAAACGCCAGGCGCAAGGCCATGCCATCACCTAACAGGTGCTGCTGACCGATGACCTGGCCCAGACTCTGGGGGCGCAGTCGCTCGGCCAATGGGGCATGGGGTGTGGGCTTGGCGGCTTTCATCAACACCCTGACTGCATCAAGGACGGAGGATGTCGGTGCCCACAGGAGGCTTGAAAACAAACTGACTGGCAGGCAAGACAGGGTTAAGTTGAAAGGCGGAAAAAGTCAGGACAGACCTCTGTCCCAAATTGTCTTGCACATCGAGCACAGCCAACTCGGGCCCCAAAGGCGAGGCGCGCAGCCCCACCATCACGGCACGAATTTGACCATCGGCGGCCAAAGGGGTTGCACGAACCCACTCCAGACCGTCGCGGGCTGGCTCCGGGCTGAACTGGAAATCGGCCTTGAGCGATTGCAAGTCGCTCCCGGCGGTCAACAAGCCCAAGGGTGTGGTGCCCAGAACTTGCTGTTGCTTGCGGGCCGTGACCTGGTTCAGCTCAATATCGTGCATCCACAATGTCTGACCATCGGCCAGCAAGGTTTGCACAAAAGGTTTGCGGTAGTCAAAACGGAATTTGCCCGGCCGTTGAAACTCGAAACTTCCGCTCGATGTCTTGATGCGGGGCGTTTGACCCACCCGGCTGGGCGAGGTAACAACTTGCGTAAAGTCCGCACGGCCACTGCGAGCGAGTTTGACAAACTGTGCCAACAAATCCACCGCATCGGCCTGCACAGGCAAAGCCAGCGACAAAACGGTCCATGCGCCCAAGCCTTGCACCCAGCCAGCAAGCCATGTACGGCGGGATAAAAAATGAATCGTCATTGCAGTTACTCGGCCCTGGCGGGCACCAAAATTTCGCGCTGACCGCTGCCACTCATAGCGCTGACCAAACCGGCTTTTTCCATGTCTTCCACCAGACGGGCTGCACGGTTGTAACCAATCTTGAGGTGGCGCTGAACCAATGAGATGCTGGCCTTGCGGTTCTTCAGCACCACTTCCACAGCTTGGTCGTACATCGGGTCTTTTTCGGCGTTGTCACCCTCGCCCAGCATGCCGCCATCGTCGTCGGTGGTGCCGCCTTCGAGCACACCTTCGATGTAATCGGGCTCACCCTGGCTCTTGAGGTAATTGACCACGCGGTGCACTTCCTCGTCACTCACAAAAGCGCCATGCACCCGGATCGGGAAACCCGTCCCCGAAGGCATGTACAGCATGTCACCCATGCCCAACAGGGCTTCGGCCCCCATTTGGTCCAGAATGGTGCGGCTGTCGATCTTGCTGGAGACTTGGAACGCAATGCGGGTCGGAATGTTGGCCTTGATGAGACCGGTGATCACGTCCACGCTGGGTCGCTGCGTGGCCAAAATCAAATGGATACCCGCCGCACGGGCCTTTTGGGCCAGGCGCGCAATCAACTCTTCGATCTTCTTGCCCACCACCATCATAAGGTCGGCCAACTCGTCGATCACCACCACGATGTGCGGAAGGCGCTTGAGCGGCTCGGGATCGTCAGGCGTGAGGCTGAAGGGGTTGTAGATGAACTCTTCTCGGGCGGTGGCTTCGTCGATTTTCTGGTTGAAGCCCGCCAGATTGCGCACTCCCATCTTGCTCATCAGCTTGTAGCGCTTTTCCATCTCGGCTACGCACCAGTTCAGCCCGTGCGCCGCCTGACGCATGTCGGTCACCACCGGAGCCAACAGGTGCGGAATGCCTTCATAGACCGACATTTCCAGCATCTTGGGATCGATCATCAAGAGGCGCACATCACGCGCTTCTGCCTTGTAGAGCAGCGACAAGATCATGGCATTGATGCCCACCGACTTGCCCGAGCCTGTGGTACCCGCCACCAGCACGTGGGGCATCTTGGCCAGATCGGCCACCACCGGGTTGCCGATGATGTCTTTGCCCAGACCCATGGTCAGCATGGACTTGGCTTCGTGGTAGACCTGCGAGCCCAATATCTCGCTGAGCTTGATCGACTGGCGCTTGGCGTTAGGCAATTCCAGCGCCATGTAATTCTTGCCTGGAATCGTCTCGATCACCCGGATGGACACCAGGCTGAGCGAGCGCGCTAGATCTTTGGCAAGGTTCACCACCTGCGAGCCCTTGACGCCGGTCGCCGGTTCGATCTCATAACGCGTGATCACCGGCCCGGGGGCAGCAGCAACGACACGCACTTCCACACCGAAATCCTTGAGCTTTTTCTCGATGAGACGGCTGGTCATCTCCAGTGTCTCGGGCGAGACCGTTTCTTGCCTTACCGACAAACTGTCAAGTAAGTCCACCTGCGGTAATTGGCTGTCTGGCAACTCATTGAAGAGGGGTTTCTGTCGTTCCTTGACCACGCGTTCGCTGGGCGGCACCGCCATGACTCCTGGCTCGATGACCATGGGTGCTGGCGGCTGAGCCACCAAAGGCAAAGGCTCCAGATCCAACTGCCCATCGGGTGCCAGAACCGGGTCGAGACTCCCATGTGGCTCGATGGCCTGAACAGACAAAGATTTTTCGCGTTCACGCAAGGCCCTTTGACCCAAGGCCAAGTCCTCTTGTATTTCCCGCTTGACCTGTCTGGATTGAACCAAGCCATCAATTCGCGCACCCAACGACTCGGCTAAATCAACCCAGGAGAATCGAAAAACCCAAGACGCCCCCAAGAGCACTAGAGCAATGCCCAACAAGGCTGATCCAGTGAAACCGAGCCAGCGCACACCGGCAGAACCGAGCCAAAAGCCCAGAACACCGCCACTGTGTCCTGGCAAAAATGCCTCAAGGCGATGCAAGCGAGCCCATTCCAAGCTGGCACTCGAGGCCAACAACACCATCAAACCCATCCAAAAGGTCCACCGGCTTTGCCGCCAGTTCATCCAAGACGGCTCTTTTTCAGAAGGCCCTCGCATCCAGCGGGTCAAACCGACAGACCAAACATGAAGTCCCGCAATCCAGCACCACCAAGCCGAAAAACCGATGCTGAAAAATACCAGATCTGCCAACCACGCCCCACCACGGCCGGCCCCATTGCGCAGAACTTGACCGCTGCCCGAAGTGGACCAAGCCGCATCGCCAGGGTGATACGTCCACAAGGCCCAAAACCCCAACAAAAGCAAGGTGCCCCCCAAAAGCAAGCCGATTTCCTGGGCAAAACGAGACCAGAAAGACGGCAAATCTTCAGACTCAGGCGTTCGGGCCAGTGGATTGATCAAGGTATGGAGTGAATAGTTCATGAATTAGCCCTTAAGCTTACCCGATCAAGGCCAGATTCCCGCAAGCACGGCGCGGCTGCAAGTCCCCTGGCCAACCAGACTTTCGCAGCTTCTTACAATCGAAGGTGCTGCGGCAGCCCAGATGCTGCATTTTCCCACTTCTTACCCGCCGATTGCCCAACATGTCTGACTCATCCCAACACGCCCAAGTCCTGATCCTCGGCTCCGGCCCTGCCGGTTACACCGCCGCCGTTTACGCCGCACGCGCCAACCTCAAACCCCTGTTGATCACCGGCATGGCGCAAGGCGGCCAGCTCATGACCACCACCGAAGTGGACAACTGGCCCGCTGACGTGCACGGCGTGCAAGGCCCGGACCTGATGCAACGTTTCCAGGAGCATGCCGAGCGTTTCAACACCCAAATCATTTTTGACCACATCCACACCGTCAAACTTGAGCAGCGCCCCTTCACCCTGATCGGCGACAGCGGCACTTACACCTGCGACAGCCTGATCATCGCCACCGGCGCTTCGGCCAAATACCTGGGCCTGCCGTCAGAGACCGCCTTCATGGGCCGCGGCGTGAGCGGCTGCGCCACCTGCGACGGCTTTTTCTACCGCGACCAGCTGTGCTGCGTGGTGGGCGGCGGCAACACGGCCGTTGAAGAAGCCCTGTACCTCTCCAACATCGCCAGCAAGGTCTATCTGATCCACCGCCGCGACAAGTTCAAGGCCGAACCCATTCTGGTGGACAAGCTGATGGACAAAGTGGCCGCTGGCAAGATCGTGCTGAAAACCTTCCAAACCCTGGAAGAGGTGCTGGGTGACAACACCGGCGTGACCGGCGTGCGCTTGAAAAGCACCAAAGACGGCAGTTTGGAAGACGTGGAACTCAAAGGCTGCTTCATCGCGATTGGCCACTCGCCCAACACCGACATCTTCCAAGGCCAGCTTGAACTGGAAAACGGCTACATCGTGACCCAAAGCGGCTTGAAGGGTTTTGCCACCCAAACCTCGGTGCACGGCGTGTTCGCTGCAGGCGACGTGCAAGACCACGTTTACCGCCAGGCCATCACCAGCGCGGGGACCGGCTGCATGGCAGCATTGGATGCCCAACGCTTCCTGGAACAACACAACGCTTGAACTTACAGCCATTTGGCCATCCGCAAAGCAGGCCAAATGGCGTTTGTGCGCCATCAGCGAACCTCCCCAAAGGCGCTGCGGGTGCCTGCCGGGGTGATGTGGCGAAAGCGAAGCGCCTCTGAACCCCGGCAGGCACCCGCAGCGCCTCACCACCCAAGCTCAAACCACCTTGATTTTTCCACAAAAGACCGTCCAAAGAGTCCAACCCCCCTGGTTTTCTGGCTATAATTCAAGGCTTTGCTGGAACTGCCCGGATTGTCATTCGGGGTCACAGAGACAGCAATCTGGGATACCGCCACCCATCTTGGCGAGGTGAGGCTGGAGCGCCAGGCCCCGTGCAGATCTGCACGAGACCCATCGGCACCGGCTGTTTGAAAAGTATCGGAGTGTCCACATGGCACGCGTTTGCGAAGTAACGGGCAAAGGCCCAATGACGGGAAACAACGTCTCCCACGCCAACAACAAAACCAAGCGCCGGTTCCTGCCGAACCTGCAATACCGTCGTTTCTGGGTTGAAACAGAAAACCGTTGGGTGCGTTTGCGCGTTTCCAGCGCCGCTCTGCGCCTGATCGACAAAAACGGCATCGATGCCGTGCTCGCAGACCTGCGTGCACGCGGTCAAGCCTAAACCCAGAACATCAGGAGTCAACCACCATGGCAACCAAAGGCGGACGCGAAAAAATCAAGCTGGAATCCACAGCAGGCACGGGTCACTTCTACACGACCAGCAAAAACAAGAAAACCATGCCCGAGAAAATGTCGATCATGAAGTTCGACCCCAAAGCTCGCAAGCATGTTGAATACAAGGAAATCAAGCTGAAGTGATTCGGCCTACGCCTTGGAACAAAAAACCCGCTGCGAATACAGCGGGTTTTTTTATGTCTGAATCTTTTTGATTTCAAAAAAAGCAGTCAGGTCCGAAGGCCCTGAATGGGAGTACGACGGCAGGAAAAATCAGGCTGTTTGACGAACTGCGCGCAACTTCACAGAGAAGTCACGCAAGGCAGCAATACCGCTTTCTTCGGCTCGACGACACCAAGCTTGCAAATCAGCGGCCAATTGCTCACGTGAGTGCGAGGTGTTAAGCCAGATCTGACTCAACTCTTCGCGCATGTGCAACATTTTGTCGAGCACAGGGCTGGCAGCACGGGCTTGTTCGAGCTGCGCCTGCGCCGCTGAGGGTACTTTGGCGGCATCGCGGTGCAACCAGCGTTGGGCGGTCTTCAATACATCGGCATCGAGCTTAATTTGGGTGGCTTCCTGCTGCATCACCGCACGCACATTGCGTGCATAACCTGCCATCACTTCGTAGCGATTGGCGATCAGTGCTTCCAGCGTCTTCTCGTCGGCCACAGGACGAATGTCGCCATAAGCCAGACGGGGAGGTGTCTTTTTGACGGTCGCCAGCCCCAGGGTTTCGAGTGTTCGGATGTACAACCAGCCGATGTCGAACTCGTAAGGCTTGACCGACAACTTGGCCGACGTGGGGTAAGTGTGGTGGTTGTTGTGCAACTCTTCGCCACCGATCAGGATGCCCCATGGCGAGATGTTGGTGCTGGCGTCGTGCGCCTCAAAGTTGCGGTAAGCCCCAGTAGTGGGCTGCACCGTTGATGATGCCAGCGGCAGTGGCGGGAATCCAGGCCATTTGAACCGCCCAGACCGTCAGGCCCAAAAAGCCAAAGAGCGCCACGTCAATGATCAGCATCAAGGCCACGCCTTGCCAGGAAAAGCGGGCGTAGAGATTGTGCTCGATCCAGTCGTCGGGCGTGCCGTGACCATAGCGCTGCAGGGTTTCCTTGTTTTTGGACTCCTGGCGGTACAGCTCGGCACCCTTGAACAAAACGGTTTTGATGCCGTGCACATGCGGGCTGTGCGGGTCTTCAGCTTGCTCGCACTTGGCGTGGTGTTTGCGGTGGATAGCGGCCCACTCCTTGGTCACCTGGCCAGTGGTCAGCCACAGCCATAAACGAAAGAAGTGCGAGGGAATGGCGTGCAGGTCCAAAGCGCGGTGCGCCTGGTGACGGTGCAGAAAAATGGTGACGCTGGCTATGGTGATGTGGGTCAGGGCCAAGGTGATCAGCACCATTTGCCACCAGGCCAGATCGAACAGGCCATGGCCCATCCAGTGAATCACCGCATCCCAAAAAGCCCAATCAGGCAAGAACATGAGTCTGTCTTTCTACTGTAGCCCGGATTTCAGGCCATTCATTGATTTTAAGTTTACCGCCGCCAAAAGGACAGCAGTTTCAAAGCATCAGGAATCCATGAGGTCTTAAATGTTTACTTTTTAACCCAAGCTGCTGCAAAAAAACCATCTGTGGCATGGCGGTGAGGCCACAAGCGTAGAAATGTACCGCCAGATTGCTCATTCGTCGACTCATCAACCGAAAGTGCCGGGGAACACAAGCTGGCGGCGGCGGGCACCTTGAGCCGTTCAAGTTCTTGGGCCACATTGAGGGGAACAAAGTCGGGGTTGTCAGCGCTGAAGGCTTGCGCGATCAGCTCGTTTTCTTCGGGCAACATGCTGCAAGTGGCATACACCAAGCGGCCGCCCGACTTGACCATGCGTGAGGCACTTTGCAAGATGGCTTGTTGCTTCTCGGTCAACTCCAGAACAGCTTGGGGCTTTTGCCGCCATTTCAAGTCTGGGTTGCGGCGCAAGGTGCCCAGGCCCGAGCAAGGGGCATCGACCAGCACGCGGTCGATCTTGCCCGCCAGGCGCTTGACGCGGTCATCGCGCTCATGGGCAATGGCCGCCGGGTGCACATTCGACAAGCCGCTGCGTGCCATGCGAGGTTTGAGCGCATCCAGGCGGTGGCCCGACACGTCAAAGGCGTACAAGCGGCCCGTGCTGCGCATGGCCGCGCCCAGCGCCAGCGTCTTGCCACCTGCACCGGCACAAAAGTCCACCACCATCTCGCCCCTGTGGGCGTCCACCAGCAAGGCCAAAAGCTGCGAACCTTCGTCTTGCACTTCGATGGCGCCCCGCGTGAACGCATCGGTTTTTTGCAGGGCAGGCTTGCCTTGCAAGCGCAGACCCCAAGGCGAATACGGCGTGGGTTCGGCGGCAATGCCTGCTTGCGCCAGCTCTTTTTGGATCTCGCTGCGCTTGGCCTGGAAGGTGTTCACGCGCAAGTCCAGCGTGCCCGGTTGCTGCAGGTGTTCGGCCAGCGCCCAGAAGTCGTTGCCCAATTGGGCCTGCAGGGCTTGCGCCATCCACTCGGGCAAATTGTGGCGGTGCGGGGCCATCAGCGCGTCAGCGGGAATCGCATCGCAAGTGGCCAACCACTGCTTTTCGGTGTCATTGAGCGCCGAAGCCAGAAAATCGCGCGGGCCCCAAAACCCCAAAATGGCCAGCTTGCGCTCATTGGCTCCCGAGCCCGAACGGGCCAGTTGCTCATACAACAGCTTTTTG
Organism: Limnohabitans sp.; assembly: GCF_023910625.1. Taxonomy (NCBI): domain Bacteria; kingdom Pseudomonadati; phylum Pseudomonadota; class Betaproteobacteria; order Burkholderiales; family Comamonadaceae; genus Limnohabitans; species Limnohabitans sp. The sequence continues at coordinate 282,357 of NZ_JAAVVW010000002.1, forward strand.
CGCAACACGGCAAAGGCGGTTTCAGCCAAGGTGGCGCGTTCGCGGGGCCCCAGGGCACGGTGTTCACGAAAAAAGCGCGACACGACAGCGTCGGCGGGATGTTCAAATTGGAGGACCAGCCTGACCAAATCGGCGCAGGCGTCTAAAAGGGCTTTGGGATGCATAGAGGTGCATTGTCCCATCCCCAACCCTTGTGACAGACACACATCAGGAAAGACATGTCAGAACCACTGCCACCGATGATCGAAACGCCCAAAGGGCTCTACCAACACTACAAGGGGGGTCAATACCGCGTGCTGGGCACCGTGCGCCACAGCGAAGACTTGCAGCCCATGACGCTTTACCAGGCCCTGTATGGCGAGCAAGGCCTGTGGGTACGCCCCGCCGCCATGTTTGCCGAAGTGGCCGAATTCAACGGCCAGCTTCAACCGCGCTTTGCGCGAATTGGGAATTGAAAAACGCTGCCACGGCCCTTGGGTAAATCAGGTGCTCTTGCGTGAGCACCCGTGCAGCCAGGTCTTCAGCGCTGTCGCCAGGCAGCACCGGCACCACCGCTTGCGCCAGAATGGGGCCGTGGTCCAGATCGGACGTGACCTGGTGCACCGTGGCCCCGGCAAATTGGCAACCAGCATCGATGGCGCGCTGGTGGGTGTGCAGCCCCGGAAAAGCGGGCAACAAGGACGGGTGAATGTTGAGCAAACGCCCGGCGTAATGCGCTACAAAACTTGGCGTGAGGATGCGCATGAAACCCGCCAACACCAGCAAATTTGGGGCAAAACGGTCGATTTCGGCCATCAAGGCGGTGTCGAAGTCTTCGCGGCTGGCAAAGCTCCTGTGGTCCAGCGCCGCTGTGGCGATGCCCTGGTCTTGCGCCCAAGCCAAGCCTTTGGCGTCAGTTTTGTTGCTGATGACTGCGGCCACGCGAACATTCAGGCGCTGCGCCCACTGCGCTTGCCGGGCGGCGCGCACGATGGCCGCCATATTGGAGCCCGCGCCCGAGATCAAAATGACAATATTTTTCATGAGTGCAGGGATTATCCCAGCACACCCCCTGCAAACCCTTGTTTGTCGCTCCAAAGACAGGAACAAGCTTGCGGAGCGTGATAAAAAGCACGGTCGTTTGATTTTGTTTGCACCGCGCAAGCACAAGGCTTTCACCAACGGAGAAATTTTCCCATGGATTTGGCATTCACCCCCGAAGAACTCGCGTTTCGAGACGAAGTTCGTACTTGGGTCAAGGCAAACTTGCCGACCGAGCTTTCGCAAAAAGTGCACAACGCCATGCGCCTGACGCGCTGAGGACATGCAGGCCTGGGCCAAAATTTTGGGCAAAAAGGGCTGGCTCGGTTATGGCTGGCCGCAGCAGTTTGGCGGCCCGGGCTGGACCGCGGTGCAAAAGCACCTGTTTGAAGAAGAGTGCGCTTTGGCCGGTGCTCCCCGTGTGGTGCCTTTTGGCCCCGTGATGGTGGCCCCAGTCATCATGGCCTTTGGCAATGCCGAGCAGCAGCAGCGCTTTTTGCCCGGCATCGCCAGCGGCGAAGTCTGGTGGAGCCAGGGCTACAGCGAGCCGGGTTCCGGCTCGGACCTGGCCTCGCTGAAAACCCGCGCCGAGCGCCAAGGCGACAAATACATCGTGAATGGCCAAAAAACCTGGACCACCCTGGGCCAGTACGGCGAGTGGATTTTCTGCCTGGTGCGCACCAGCACTGAAGGCAAGCCCCAAACCGGCATTTCCTTTTTGTTGATCGATATGAAATCGCCCGGCATCACCGTGCGCCCCATCAAGCTGCTCGATGGCGAATGCGAGGTCAATGAAGTCTGGTTTGACAACGTCGAAGTGCCGGTGGAAAACCTGGTGGGCGAAGAAAACAAGGGCTGGAACTACGCCAAGCACCTGCTGGCCCACGAGCGCACCAACATCGCCGACGTGAACCGCGCCAAGCGCGAGCTCGAGCGCTTGAAGCGCATCGCCAAAGCCGAAGGCGTCTACGACGACCTGCGCTTCCGCGATGAAATCGCCAAGCTCGAAGTCGACATCGTGGCACTCGAAATGTTGGTGTTGCGTGTCTTGTCGGCCGAAAAGTCCGGCAAGAACTCACTCGACATTGCCGGTCTGCTCAAAATCAAGGGCAGCGAAATCCAGCAGCGCTACACCGAGCTGATGATGCAAGCGGCCGGGCCTTTTGCCGTGCCCTGCATCTTTGAAGCCATGGAAGCGGGCTGGCAAGGCAACTTCCCCGGCGGCACCCTGGCCAATGCGCCCCTGGCCGCCAATTACTTCAACATGCGCAAGACCACCATTTATGGCGGCAGCAACGAAGTGCAACGCAACATCGTCGCCCAGACAGTTCTGGGTTAAGGAGACAAGCACATGGATTTCGATTTTTCTGACGACCAAGAACAACTGCGTGACGCGGTGCGCAAATGGGTGGACAAGGGATACGACTTTGACCGCCGCCGCGCCATCGTGGCGGCCGGAGGCTTTGACCGCGCCGCTTACACCGAGCTGGCCGAACTGGGCCTGACGGGCTTGTATGTGAGCGAAGAACACGGCGGTATGGGCATGGGCCCGACCGAAGCCATGGTGGCCATGGAAGAGTTGGGGCGCGGCATCGTGCTCGAACCCCTGACCCAAACCCTGATCGCCAGCGCCACCCTGCAAACCCACGCCCCTGCTGCCCTGCAAGCGGCCTGGCTGCCACGCATGGCGACAGGCGAAGCCATTGTGGTGCTGGCGCATCAAGAGCGCGCTGCGCGCTACCAACTGAGCCGCTGCGCCGCTGTGGCCTCTGAATCGGGTGACGCCTGGACTGTGAGCGGCACCAAGAGCGTGGTGGCCGTGGGCGACCAGGCCGATGCCTTCATCGTTCCCGCCATGGCCAAGGGCGCTTTGGCCTTGTTCTTGGTCGAGCGCACCGCCAGCGGTGTGAGCACCCAGGGTTACCTGACGCAAGACGGCTCACGCGCCGCCGAAGTGGTCTTGAGCCAAGCCTCTGCCCAGCTCATCACCCTGAACGGCCTGTCGGCTCTTAGAGGAAGCGGTGGACATCGGCATCGCCTGCAGCTGCGCCGAAGCCGTGGGCGTGATGGACAAGACCTTGGCCATCACCGTGGACTACATGAACACCCGCAAGCAATTCGGTGTGGCCATTGCCAGCTTTCAGGCCCTGCGCCACCGCGTGGCCGACATGAAGATGCAGCTGGAGCTGGGCCGCTCGATGAGCTACTACGCCAGCCTGAAATTGCACGCCCCGGCCGAAGAACGCCGCCGCGCCATGGCGCGTGCCAAGTACCAGCTCGGCACCTCCATGCGTTTCATCGGCCAGCAGTCGGTGCAGTTGCACGGCGGCATTGCGGTGACGGACGAGTACATCGTGAGCCATTACTTCAAGAAATTGACTCAGTTGGACATGACGTTTGGCGACACATTGCACCAACTGGGCGAAGTGTCGGCCCGCATGCAGGAGACGGCGGGCGTGTTCGCCTGATCCGATCAACGAACCCCGCCAGGCGGGAGGGCGGCGCGGGTCGGGCGATGTGGCAAAGCCAAGCGCCTCTGAGGCCGAAACGCGCCGCCCTTTCGTCTTGCGGCTCAACACCATAATCGTTTGAATGAGCCATGCAAGAACAAGGCCCCGAAAGGGGTTTTTTTGTTTCTCAAAACTTCGTGTTGGCAAATCCGCGAACTACACCGTGGATTGGGCTCGCACCCAGTCACGCATGGCGTCATTCATACGGGTCTGCCAACCCTTGCCGGTGGACCGGAAAGCTTCCAGTACATCGGCATCAAAGCGGATGGTGATGCGTTCTTTGACAACCTCAGCCCTTGGACGCCCTCGTGGCTTGAGCATCGTCTGTGCGGCCTGGGATCCAAACAGCTCGGGCAACACCTCAGATGCAGGGCGGGCTAGGGCAAAGTCTGCATCCGTCCATTCCGGGTTGTCGGAATCAATCAGTTCTGGATTTGGGCGTTTTTGCATATTTCTTGACCTCTCTCGAATTGGCCTTGCGCAGGCTGATGACATGCACCTTGCCTTCGCGCGGCGTGAAGACCATGGCGTGCAAGCGTTCCCCGATGTACCCCAGCACCTGAAATCGCCGCTCTCCATACGCTTTGCGGGTGTCCTCCTCCATCAGCGCAGTGGCCCACTCCATCAGCTCGACGAGCTCAAACGACAAACCACGGTTCGCTATGTTGGAGCCGTTTTTGGCTGGATCGAATCTAATATGTGCCATCTTATTGTATGCACATTAAATGAAGATTGCAAGTTTTTTATACATTCCGAATACCCTTGATGACTCACTCCGCCTCGCGCACCCGCAGAAAAGACGCAAAACGCGGCAGGCCCCAAGGCGTGCGGTCACGGTATCGGTAAGTGACCCAAGCCCCCACGGGCGGAGGGTTGCGGCGCTGGGAATCGCTCAGGCCCGAGCCCAAGGCAAAGCGCTGGCCCGACGGCATTTGCACCAACAAAGCCCCGGTCATGCCCAGCAAACGCCCTTTACCCGGCTGGTGGCCCACCACGAGCCCCTCCTCGTCCTGTTCGGGTTTGAGCTTGAACAGTGCATCGCTGCGGCCGGGCTGCCACAGGGCATCGGCGCGGTGCAGCATCAGCCCCTCGCCGCCTTGGCGCACCGTCTCCTGCAAAAGCGCTTGCAAAGCGCGGGCGTCGTTCACCTCAAGCTGCGCGACCGGCATCAGCCAGGGCTGCTGCGCCTGAGCCAAGGTCGACTGCATAAATGCCACCCGCTGTGCAAACGGTGCGGCGTGGCCTGGCGCGTCAAACACCAGGTACTTCACCGCCCGCCAGGCCTCGACATCGGGCTCGGCTTGCCGCACTGCGCCAGACAGCCGGTCAAACGCCCCACGGGCCATCCACAACTCGCCGTCGAGCGCGACCCGGGGCAGCGCCGACAAAAACCAAACCGGGGCCGCAATCACCCGGCCACTGCGAAAACGCAAGACCTGCCCATCCCAGACGGCCCGAACGCCGTCGAATTTTTCACTCACTGAAAACCCTTGTGGCGAACGCCCTGGGGGCCAGGGCATGGCCAGCTGAACGCCACTCGGCTCCCCAGACGGAACCGGCCCCACGGCCTGGGCCCAAACACTGGGCATCAGCCAAGGCGACAAGAGCAGCGCCGACAAGCTGGCGCGTCGGCACAGGCCTGAAGTGGGTGCCTGAGGCCGGCGCGAAGCGCGGCCCTCGAGTGGGGCCGGGTCGCGGCCTGACAAAAAAGCCAAAGCTGGGGGGGGCATGGTCAGACTCCCTGATGACCCCAAGGCCCAAAGCTGCCTTGAAAGCCAGCCAGGTTGGGGTCTTTTGTTTTCAGGAGGTAATGATGCGACGCTTTGCGCATCCGCGCAAGCCGCGTCGTCTGGCTGTCCCGCTCAGGCCATCAAGCGCGAGCCCTTGGGCACATGCGCCATCAAGAAGGCCATTTGATCAGCCAGGATACGGCGGTTGCGCAAGATGAAGTCTTCCCAGAGGCTGGGCACATAAGGCGCATACAGCAGGGGCATGCGGGCCTGCTCGGGCGTGCGGTTGCTTTTGCGGTGGTTGCAGGAACGGCAGGCGGTCACCACATTCATCCAGTGGTCTGGGCCACGTTGCGCCAGCGGGACGATGTGCTCGCGGGTCAGTTCCGACTCGTGGAAATGCCCACCGCAATAGGCGCACACCTGGCGGTCACGCACAAACAATTTGGTGTTGGTCAAGCCCGATCGCAACTCAAACGGGTTGATGCGCGGCACGCCCTGGGTGCCGATGATGCTGTTGACGGTGATGATGGATTGCTGGCCTGTGAGCGCGTTGTGACCGCCGTGAAAAACCGCCAATTGCTGACCCGCTTCCCAGCGCACCTCGTCGGCGGCGTAATGGGTGACCGCTTGCTCCAGGGTGATCCACGATTGCGGCAAGCCTTGGGCCGAGAGTTTCAAAACCTTCACAGACGCCTCCATCCAACAGTTCAAAAACCACTGACACGATAAGTCCCGTCTCGATCCTGCTGTTCAACTCTGGAAGCCGCCGCCAGCGGGATCGGGCTCAGTCACAATATACCCTCTTACATGGACAATACCGTGAATGCTGGCGCTTGTGCCGGATCAACGGCAGGACATCACGAGCGACATGAAGGTTTACCGAGGCTTCCACCATCCCTATCTGGCCCCCGCTTGCGCTTTGACGATCGGCAACTTTGACGGCGTACACCGGGGTCACCAGGCCATGCTGGCCCTGCTGCGCAGCGAAGCGGCCCACCGGGGCGTGCCCAGCTGCGTGATGACCTTCGAGCCCCACCCGCGTGACTACTTTGCCAAGGCCCTCCACCAGCCCGATCTGGCCCCGGCCCGCATCGCCACGATGCGCGACAAACTGCAAGAACTTGAGCGCTGCGGCGTGGACCAGGTGGTGGTGGTGCCCTTTGACGCCCGGCTGGCCAGCCAGTCACCCCAAGACTTCATTGAGCAGGTGCTGGTGCGCGGCCTGGGCGTGCGCTATGTGTTGGTGGGCGACGATTTCCGCTTTGGTGCCAAGCGCGCGGGCGACTACGCCATGCTCGACACTGCCGGACAAAGCTTGGGCTTTGACGTGGCCCGCATGAACAGCTACGAGGTGCGCGGCCTGCGCGTGTCCAGCTCGGCCGTGCGCGATGCGCTGGCCAAAGGCGATCTGCCCGCGGTACAGGCCCTGCTGGGCCGCCCCTACAGCATCAGCGGCCATGTGGTGCACGGGCGCAAGCTGGGCCGCGAGTTGGCCGCCACAGCCCAAGGGGCAGGCGACGGCTTTCGCACCCTGAATTTGCGTTTTTCGCACTGGAAGCCTGCGGCCAGCGGCATCTTTGTGGTGCAGGTGCATGGCCTGGCTGATCAACCCTTGAAGGGCGTGGCCAACCTGGGCATCCGCCCCTCGCTGGACCCGAATGACGTCAATGGCGGGCGCGTGCTGCTGGAGACGCATGCCTTCGACTGGCCTGCCCATCTGGGGGCTGAAGGGGGCTACGGTAAAATCATTCGGGTGGACTTGCTGCATAAATTACACGACGAGCTCAAATACGACGGTCTGGACGCCCTGACAAAGGGCATTGCCAAAGACTGTGACGATGCACAGGCGTGGTTTGCTTCCCGTCATGGTGAAACCAGCCGCCAAACCACCCGCGACCGAATTTGACGCTCTGGCCCTCGTTTGCTGCCCTTCGACAGGCTCAGGGCGAACGACCTCAACGGCCCACCCCCTCTTGATCTCTCCGAACGGCCCGCCGCTCGGGCTGAGCTTGTCGAAGCCCTCTCGACTTGACGCACCATGACCGACCCAACCCAGAACCCCGACACCCGCATCAACATGATGGACACCCCGTTCCCGATGCGCGGCGACCTGCCCAAGCGCGAGCCGGGCTGGGTGAGCGAGTGGAACGACGGTGGTTTGTACAAAAAACTGCGCGCTGCCCGTCAAGGCGCACCGCTGTTCGTGCTGCACGACGGCCCGCCCTATGCCAACGGCAAGCTGCACATCGGCCACGCGCTGAACAAAGTGCTCAAAGACATGATCGTCAAGTCCAAGCAATTGGCGGGCTTTGACGCGCAATACATCCCCGGCTGGGACTGCCATGGCCTGCCGATCGAAAACGCGATCGAAAAACTGCATGGCCGCAAGCTCAGCCGTGACGACATGCAGGCCAAGAGCCGCGCCTTTGCCACCGAGCAAATCGGCCAGCAACGCGAAGACTTCAAGCGCCTGGGCGTGCTCGGCGACTGGGAGCGCCCTTACCGCACCATGGACTTTGCCAACGAAGCCGGTGAAATCCGCGCCTTCCAACGCGTGATCGAGCGTGGCTTTGTTTACCGTGGCCTCAAACCCGTTTACTGGTGCTTTGACTGCGGCTCGTCGCTCGCCGAATTCGAGATCGAATACGCCGACAAAAAGAGCGACACGCTGGACGTGGCTTTTGAAGCCGACAACACCGCCGCGCTGGCTGCCGCCTTTGGCCTGCCCCAGCTGCCTGGCGAGGGCAGCAAAAAGGCCTTTGCCGTCATCTGGACCACCACCGCCTGGACGATTCCCGCCAACCAAGCGCTCAACGCCCACCCCGAGCTGGAATATGCCCTGGTGGACACGCCCCGTGGCGTGTTGCTGCTGGCTGCCAGCTTGGTCGAGAAATGCCTGGAGCGCTACAAGCTCGAAGGCTCTGTGATTGCCACCGCTGTGGGCGAGAAGTTGCGCGGCCTGGTGTTCCGCCACCCGTTTCATGACACTGTGAGCGCTGAAGAAGGTGGCCCATACAGCTACCGCCGCCCATCGCCCCTGTACCTGGCCGAGTACGTGACCGCCACCGACGGTACAGGCATCGTGCACTCGTCCCCCGCCTACGGCGTGGACGACTTCAACTCCTGCATCGCCAACGGCCTGGCCTACGACGACATCCTCAACCCGGTGCAAGGCAATGGCGTGTACGCCGAAGAGCTGCCTTTCTTTGGCGGCCAGCACATCTGGAAAGCCTGTGCCCACGTGATCGAGGTGCTGGGCCAAAGTGACCGCCTGATGGCCACGGTGGAAATCACCCACAGCTACCCCCACTGCTGGCGCCACAAAACGCCCGTCATCTACCGCGCTGCCGCCCAATGGTTTGTGCGCATGGACGAGGGCGAGGGCGTGTTCACCCAAGACAAAGCGCCCAAGACCCTTCGCCAGCTGGCACTCGACGCGATCGAGCAAACGCAGTTCTACCCCGAGAACGGCAAGACCCGCCTGCGCGACATGATCGCCAACCGCCCCGACTGGTGCATCTCGCGCCAGCGCTCCTGGGGCGTGCCCGTGCCGTTCTTTCTGCACAAGGACTCGGGCGAACTGCACCCCAACACCATGGCCATCCTGGACCAAGCCGCTGACATCGTCGAAAAAGGCGGCATCGAAGCTTGGAGCCGCGTGACGGTGGAAGAAATTTTGGGTGCACAGGACGCGCCGCACTACACCAAGAGCACCGACATTCTGGAAGTCTGGTTCGACTCGGGCTCCACCTTCCAGCATGTGCTGCGCGGCAGCCACAAAGACGCTTACGGCGTGCCGCCCTTCCACGCCGAAGGCCCTGAAGCCGACCTGTATTTGGAAGGCCACGACCAGCACCGCGGCTGGTTCCACAGCTCGCTGCTGCTGGGCTGCGCGCTGTACGACCGTGCACCTTACCGGGGCCTGCTGACCCACGGCTTTGCCACCGACGGCCAAGGACGCAAGATGAGCAAGTCGCTGGGCAACACGGTGGACCCGCAAACCATCACTTCCAAAATGGGTGCAGAAATCGTGCGCCTGTGGGTGGCCAGCACCGACTACTCGGGCGACCTCAATATTGACGAAAAAATCCTGGCCCGCGTGGTGGACAGCTACCGCCGCATCCGCAACACGCTGCGCTTCTTGATGGCCAACGTGAGCGACTTTGACCCGGCGCAGGATGCCGTGGCTGATGACCAATTGCTGGAGATCGACCGCTTTGCGCTGGCCCGCGCCGCGCAGTTGCAAGCCGACATCCGCGCCCACTTCGACATGTACGAATTCCACCCCGTGGTCTCCAAGCTGCAAATTTATTGTTCGGAAGACCTGGGCGCGTTTTATCTGGATGTGCTGAAAGACCGCCTCTACACCACCGCCCCCAAGTCGCTGGCGCGCCGCAGCGCACAAACCGCGCTCTACCGCATCACCCACGGCATGCTGCGCTGGATGGCGCCGTTCTTATCCTTCACGGCCGAAGAAGCTTGGACCACATTTGGCACATCGGAATCCATCTTCCTGGAAACCTTCAGCGACTTCGGTACGGCCGATGAGCAGTTGCTGGCGAAGTGGGGTCGCATCCGCGAAATCCGCGATCTGGTGAACAAAGACATCGAAAACCTGCGTGTTGCAGGCCAAGTGGGCGCATCGCTGCAAGCCGAAATCACCTTGACTGCACCCGCCGCTGACCACGCCCTGCTGGCCAGCTTGGGCGCGGACATCAAGTTCGTGTTCATCACCTCCAAAGTGACGCTCCAAGCAGGCGACGCCCTCGCCGTGCAAGTGACCGCCAGCCAAGCCATCAAATGCGAGCGCTGCTGGCACTACGCCGACGACGTGGGCCACAACGCCAACCACCCCACGATTTGCGGGCGCTGCGTGAGCAACCTGCACGGTGCTGGCGAAACCCGCCTGGTTGCCTGACATTCACGCGCAAACAACACAAGGCAAACCCATGGCCAGCAGCAAAAAAATCGGTAAAAGCTACGCCAGCAAAAGCCAAGGCATGGTGCTTTGGCTGGGCATTGCCCTCTTGGTGCTGGTGCTCGACCAGTTCACGAAGGTGCTGGTGCTGGGCGCTTTTCAGCTGGGCGACAGCACCCCGATCACCTCGTTTTTTAACCTGGTGCGGGTGCACAACCACGGCGCGGCCTTCTCTTTCCTGGCGGGCGCAGGCGGCTGGCAACGCTGGTTTTTCACCGGCATAGGCGTGGCCGCGGCCATCTTCATGGTCTGGATGCTGCGCGCACACCCCGGTCAAAAACTCTTCAGCCTGGCCATCTCACTGATTTTGGGTGGCGCGATTGGCAACGTGATCGACCGCTTGGTGCACGGCTACGTGGTCGACTTTCTGGACTTTTATTGGGGTGCCTGGCACTTCCCGGCCTTCAACGTGGCCGATGCCGGCATCAGCGTGGGCGCGGCGCTGCTGATCTTGGACGAAATCCTGCGCGTGCGTCGCGGGCGTTGAACTTTGTTAAGCTGTCTGCCCTGATTGAAAAAAGGAGACTCCCATGCCCGGATTGCTGCCCCACATTGACCCAGACGGCCTGCTCGAATTTTCGGTGGTCTACACCGACCGCGCCCTGAACCACATGTCCAAGCGATTTGGCGGCGTGATGACCGATATCTCGCGCATGCTCAAAACCGTCTACGGTGCACACTCGGTCGCCCTGGTGCCCGGCAGCGGCACCTTTGGCATGGAGTCTGTCGCCCGGCAATTTGCCACCAACCAGCACGTCATGGTGATTCGCAATGGCTGGTTCAGCTACCGCTGGACGCAAATCTTTGACATGGGCCAGATCCCGAAAAGCCACAGTGTGTTCAAGGCCCGCCGAATCGCAGAAGGCTCACAAGCCGCCTGGGCACCCGCCCCCATCGCTGAAGTGACCGCCGCGATCGCTGCCGAAAAGCCAGCGATCGTGTTTGCGCCCCATGTGGAAACCTCCGCCGGCATGATCTTGCCAGACGGCTACCTCAAAGCCGTGTCCGATGCGGTGCACGCGGTGGGCGGTCTGTTGGTTCTGGACTGCATCGCCTCGGGCGCCATGTGGGTGGACATGAAGGCCACGGGGGTGGATGTGTTGATCAGCGCCCCGCAAAAAGGCTGGAGCAGCTCGCCCTGCTGCGCCATGGTCATGCTGAGCGAACGCGCCCGCCAGGCGATTGACGGCACCACCAGCACCACCTTCGCCATGGACCTGAAAAAGTGGCTGCAAGTGATGGAAACCTACGAGGGCGGTGGCCACATGTACCACACCACCTTGCCCACCGATGCGCTGCTGCGCCTGCGCGATGCGATGGTGGAAACCGATGCCTATGGCTTTGCCAAGGTGCGCGAAGAACAAATGGCATTGGGCCGTGCCGTGCGCCAGTTGCTGGCCGAGCGCGGTTTCCCCAGTGTGGCGGCACCCGGCTTTGAAGCGCCTGGCGTGGTCGTCAGCTACACCACCGACCCCGACATCCAAAGCAGCAAAAAGTTCTTGGCCGAAGGCCTGCAGACTGCTGCGGGCGTGCCGCTGCAATGCGACGAGCCAGCCGACTTCCGCACCTTCCGCATGGGCTTGTTCGGCCTGGAAAAATGGCACGACGTGCAGCGCACCTTGCAACAGCTGCGCACAGCGCTGGACGCCGTGGCACCGGCCGAAGCCGAAAAGCTGGCAGCCTGACCGATCCTCCAAATGACAAAGGCCGGACCCTGTGGGTCCGGCCTTTGTCATGGCGCAATCAACTCACAAAGTGATGATGGTGCAACCCGTGGTCTTGCGGGCTTCCAGGGCGATGTGGGCGTCCTGAATTTGCGCCAAGGGGAAGGTCTGGTCGATGTGGATCTTCACTTTGCCGCTGGTCACCGCTTCGAACAAATCATCGGCCATTTCCTGCGTATTTTCACGGGTGGTGATGTGGCTGAACAAGGTCTGGCGCGTCACATAGATCGAACCCTTGGGGCCCAAGATGCCAGGGGCAAACGGGGCCACAGGGCCTGAGGCATTGCCAAAACTGGCCATCAAACCAAATGGTGCCAAGCAGTCGAGCGACTTGTCCCAGGTGTCTTTGCCCACCGAGTCGTACACCACTTTGACGCCTTTGCCACCGGTGATCTCTTTGACCTTGGCCTGGAAATCTTCGGTGGAGTAGTTGATGCAAAACTCGGCGCCATTGGCCAGGGCCAAAGTGCACTTGGCATCGCTGCCGGCGGTGCCGATCAGGCGCAAACCCAGCGCCTTGGCCCACTGGCAAGCAATCAGGCCCACGCCACCCGCCGCAGCGTGGAACAGCACAAAGTCACCGGCCTTCAGGCCCCCCTGGGGCTGCGTGCGCTTGAGCAGGTACTGCGCCGTCAAACCCTTGAGCATCATGGCCGCGCCAGTTTCGAAAGAGATCGCATCGGGCAGCTTGCACACGCACTTGGCGGGCATCACGCGCACTTCGCAGTAGCTGCCGGGCGGTTGGCTGGCGTACGCTGCGCGGTCACCCACCTTCAGGTGCGTCACGCCCTCGCCCACGGCTTCGACCACGCCCGAGGCTTCCATGCCCAACTTGAGCGGCATGGGCAGCGCATACAGGCCGCTGCGCTGGTACACGTCAATGAAATTCAGGCCGATGGCCTTGTGGCCGATGCGGATCTCGCCGGGGCCAGGTTCGCCGACCGTCACGTCAACGAGCTTCATGACTTCGGGACCACCGTTCTGGTCAATCTGGACTGCAAGGCTCATGGCATTTCTCCTGTGAATGGTCAAATCAAATCATGCCTGACTGTGCCACGAATTTCATGCCGGAGTCCGGGGTGGGGACAGCCGGGCGACAGCGGGTCAAGCTGAATGTCGCTACAGTGCCTCATGTCACAAAAACTCTCACCCGTCACTGCCCTGCTGCTGACAGTGCCCCCTTTGCTGTGGGCTGGCAATGCCGTAGTGGGCCGTCTGGTCGGCGACTTGGTGCCGCCCATCACGCTCAACTTTTTACGTTGGGCTGTGGCCCTGTTCATCTTGCTGCCCTTGGCGTCGTGGGTTCTGCGGCGCAGCAGCGGAATGTGGCAGCACTGGCGGCGTTTTGCCCTGCTCAGTTTGCTGGGCGTGGGTTGTTACAACGCGCTGCAATACTTGGCGCTGCAAACCTCCACCCCGCTGAATGTGACCCTGGTGGCCGCCAGTGGTCCGGTGTGGATGCTGGGCATTGGGGCGCTGTTTTTTCAGGCGCCGGTGCGGCGCGCCCAGGTGTATGGGGCGGTGCTCTCGATTTTTGGCGTGCTGGTGGTGTTGTCGCGGGGCGACTGGGCGCAGCTCATGGCGGTGCGTTTGGTGGTGGGCGATTTGTTCATCTTGCTGGCCACGGCATGCTGGTCCTGGTACAGCTGGATGCTGACGCGCCGCGATGAGCCCGAAGCCATCCGCAACGACTGGGCGGCCTTTTTGCTCGCGCAGGTGGTGTTCGGTCTGGCCTGGTCGGGCTTGTTTGCCGGCATGGAATGGGGCCTGACCGATGCGCACATCACCTGGGGCTGGCCCCTGATTTCTGCGCTGGCCTTTGTGGCCGTGGGCCCGGCCGTGCTGGCCTACCGCTGTTGGGGCCTGGGCGTTCAGCAGGCAGGCCCGGCAGTCGCGGGCTTTTTTGCCAACCTCACCCCACTCTTTGCGGCCATTTTCTCAGCCGCCTTTTTAGGCGAGTTGCCCCAGCTGTTCCACGGGCTGGCGTTTGCGCTGATCATTGGCGGCATTTGGGTGTCTTCAAGAAAATAAGCCGCGAAGGTTTTGCCGGGTTGCAGCAGAAATTTTCAAATTGATTCACAGGCTGGGCTTGGGCGGCAATTAGGTTGAAGACGCTTTTGCAGTGATCCTATTTCCGGCAGTTGACATTGCGTAAACCGGCTGCAAGCTAGACTAGATGCCAATTTCAATGGATTTATTGGAGTCACCAAATGGGTGAAGCAAAAAGGCGTCAACTTGCTGTCCAAACGCAGGCACTGGAGGCCATGGTCGTGGATACGCCGGGTGGGCGAATTCATGTGAAGTGGACCATGGGGCCAGCGCCACACCGAATGCACAGTTGACCTTCTTCTCCGAGTTCTTGGCCACCACGGGTGTGTACAGCTCCTGGGTCGATAGCTGCCCATTGACCTACACAAGCCCCAATGCACCCAGCAAACAGGATATCTTGGGCACATGGCTGCTGGCGATACTGGCAGGGCACAACCGCTACGCCCACATCACCGGGCTGCGCGGCGACGCGGTGAGCCCGCAGATTCTGGGGATGAAGAAAATCATCAGCGAAGACGCGCTGCGACGCGCGCTGTCGCGTATGAGCGCCGAGCAAAGCCAGGCCTGGCTTGCCCCCCAGCTCATGGGTAGTGTGCAAGCGGCACTGAGCACCCCTTGGATCCTGGATATCGACACCACCATCAAGCCGATGTTCGGAAAACAAAGCGGAGCTGAGGTCAGCTACAACCCACACAAACCCGGGCGCCCGAGCCACGCACTGCACACATACTGGGTTGGCAACCTGCGCTTGGTGCTGGACGTCGTTGTCTGCCCCGGCAAAGAGCACAGCGCAGCCAAAGCGCGGCCTGGTCTGATCGGCGTACTGGAAAAGCTCACGCCCCAGCAGCGTCCGACCTTGGTCCGAGGCGACTGCGGCTTTGGCAACGAACCCTTTATCACCGAGCTGGAGGAGCGAGCCCAGCCCTACCTGTTCAAGCTGCGTCAAACTGTGGGTGTCAAGAAATTATTGGCACGCCAATTCGCGCGTGATGACTGGAGCACACCCGGCCCCAGCGAGCAAGGCTGGAGCGCAGTCGAAGATACCCTCAAACTCTCGGGCTGGGACAAATCACGTCGGGTAGTGATCTTGCGGCGTGCCGTCAAAGCCGATTTGGCGCTGAGTCGAAAGACCAAGAACGAGCCGGGCGAGCAGATTGAGTTGCTGATGCCGGACAAGGATGTTCAGGCGTGGGAATACGCGGTGTTGGTGACAAACAGCGCCTACGCATTGGACGCGTTCGGTCAACTCTATCGGGACCGGGCTGACTGCGAGAACGGATTTGACGAGCTCAAAAATCAGTGGGGATGGGGTGGCTTCACGACCCAGGACATTGAGCGCTGCCAGACCAGTGCTCGCGCTGTAGCGCTGGTGTACAACTGGTGGTCTTGGTATTGCCGGGCGGCCAAGCCGGGTGCACGCATGGAAGCCATCACCAGCCGAGCGTTATTGCTTGCCAGTGTGGGGCGCGCTGTCAAACATGCGGGACAGACAACGCTGTATCTGACACCGATGCATGCTGCCAAGGACAAGTTGCTCGCGCTCATCGCCAACATTCGTGCGGCTTTAAGTCATGTCAGGGATGTTGCGGAGCAGTTGCCTTTTGCGGATCGATGGCAGACATTTCTGGACTACGTGGTGGCCAAAATCACGCGCCCACTGCCACCTTGGCTACCGTCAGCCCAACTTACAGCGGCAGGGTAACTGCCGGATTTAGGATTAAAGGTACACAACCGTGGCCCAAATCACCAAAAGTGCGTTGCTTGATTCGCATCCTCAGAAATGCACTGGCACACAACAACATCGTGGCGTTTGGGGACAACGTCAATGAGATTAAGAAATTGGGGTTCTTTTCAGAGAAAAAAACGAAGACTGGCAACAACTGCACAACAAAGGACGGCTACCTGGTTTTGGTCATTGATACGACGGCGTTTCAGACCTTTTTAAAGGCATGGTTCGATGTGATCGCGCCGCAAACCGATTCCGCGAACGACGAACAGCCATGAGCTTGTTTTTCACCACAGCGCCACCGCACACCTTGCTGTCCGCAGCGGCACCCAGTTCAGCGCTTCAAATCCCTGTAGAAATTCTCATGTGGCCCCAAGGCTTCCAAATAGATCAGGCGCACGGCGTCTTCCCGGGTGTAGCCCAGCAGGTACAGCTGGCCTTGGCTGCGAAACTTGTGTACCCACAGCTGGGCCAAGTCGCCTTTTTTGCGCTCACCCACGTCGGGGTTGTCAGCCACCGTCGCCACAGCGGCATCGGTATCTGCAATCAAACTGGCCTTGGTCAGTTTTTTGTACACACGGGCAAAGCGCCGCGTTTGCTGCACCTGCCAGCTCATGCTTGCAAGTTGCCCTGGCTGCGGGCCACAAAAGGTGCGCTGCCCTCTCGCGGCTCAGCCAGGCTCATCAGGCTCTCGGCGATGAAAGACGCCGGCAAATCGGGGTTGTCCAAGGCAGCACGCCCCACTTTGGCCCAGAACTCGACCTGCCCCTGCACGGTGCGAAATTCCGCTTTGGCAGCCACACGGGCCGCGCCAACCAAAGACTCATCAATGCGCATGGAAACGGTGGACATGGGAGGCCTTTCATGAAAAACCACAATTGTAGTCAAGCACAACTGTCGCCGCATTCGTCAGCACACCAACACCCCTTCAACACCCTGCGCAACAGCCACCCAAGCCATCCACATGACTGACTCAGACAAGCAACTGGCCCTGGCCGCAGGCCTGACCGCCAAAACTAACCAACTCTGTCAGGGCCTTGAATCGGGCGCAGCAGACATTTTGGAACTGGTCACACCCACCACCGCCGATTTGCTGGCTTGGTGGTTTGGCGAAGACATGGTGATGGCCCGAGGCAACCTGAACTTTCACGTCGGACAAAAGCAGGCCATTTTGAACGCCATCGTGGCGCACGAGGTGCTGGGCTCAGGCCTTGACCGCTGGACACTGCTGGACCTGTACCGCGCCGCCGCGCCCGATGCGCTGCTGACGGGCACACGACTCAATGAAGTGTCTGCCGACAAGCATGGGCACCCGAAATACTGCCTGAAGATGGCCACGGGCACGGGCAAGACCTGGGTGCTGCAAGCGCTGATGATCTGGCAGCTTCTGAACAAAACCGCCGCACTGGCCGAAGGCATTGACGACCCCAGGTTTACGCGCCAATTCATGGTGGTGGCACCGGGTCTGATCGTTTATGAACGCCTGCTCGATGCGTTTTGCGGCAAGCTTGTTCCGGGTGGAAACGGCTCGCGCAACTTCTCCAGCTCCGACATGGCCAAGTTTGCCGACCTGTTCATCCCCGAGGCGCACCGCGAATCGGTGTTTGCCTTTGTGCGTGGCAACGTGTGCAGCAAAAACGAGATCGGCCTTAAAGCCACAGGCAACGGCTTGATCGCCATCACCAACTGGCATCTGTTGGCAGAAGGCGATGTGGCTGAGGACATTGAAGAAGTCGAAACGCTTGGCGCACCCATGGACCCGCAAGATGTGGTGGCCCAAGTGCTGCCGCTCACACCTGGCCGCGCCACAGGCAACAGCCTGGATGTATTGGACCGCCGATATGTACGCGGTAATGTACTGGAGTTTTTGGCGCAGTTGCCCGAGCTGATGGTGTTCAACGACG